>CAYOTY010000064.1:0-15683 GCA_964406995.1 uncultured Microbacterium sp.
GATGAAGTGCGCCTCGTCGACGACCATGACCTTGAGCCCGATCGAGCTCAGCCACGACAGGTGACGATCGAGGATCTCGTAGTTGACGATGAAGATGTCGGCGAAGGCGTCGATGTCCTGCCCGTCGCCGTGGATCACGGTGGCGCGGCGCTGCGGCGTCCATCGCTCCACTTCGCGCGCCCAGTTCATCTTCACGACGTTGGGCACGACGGCGAGGAGCGGATAGGCACCGGCGATGGATGCCGCCAGCACCGACTGCGCGGTCTTCCCCAGCCCCGGCTCGTCGGCCAGGAGGAAGGTGCGGTGCCCCTCGCGCACGGCCTCGAGGAACCGCGACTGGTGCACCATGATCTCGCGCCCCTTGGGCGAGAGACGGTCATACTCGGGAGGCTCCGGCAGCGCCATGGTCGCCGACGACCCGCCGGCGCCGGTCTCGAAGGCCTTGTAGAGCGGGCCCATGAGCTCCCAGTCGTCCAGCCGGCGACGGGGGGTCGCGGTGCTGCGCGGGGTCAGATCGGGCGCCAGGAAGGGGTTGGCCAGCAGCCTCGACTCGACCGAGGGAGGCAGCACCTGACGCTCGGCGAGCGCCTCCGGCACCACGGGCGCCTTCGCCGCGGGTGCCGCATCGGTGATGATGAGCTCCTCCGGGGCGAGTTCGGCGCCGGACTCCAGCAGCCAGTCGCGCCGCATCCGCTTGGCGACGGGGCTCGTCGCCTGATCGGCCTCCAGCAGCTGGATGAGGGAGGTGTCTCGGGCCGCGGTCTTGGCGAGGATGGTCGCCACGCCGTCGAGGCGCTTGAGCAGCTCTGCCCGCGCGGCATCCGACAGCTCGGGGTCGGTCTTGACGCGGGCGCGCTCCTCGCGCACGAGGAAGGCGATCACCTGGAACTTGACGCGATTGGTGGGGCCGAGCTTTCCGCGTTGGGCCTTGGCCTCGGTCTCTCGCACCTTGCGCGCGAGGATCGGGATCAGCGGTGCCTCGTCGTCTCGACGCGAGGTCTTCTTGCGCCGCTGAGCGGTCGGTGCCGTAGTCGGCATGCTCCTCCTGAGCGTGAATGACAGGACGCCGGGGGCGTCGGGGTCGTGTTTCGTTCCCGCGTGTGGCGTGGGCCAGGACTGCGGGCAGTGACTCCGCCGCGACCGTGCAGACCGCGCACGCGCGCCGGATGGCGAAGCAGTGACCAGTTTACGGCATCCGCGGGCTCAGTCCCAGAGCGCCGCGACGATGTCGTCGGTGTAGCCCGGGATCTCGACGTTCAACCACTGCGTCGCCACCCAGGAGTTCCCGCGCAGGGCGTACTCGGCACCGTGGGCGTAGGCGCCCCAGTCGGGATCCTCCTCGCGCACCGAGATGCTGCAGCGCACCTCGTCGGCGGTCCGCGGCTCGCAGGCGAACTCGTTCGCCTCCGCCTCGGCGATCAGACCCCCGCGCTGCTCGGAGGTGACCAGGGCGATCGTGGTCGCGATGCCGACCTCGGAGGGAAGACCCCAGGTGCACCGCAGCGACGGCTCGGTGGCGAGGATCTCGCCGCCGAGTTCGAGCTCGGTCGATCGCATGGTGATGCCCGGGTCGTTCAGCGGAAGATGGGCGGCCTCCATCTCGGAGATGAAGGCCTCGTCGAAGATCTCCCGGCAGTCGGCCGGCAGCTCGATCTCCGGCGGCGGGGCCAGGGTGACCTCTTCGCTGGGCGAGGGTGCGGGCCCCACCGGAGGAACCACCGAAGGCTCCTCCGTCCGAACCCCGGGCGCGCAGGCGGAGAGCACCAGAGCAAGCGTTCCCGCCAGCGCTCCGATCCCCCACCGTGCCCTCGCCATGCTCAGACCATACTCTTCGTGTGCCAGACCGTCTTCGTCTCGGTGAAGGCCGTGATGCGATCGATACTCACCGGCACCGCGTCGGTGTCCGGCTCGGGGGCGAGCACGCGCTTGAGGGTGTCGGCGGCGGAGACCTGGAGCTCGACCCAGTCGGTCTCACCGGCGCCTGCGAGGTCGATCGCGTTGACGTCGGCGTGCGAGGCCAGCCATGGGGCGATCTCGGAGGGAGAGCCCGTGAGGATGTTCACGACGCCCCCGGGGACATCGGATGTCGCCAGCACCTCGGCGAGGCTGATCGCGGAGAGCGGATGCCGCTCGCTGGCGATCACGACGACGGCGTTGCCCGTGACGAGCGCCGGAGCGACGACCGAGACGAGTCCGAGGAGCGCGGTGTCCTGCGGTGCGACGATCGCGACGACACCCGTCGGCTCGGGCACGGAGATGTTGAAGTAGGGGCCGGCGACCGGGTTGGCGCCTCCGGCGACCTGCGCGTACTTGTCGCACCAGCCCGCGTACCAGACCCAGCGGTCGATGGCCTCGTCGACCTGGGCCCCCGCGGCGGAGGCGCTCACGCCCTCCTGGCGGGCGATCTCGTCGACGAACTGGGCCCGGCGGCCCTCGAGCAGCTCGGCGATGCGATAGAGCACCTGCCCGCGGTTGTAGGCGGTCGCCCCCGACCACCCCTTGACGGCGGCGCGGGCGGCCACGACGGCATCACGGGCATCCTTCCGCGAGGCCAGGGCGGCGTTGGCGAGGAACTCGCCCTTCGCCGAGAGCACCTCGTAGGTGCGGCCGGACTCGCTGCGGGGGAAGGCCCCGCCGATCGCGAGCTTGTAGGTCTTGGGGATGCTGAGACGCTTGCTCATGCTCGTGCTCCCTTCGCGGTGCTGCGGCGTTTCGTCTTGCCCTGCGGCTCCTGAGCGAGAACCGGCGAAGCCGGATCGAGACGAAGGGCGCGGGCCGATCCGGCGGGCTTCAGGTAGGCGGCCAGCCCGTGGCGTCCGCCCTCGCGGCCGTAGCCGGACTCCTTGTAGCCGCCGAAGGGACTGGCCGGGTCGAAGCGGTTGAAGGTGTTGGCCCAGATGACGCCGGCGCGCAGCCTGTCGGCGACGGCGAGGATGCGCGAGCCCTTGTCGGTCCAGATCCCGGCCGAGAGGCCGTAGGGGGTGTTGTTGGCCTTGGCGATGGCCTCGGCGGGAGTGCGGAACGTCAGCACCGACAGCACCGGCCCGAACACCTCCTCCCGCGCGATGCGATGCGAGGCCTCGACGCCGGTGAAGATCGTCGGGGCGAACCAGAAGCCCTTCTCCGGGATGACGCAGTCGGCGCTCCAGCGCTGGGCGCCCTCCTGCTCGCCGATCGCGCTGAGCTCGCGGATGCGCTCGAGCTGCGCCGCGGAGTTGATCGCCCCGATGTCGGTGTTCTTGTCGAGCGGGTCGCCCAGTCGCAGGGTCGACAGGCGCCACTTGAGCCGGTCGATGACCTCGTCGTGGATCGACTCCTGCACGAGGAGCCTGCTGCCCGCGCAGCACACGTGCCCCTGGTTGAAGAAGATGCCGTTGACGATGCCCTCGACCGCCTGGTCGAGGGGGGCGTCGTCGAAGACGATGTTGGCCGCCTTGCCGCCGAGCTCCAGCGTCACCTTCTTGTGCGTGCCGGCGACCGCCTTGGCGATGTCGCGCCCGACGCCGGTCGAGCCGGTGAAGGCGACCTTGTCGACATCCGGATGCCGCACGAGCGCCGCGCCGGCGGCCCCCGCACCCGTCACGATGTTCACGACGCCGGGGGGCAGGTCGGCCTGCTGGAGGATCTCGGCGAACAGCAGTGCCGACAGCGGCGTGGTCTCTGCGGGCTTGAGCACGACCGTGTTTCCCGCGGCGAGCGCCGGGGCGATCTTCCACGCGAGCATCAGCAGCGGGAAGTTCCACGGGATGACCTGTCCCGCCACGCCCAGCGACTGCGGGTTGGCGCCGAGACCGGCGTGATCGAGCTTGTCGGCCCAGCCGGCGTAGTAGAAGAACCATGCCGCCACGAGCGGCACGTCGACGTCGCGGCTCTCCTTGATCGGCTTGCCGTTGTCGAGGCTCTCGGCCACGGCGAGCTCGCGAGCGCGCTCCTGCACGAGACGGGCGATGCGGAAGAGGTATTTGCCGCGGTCGCGGCCGCTCATCCTCGACCAGACCTTGTCATAGGCGCGACGCGCCGCCGCGACGGCACGGTCGATGTCCGCCTCGTCGGCCGCGGACACGGTCGCGATCACGGACTCGTCGGCCGGCGAGATCGTCTTGAACGCCGTGCCGCCGCCGGTCGCGAACTCGCCGTCGATGAAGAGGCCATAGCTCTCACGGAGGTTCAGGATCGCCTTCGACTCGGGGGCCGGTGCATATTCCAGGAATGACATGTGCTTTCCTCACTGTCGCCGCTTGCGGCGTCGAACTGGTTGCTGAGCAGCCGCCGCAGGCGGCGTGTCGAAGTGCCCTAGTCGATCGTGACGTAGTCGGCACCGGAGTAGTGGCCGGTGGTGAGCTTCTGGCGCTGCAGCAGCACGTCGTTGAGAAGGCTCGAGGCGCCGAAGCGGAACAGGTGCGGTTGCAGCCACTCCTCGCCGGCCGTCTCGGCGACGGTGACGAGGTATTTCACGGCATCCTTCGAGGAGCGGATGCCGCCGGCGGGCTTCACGCCGATCTTCTCCCCCGTGAGGCGGTGCCAGTCGCGGACGGTCTCGAGCATGAGGAGCGTCGTCGGCAGGGTCGCCGCCGGCTGCACCTTGCCGGTGGAGGTCTTGATGAAGTCCCCGCCGGCGAGAATCGCCAGCCACGAGGCGCGCTTGATGTTGTCGTAGGTGTTCAGCTCGCCGGTCTCGAGGATGACCTTGAGCGAGGCGTGGGTGCCGTCGGCGCGCCGGCAGGCTTCCTTGACCTGCACGATCTGGTCGAAGACCAGGCCGTAGTTGCCGGTCAGGAACGCCCCGCGGTCGATGACCATGTCGATCTCGTCGGCGCCCGCGGCGACGGCGTCGGCCGTGTCGGCGAGCTTGATGTCCAGCGATGCGCGGCCGCTCGGGAAGGCCGTGGCGACCGCGGCGACCGAGATCGCCCCGTCATCCGGATCGCCGTGCGCGGCGCCGAGCGCCTGGACGGCGTGGCCGACCATGTCGCCGTAGACGCAGACCGCGGCCACGGGCGGGCAGGAGGGGTCTGCGGCATCCGGATGCTTCGCCTTCGACACGAGGGAACGCACCTTGCCCGGAGTGTCGGCGCCCTCCAGGGTGGTGAGGTCGATGAGCCGGATGATCTTCTCCAGCGCCCACTGCTTCGAGCTCGTCTTGATCGAGCGGGTTCCGAGACCCGCAGCGCGCTGCTCGAGCCCCACCGCATCGACCCCGGGAAGGCCGTGCAGGAAGCGGCGCAGCGTCTGCTCGTCGGGGGCGGCGCCGAGCACGTCGACGGCCCTGCGGCTCAGTTCCTTGATTGTCACTTCTCCTCCAAGAGAACTCTGGCTGTCTTCTCGTCGGTCACCAGGACGCGGCACAGCCCGCTGGTGACGACTGTACGCGCAATGTCGTGCTTCGCATCCCCCGTCGTGACGAAGATCGAGTGGGCGGCCTCGCGAAGGCGGTCCAGGCTCACGCCGACGGTGCGGGCGTCGAGCTGCGGGTCGACGAGGTGACCCTCGGCGTCGATGTACCTGCCGAGCACATCCCCCACCGCTCCCCTGCGGGAGAGCTCGTCGATGTCGGCGACGCTCAGGTAGCCGTTCTCGATGTGCGCGGAGGTGCGATCGCAGGGGCCGGCCGAGAAGAGCAGGACCTGCGCGTTCGCCGCGGTGTCCAGGATGGCGGCCACGGAGCGATCGGACTCGATCGCCTCCTTCGTCTCCACACGCTCGAGGATCGCCGGGCTCGGCAGCAGCGTCGCCTGCCCACCGCCGCGCTGCGCGATGGTCATGGCGACGGATGCCGCGCCTCCCGAACGCCGGTTCAGGCTCACTCCGCCGTTGAGCTGCACGACGGAGATCCCCGTTCCCCAGGCCTCCGGAAGCGCCTCGGCGACGGCGGCGAGCGTCTTCCCCCAGCTCACGCCCAGCATGCGCGGCACGGGGCGGATCGCGGCGAGCAGATCGGCCGCGGCGACGGCGACGCGCTCGAGGGTGCCCTCCGCGTCGTCGGCGACCGGGACGATCGCCGCCCCGGCGAGCCCGAACCGCTCGCTCAGCTGACGCTCCAGGCTCAGGAGGCGGGCGCGCGGATGCACGATCTCGATGCGGACGATACCCTCCTCGCGGGCGCGGGCGAGCAGGCGCCCGACCTTCCAGCGCGAGATGTCCAGGAGGGCGCCGACCTCGGCCTGCGACTTGTCCTGGTCGTAGGTCAGCTCGGCCACGCGAACCATGAGCAGCTCGTCGTCCATGCGCACCTCCTTCGCGATCAGCATAGGCGTGCGCCAGCATCCGCGCACCTGCTTGCGCAGATGAGCAGAAACCGAAGATCGCGGCGCGCATCTTCGCACCCACGAGGAATCCGGAGCGACCGGAAAGACCTCAGCCGCGCAGGCCGAGCACCTCTCGCGCCTCGACGACATCGGTCGTCATCGTCTCCTTCAGCGCCTCGACGCCCTCGAACGCCACCATCCCCCGCAGGCGCCGCGTGAACTCCACGCTCACATCGTGCCCGTACAGCTCCAGCCACTCGCCGGTGAGCACATGCGCCTCCACCTGGCGCACGAGCACGTCGCCGAAGGTCGGATTCGTGCCCACCGAGATCGCGGCGGGATGGCGGATGCCGGTGCGGTGATCGTCCAGCCACCCGGCGTACACGCCGTCGGCGGGCACGATCGCGTCCGTGATCGGCGCCAGGTTCGCCGTCGGGAAGCCCAGCTCCCGCCCGCGCTTGTGGCCGTGCACGACCTCGCCGCGCACCGCGACGGGACGCCCGAGCACCCGGGCGGCGGTGGAGACGTCGCCGGCGGCGAGGAGCTCGCGGATCCAGCTCGAGGAGACGCGCCGGTCGGTGCCGGGAAAGATGACCTCCTCCACGACGTCCACCCGGAAGCCGTGCTGAGGACCCAGCTGCGCGAGGAGCTGCGGATTCCCGGCGCCCCCGCGGCCGAACCGGAAGTCCTCGCCCACCAGCACCGTCGTCGCCCCCAGCGCGCTGACGAGGTGGCTCTCGACGAAGACGGTCGGATCCAGCGACGCCAGCGCCTCGTCGAAGGTGAGCAGCAGCGTCGCGTCGAGCCCGAGCTCGGCGAGGAGCTCGAGCTTCCGCTCGACGCCGACGATGTCCTCGGGACAGATCTCCGGACGCAGCAGCGCGAGCGGATTGCGGTCGAAGGTGACCGCCACGGCCTGGGCGCCGGATGCCGCGGCATCCGCTTTCAGACGCTCGATCACGGTCCGGTGCCCGATGTGCACCCCGTCGAACTTGCCGATCGCGACCGCCGAAGGGCCGAAGTCCGCGGGGATCTCCGCGCGGTCGCGGAAGACGATCATGCCGTCGCCTTCTGCGGACGGTGCGCGATCAGCCACCAGATGCCGAAGACCGGCAGCACCAGCGGGACGAAGAGATACCCCAGGCCGAACCACGACCAGACGGAGGCGTGTGCGAAGAGCTCGGGAACGGCCAGACTCAGGGTGCCGACGACGAGCACGCCGGTCAGCTCGAAGACGATCGCGATCCAGGCGACGATGTACCACCCGGGCCGGTGCGCGAAGATCAGCGCGAGCGTGGCCAGGATGTAGACGACCGCGGCGACGGCCGAGAGCGTGTAGGCCAGCGGCGCCGCATCGAAGTCGCGGACGATCTGCACGAAGGAGCGCCCGGTCGAGGCCAGCGCCATCACGGCGTAGACGATCACCAGTACGCGGCCGATGCCGGTCATGCGGGGGCGGGAGGAAACGGTGCTCATAGCGCCTCCCATCCTATGGCGCGCACCGCCGACTCCTGAGCGGGAGGGCTGACGACGGCGGTGAGGAGCGGTCTCACGCGATCTGGATCGTCCAGATGACGTGCATCCGCCAGACCATCACCGCGAGGGCGAGGGCCACGACGCCCATGATCACGGTGCTCCAGCGGGACCGTTCGACGAGCGCCCAGATCACTCCGCCGACCGGGAGCAGCAGCGCCGAGATCAGGTAGACCCAGTACTCCAGCAGGTCGCCCGTGGGGGTGTTGCCCGCCCAGGGCGCGATGATCGCGATCACCACCTGGACGACCAGGAGCAGCTCCACCAGGGCGAGGCTGCCGACGGTGAGGTCGCTCGGCCGGCGACCCGCGAAGCCGAGGCCGAGGCACAGCAGTCCCGCCGCGCACGCGATGACGATCTGCACCGTCGTGAACCAGAGAATCATCGCGCCTCCTCGGGCATGTTCATCGCGCTCTTCAGGTCGTCTCCGCGCCGCTCGACGATGCCGACGAGCGCGCCGTCCGGGTCGATGGCCGCGGCCAGTGGCCCGGCGAGCCTGTCGGCCTGTCCGGGCAGACGCTTCCCGTGCCGCAGGTCGCGCGCCTCGTCCGCAGACACCGGGAGCGGGGCGAGTACGATGGATGCCGCATCCGCCGGTGTCAGGAGCACCGCCGGATCGAGCCCGTCGATCCCGACCGCGTCCACCACGTCGAAGGGCCCGACCCTCGTGCGGCGCAGAGCCGTCAGATGCCCGCCGACGCCGAGGGCCGCGCCGAGGTCGCGGGCGAGCGCACGGATGTAGGTGCCGGACGAGCAGTCCACGACGACGTCGAGATCCCGGCATCCCTCTGCCGAACGCTGCGCGAGCAGCTCGAACCGCGAGACGATCACCTCGCGTGCGGCGAGGGTGACCTCCTCCCCCGCACGCACCCGGTCATAGGCGCGCCGCCCATCGACCTTGATGGCCGAGACGGCACTGGGCACCTGGGAGATCCCCCCGGTGAGGTCAGCGATGCCGGCGGCGATACGCTCGGCGGACAGCGCCGCGACGGCATCCGCGGACGCCTCCGCGACGATCTCGCCCTCCGCGTCGTCGGTGGTCGTGCCCTGCCCGAGCCGGATCGTGGCCAGATAGGTCTTGTCGGCGCCGACGATGTAGGTCAGGAGCCGCGTCGCCCCCTCGATGCCCAGGACGAGCAGGCCGGTCGCCATCGGATCGAGCGTTCCGGCGTGGCCCACCTTGCGTGTGCCGAGGGCCCTTCGCGTGCGGGCGACGACATCATGACTCGTCAGTCCACCGGGTTTGTCTACGAGCAGGATGCCAGGGGTGACCACTCCCCCAGCCTACGGCGCTCAGCCGCACTGCTCATAGGGCGGCTCCAGCAGCGTCGTCACCACGACGCCGAACGCCTCCTCCGCGTCGCGGGCGTACTGGAAGAAGATCGCGGCCCCGCCCTCGAAGGCGATCCGCATCCAGGTCGAGCCGTCGCCGATCGCCGCCTCGCCTTCGTCGGCGTGCGGATAGGCGGCACGCACCTGGTCCTTGGTCGCACCGATGCCGAGATCCTCCTCGGTCACCGGACCCGCCGCCGTCACGGCATCCGCGGGCGCGGAGACCGAGACGAGGTCGATCGGCGCCGTGTCGTCGCCCGCATCACGGGAGAAGGCCGCCATGTAGCTGCCGTCGGGCGCATTCCAGAACGCCACCTGCGAGCACTGCTCGTCGTTGTTCCAGGAATCGGGAAGCTCGTCCAGGGTCTCGGCGAAGTCGTCGCCGAGGAGCACCGGGCCGATCCCGGCTCCGTCGATCCGCCAGGTCGCGGGATCCTCCGGATCCGCGGTGGCGGGAGGCGGTGTCTCGTCGGTGACGGCGGGGTCGGGTTCGATCGGCGTCGTGGGCACGGGCGGACCGCTCGGTGTGGAGCACCCCGCCAGGGCGGCGACCGCCAGCGCCGCGATGACCATCACGCCCGGTCTACGGGTACGCATCGTCCTGTCCTCCTTGCACGGAACCGAGGAGCCGTGATGCCCCCGGTATCCGCCTAGGCTGAAACACGATGACCCCCGATGCAAGCCTCTCAGCAAGCGCTCAGACTGCGCTTGCCGCCTGGTACCGCGAGAACGCGCGGGATCTGCCCTGGCGGCGCGCCGACTTTCACACCGGATTCGGAGCCTGGGGCACGCTCGTGAGCGAGTTCATGCTGCAGCAGACGCCGGTGACACGGGTGATCCCGCATCTGGAGGCCTGGCTCGCCCGCTGGCCCACCCCGACCGCGCAGGCGGCGGCGACGCCGGCCGAGACCGTCACCCAGTGGGCCAACCTCGGCTACCCGCGGCGCGCGCTGTGGCTGCACCGTGCCGCCGTGGAGATCTGCGAGCGCCACGACGGCGTCGTCCCTCGCGACGTCGAAGCGCTTCTCGCCCTCAGCGGCATCGGCGACTACACCGCACGGGCGGTCGCGGTCTTCGCCTATGGCGAGCACCATCCCGTCGTGGACACCAACACGCGCCGGGTCCTGGCGCGTGCGGTCGAGGCGCGCTCCCAGCCGGCGCCGCCGGCGCGGCGCGACCTGGAAACCATGGCGGCCTTCCTCGAGGACAGCCGCGAGGACTCGACCGTCCTCAACGCGGCCGCGATGGAGCTGGGTGCGGTCGTCTGCACCGCCCGCGCGCCCCGCTGCGATCTCTGCCCGATCCGCGAGCACTGCGCCTGGCGGGCGGCCGGCTACCCGGACACCGGTGACACCCGCCGCCGCCAGGCCCGCTACGAGGGCTCGGACCGGCAGGCCCGCGGCGTCGTCCTGCGGATCCTGCGGGAGGCGGCTCCGGAGAGCGTTCTGCTGGACCAGGTCATTCCGGAATGGACGGATGCCGCCCAGCGTGACCGCGCGATCGACTCCCTCATCGCCGACGGCCTCGTCGAGGCGGCGGACGGCCGGCTCTCCCTCCCTCAGGGGTGACGCGAACGGGCGTCCCGGCTCTGCAGCCGGGACGCCCGCGCGCTCACTCAGGACAGATCAGCTGCAGCCGCCGATCGCCTGCCAGGGACCCCACTGCTCGGTCCCGGGGACATTGCCCTGCGTCCACCACTGCGCACGGTAGTTCACACCCTGGTGGGTGACCTGCGCGCCGCCGGTGTAGACGGCCAGGGCGCTCCACGCTGCGAAGCAGTCGCCCGGTTCTTCACCCGGATCGGTGCTGCTTCCGCCGCAGTCGCCGTCGTGCTCCCAGACCTGGTTCTCACCCGGTCGGTCTCCCTGCGTCCACCACTTGGCCTTGTACACCGATCCGTTGTACGAGACCGTGTTGCCGCCGACATAGACGGTGCTGGGCGACCAGGGCAGGACGATGCACTCACCGGGCTCGGTCGGGTCGGTGGGCTCGGTGGGCTCGGTCGGGTCCGTGGGGTCCGTCGGATCCGTCGGCCCGGGCTCCCCCGTGCGCAGCACGTCGGCCAGGGCGCCGATCAACTCGCCGTTGCGGTCGCCCGAGAGCTCCCACCACATGCCGCCGCCGAGGCCGTAGTCCAGGATGTACTGGGCCTTCTGCACGGTGGTCTGCAGGTTGTCATAGCTCCACCACTGGTTGCCGTCGTACCTCCAGGCCGCACCGATGGAGGCGTCGTAGTAGCCGGTGCCGCGGGTCTTCAGCACGTCGTAGTCCTCGTTACCGGACTCCCAGGTGCCGGGGCCGGCGCCGCCTGCGGGACCCCAGGGCTCGGCCGAAGTCGCTCCCCTCCAGCCGCGACCGTAGGCGCCGAGGCCGATGCCGAGCTGGGCGGGGTCGATCCCGGTGCGCAGATACTCCTTGACCGCCTTGTCGACGCTGAACTGGCGATGGGCCGGACGCGGGTCGGCCGGGTCGTCCCAGAGGTTGGCCTGGTGGCCGGTCAGCGCGCCGTCCCAGGCGCCGTGCAGGTCGTAGCCCTGCACGTTCCCGAAGTCGAGGTAGTCGAACAGCTCAGGATCGTTCCATCCGCCCGCCGCGATGTCCTCCGGGTTGGCCGGGAGGAACGCCGAGAGCTCGTAGTACTTGCCGGTCGTGGCCGAGACCGCGTCCAGCTGGCGACGGAACTCTTTGATGAGCTCCTTGAAGTTGGCCGCGTCGTTCTCGACGTCGACGATGTTGCCCTCGAGCCCGTTGTGCGAACCGGGCCACTCCCAGTCGAGGTCGATGCCGTCGAACACGCCGACGGCGGCACCTGGCCCGCCGCGGCCGTCGATCCGCGGAAGGTTGCCCTTGATGTAGATGTCGATGCAGCTCGACACTAGCTTCTCGCGCGCCTGCGGCGTCGCGGCGGCGGCCGAGAAGTTCTTCGACCACGTCCAGCCGCCCATCGACAGCATCACCTTCAGGTGCGGATGCTTCGCCTTGAGCTGCTTGAGCTGGTTGAAGGAGCCGGCCAGCGGCTGATCCCAGGCGTCGCGCTCGCCGGAGACGGAGTTGCTCTCGTTGTAGCCCATGCCGAAGTCGGCCCAGGCGTCGCCGGCGCCGTCGGAGCCGTTGGGCCCGGTGCCCTGCGCCTTGTTGGCGATGAAGCACTCCAGCGTCTGATGGTGGATGTTGCCGAAGGAGTAGTTGATGTGGGTGAGGTCGGCGGCGGTGCCCGAGACGTCGAGCTGCTTGGCTTGGAAACCCCTGCCGTACACGCCCCACTGGGCGAAGTAGCCGACATTGCGATAGCCGTTGACGGCGGCCGAGCTGCTGCTGGTCGTGGCCTCGGGCTCGGTCGCGGCCACGGATGCCGTGGCACCCATGGTGGCCACGACCGCTCCGGTCGCCAGAACCGCCAACGCCTGCGAGATGCTGCGCCAGCGACGGTGCTGTTTGCTCATCGTGTTCCTGTTCTTTGATGGACGGGTTCGCCGCAGTCCCACTGACGACATTCCGACGCTAGGCGGGCATCGGCACGGACACATCAGTGGTTTCCACATTTCTGCGGATGCGTCCGTGCGTCCGGCCGCGGGCACGCCTGTGCGGCGCCGGGCAGACGCGGCATCCGCTCGTCACACGTGGTGACCGGTGCGATAGGCCAGCACCGTGAGGCCCGCCCGCGTGCGCACGTCGAGCTTGGTGAACACCCGCGTCGCATGCACTTCGACGGTGCGCACCGACACGTTGATCGTGTCGGCGATCTCCCGGTTGCTGGCGCCGCCGGCGATCAGCATCGCCACCTCGAGCTCACGCTCGGTGAGCAGAGGCGCCCAGACCATCCGGCAGCGATCCAGAGGGTCTCCGGGGGGAAGCGTCACGATCGGGCCGGTGGAGATGCGCTTCGCCGCGGCCTCGGCCTCGCCCAGACGCGCGAGACGGACGTCGGCGGCCCGCCCCCAGGCAACGGCGCCGGCCTCCTCGAAGAGGCTCCGCGCCATCTGCAGGTGCCGTCGCGCCGTCGAGAAGTCCTCGCGCAGCAGATACGCCGTGCCCAGCACAGACTCCAGCCGCGCACGCTCGAAGGGCGAAGCGACCTCCCTGCCGGACTCGGCGATCATGCCGAGGTCCCTCGCCCAGGATCCCGCCCGCGCCGCCCTGACCTTCTCGCGCAGCTGCCGGGCGCGCGCCGCATCCGACGGCTCCCCGGCGATGGCCACCTCCAGCGGGCCCAGCTCGTCCAGACCCGGCAGCGCGAAGCAGCCCTGCGGCGCACCGCGCTCGCTCCACAGCGACATCTGCACGGCGGCGGCGTCGGTCTCGGCGGAGAGGTAGGCGCTGATCGCGCGGTCCACGAGCAGATCCATCCGCGCCGTGGGCGGCAGCACCTCGGCGAGAGCGCGCGAGAGAACGCCCGTGTGACCCTCGATGGCCAGGCCCAGACGACGGGCGAGGGCGACGCCGAGCCCCGCGAAGGGAAGCGCGATCGGGCTGTCGGCCGCCGCCGATACGAGCGTGCCGCGCGCCGCGCGCAGATCACCGAGCCACAGCCAGAGCAGGGACTCGGCCACCGCCCGGTACGCGCGCACGATCGGCGTGCGCTCGAAGCCGCGCGCCAAGGGGTCGGTGCCGACATCGTCGATGCCGTCGCTGTCGCGCAGCAGGCGGATGCCGGCCTCGGCGTCGCCCTCCAGGCCCGCTCGGAGGGCGCGGTACACCGTGCCGGAGAGGAGACCGGTGCTCACCGGCTGATCCTGCTCGGGCATCTCGCCGAGCAGGAACAGGGTCCACGCCTCCGCGGGATTCCGGGAGGCTCCGCCGCCCCGCCTGCGCGCCGCCTCCCGGGCCAGCCCCAGCCACTCCAGCGCCTCCGCGCGCGCTCCGCGCTCCGCGCACAGCCCCGCGACGAGACCTGCGGCGTGCCCCCACGGCACCCAGTGCTCGGAGTCGTCCGATCCCGGATGCCGTCGCATCAGCTCCGCAGTGGGAGCGACGCCGGAACGCAGCATCTTCGCGACCGAGAGCGACGGCAGCACCTGCCACCGGGATGCCGGGTGCGTGGCGGCCACCTGCTCGAACAGCTCCACCGCGTCGTCGAGGCATCCGGCCGCGAGAGCCGCGGCGGCGGCGATGATCCGAGCGCGGGCGAGCTCATCGCCTCGCGCCCTCGCCGCCGCTTCGCGCGCGATGCGGAATGCGCACTCGGAGGCGCCGGCACGCGCCTCCCGCCCGGCGATCGCGAGCAGGTGCGGCACGACGTCCGAGCTGCCCTCGAACTCTGCAAGGCTCCGGTGCCAGACCTCTCGGTCCGGGTCGCCCAGCTGCGCATAGGCGTCGGCGAGGCGCCGATGGACGTCGGTGCGCTGCTCGAGCGTGGCGAGGCCGTGCACCCATACACGGGTGCGGGCGTCGTGGAAGGAGAAGCGACCGGCGACGAAGGCGAGGAGGTCGCTGACGCGGCTGGCGACGAGCTCCTCCGCACTCCGCCCGGCGAAGGCGAGGATGCCGTCGACCCGGTCGTCCACGCACACCGCCGCCGCCAGCAGCACCTCGTGCTCCCAGGGGTCGAGGACGAGGTCCGCGAAGAGGTCGCGCACGACGTCGGTCGGCGGCAGCGGGTCGGGCAGGATACGGGCGCCGCTGCGCTGCGACGCGGAGAGCGACCGCGCCGTCTCCAGCACGGCGCGAGGGTCGCCGTTCAGCGCCGCGGACAGGGTGCTGGCGACGTGCGGAGCGACCGTGAGACCGTCGCCGCGCAGCAGCAGAAGCGCGTCGTCGAGCGAGACGAGAGGGCGCTCCAGCGAGCGTGCGGGATCAGAATCGCTCTGCGTGGGGACGACGCGTGCGGGCACTCGACTCTCCGATCCTCCGCGATCCGACGTGTAGGTAAGTTAGTTCACTTTACATACTCGACGGAGCAGTCGTCCACATCCGCGGCGACGATCGGAGGTCGGTGTCGGCGAGAGCGCTCAGCTCTCCTCGTCGTCGCGCGTGACGTAGGGATCGGCGTCACCGGCGTACTGCGCACCGGCGGCGAGACCGGCCACGGCCTCATCGCGCTCACGCGCCTCCCGCAGGAGCTCGGCGATGTGCCCCGCCGTCTCGGGAAGCGCATCCGGGATGAACTCCAGCGACGGAGTGAGCCGGGTGTTGAGCTGCTTGCCCACCTCGCTGCGCAGCAGGCCGGTGGCCGCCTTCAGCGCCGCCGCCGAGGAGGCGCGCTCTTCATCCGTTCCGAGCACCGTGTAGAAGACCGAGGCGTGCTGCAGATCGCCGGTCACACGCACGTCGGTGATCGTCACATAGCCCAGCCGTGGGTCGCGCAGACCCTTGTCGAGGCGCTCGGCGAGGATCACGCGGATGCGATCCGCAAGCCGTGCCTGTCGTTCTCCGGCCATTTCCCTACTCCTTCACTCCACGTGTTCGATGTGCGAAGACTCCGGATGCCGCTTCTGCTCAGAGGCGGCATCCGGAGTCGGCGCTCACAGCGGTTCAGACCCGCGGCTTCTCCACGAGCTCGGTGGTCTCGATCTCGTCGCCGATCTGGATGTCGTTGAACTTGCCGAGGCCGATACCGCACTCGTAGTCGGTGCG
>CAYOTY010000065.1:0-14435 GCA_964406995.1 uncultured Microbacterium sp.
CTCATCGCCTCGAGCATCATGTCCAAGAAGATCGCCGAGGGCACCGATGCCCTGGTGCTGGATGTGAAGTTCGGCTCGGGTGCTTTCATGAAGGATCTGGATCTCGCCCGTGAGCTGGCCGAGACCATGGTGGCGCTCGGCACGGACTCCGGGGTGGCGACGACGGCACTGCTGACCGACATGTCGGTGCCGCTGGGCCGGGCGATCGGCAACGCGAACGAGGTGCGCGAATCGGTGGAGATCCTCGCAGGCGCCGGCCCCGCGGATGTGCGCGAGCTCACCGTGGCCCTCGCGCGCGAGATGCTGGCACTGGCAGGTCACCCCGACGCGGATGTGGAGGCCGCCCTCGACGACGGCCGCGCGATGGACGTATGGCGGGCGATGATCCGTGCGCAGGACGGCGACCCGGATGCCGCATTGCCGGCCCCGCGCGAGACGCACACGGTGACCGCCCCCAGCTCCGGCGTCGTGACGCGCCTCGACGCGCTTCCCTTCGGCATCGCCGCCTGGCGGCTGGGCGCCGGGCGCGCCCGGGCCGAGGATCTCGTGGTGCACGCGGCGGGCGTCGACCTGCACGCCACCCTCGGCGACGAGGTCGTCGAGGGGCAGCCGCTGTTCACGCTGTCGGCCGACGACGAGGCCCGCTTCCCCCGAGCGCTGGAAGCCCTCGAAGGGGCGTGGCGGATCGGTGCCGAAGCACCCGATCGCGGTCCTCTCGTGCGCGAGCGCATCACCGCGTAGTCTGTCATCGTCCCTCTCACGATCCAGGAGATCACCATGGCCATCGACCAGCACGGCGACCACACGCTCGACGGCGTCTCGATCCGTTCCCTGCCCAAGGTCTCCCTGCACGATCACCTCGACGGCGCCGTGCGCCCGGCGACGATCATCGAGCTCGCCGAGCCCCTGGGGCTGGAGGTGCCCGAGAGCGACGCCGATGCTCTCGGCGACTGGTTCGCCGAGCAGAGCGACTCCGGCTCGCTCGTCGAGTACTTGAAGACCTTCGACCTGACCTGCGCGGTCATGCAGACGACGGAGGGGCTCACGCGCGTCGCCCGCGAGTTCGTCGAGGACCTCGCGGCCGACGGCGTCATCTATGGCGAGGCGCGCTGGGCGCCGGAGCAGCACCTGGTCCGCGGGCTGTCCCTGGAGCAGGTCGTCGAGGCCGTGCAGCAGGGCATCGAAGAGGGCGAGGACGCGGTGGACCGCGCGGGTGGCGGCATCCGGGTCGGCCAGATCATCAGCGCCATGCGCCACACCGATCGTGCGCGCGAGATCGCCGAGCTCGCGGTGTCGTTCCGCGGGCGCGGAGCCGTGGGCTTCGACATCGCCGGTCCCGAGGACGGCTTCCCGGCCTCGAACCACCGCGGCGCCTTCGACTACCTGGCGGAGAGCTTCTTCCCCGTGACCGTCCACGCCGGCGAGGCGGCGGGCCTGGACTCGATCCGTTCGGCGCTTCTGGACGGGCGGGCGCTGCGTCTCGGGCACGGTGTGCGGATCGCGGAGGACCTTCAGCTCGTCAGCCGCGAAGGCGATGAGGTGCATGTGCAGTTCGGCGACCTTGCGCGCTGGGTGCGCGACCGGGAGATCCCGCTGGAGCTCTCTCCCTCGTCGAACCTGCAGACCGGTGCCATCGCCGCGTGGGGCACGGAGCTGGCGGACCACCCCTTCGACCTGCTCTACCAGCTGGGCTTCGCGGTGACGGTGAACGTCGACAACCGCACCATGAGCCGCACCTCGCTGACGCGCGAGCTGGCGCTGCTGGCCGACACCTTCGGCTACGACCTGGACGACCTGGAGTCGTTCCAGTTCAACGCGGCCGCCGCCGCCTTCCTCCCCGTGGAGGAGCGCGAGGAGCTCGTCGAGCTTATCTCCGAGGGCTTCGAGGCGTAGCGCGGCATGGTGCTCGCCGACCGAGCACATCTCCGTCGAGCGAGCACCGGAACTGCGTGGTTCTCATGCTCAGCGGGCGTTGCGATGCTCAGTGGACGAGATCGTCCGAGCGTCGTCAGCGACGCGCGACGCCGGGGTGCGTCGCGAGGTACTGCTCGAAGGCCTCGCGGGAGGTGTGCGCCGGCGTGAAGCCGAAGTCGCGCTTCAGGCGCGTGTTGTCGAGCACCGGCCGGTAGCGCAGGAACGGCACCTTCTCCGGGCCGTGCTCGGTCAGGCGCAGCATCCTTCCGAGGCGCAGCGCGAGCGCGAGGACGGATGCAGGAATCGTCACCGTCGGCTTCCCCAGCCGTGCGGCGATCTCCGGGACCGTCATCCTCCCGTCCCCGGCGACGTTGTAGATCCCCGCGGGTCCGTCGGTGGCCGCACGGACGAAGGCCGCCGCGACGTCGTCGACCCAGACGAAGACGAAGGGGGAGTCGGATCCCCGGAGGTGCAGCAGGCGCCGGCCGTCCCAGAGCGCGGTGATCTGGTTCTGCACGGAGGGTCCGAGAATGGTGCCGATGCGGAAGATCACCTGCGTCAGCGAGGGATGGGAGACCCGATAGGAGGCGAGCATCTCCTCCACGAGCCGCTTGTGCCGCGAGTAGGGGAAGGAGTCGTTGCCGCGCAGGGGCGCATCCTCGGTGATCCACTCGGGATTGTCCGGGTGGTAGCCGTAGGCGGCGCCCGAGGACGACACGACGATGCGCGAGACCCCGGATGCGGCGCACGCCGCCAGCACGTTCGCAGACCCCTCGACATCCACGCGGTACTCCAGCGAGGCGTCGCGCCCGGGGCTCACGATCGCGGCGAGGTGGACGACCGTATCGATCCCGTGCTCGCGCAGCAGCGGCTCGAGCGCCGCGGCATCCGTCACGTCCAGTTCGACGTCCACGATGCCCTCGCGCGGCGCGGACGGCAGGCGCACATCGCCCGAGACCACGTGCGCCACGTCCGGGCGCACCGCGAGCGCCGCAGCGACGTGCGAGCCGAGGAACCCGCTGCCGCCGGTGAGGAGCACGCGCGTCATACGAGCGCCCGCCCGGAGGTGTCGCCGGTCGCCGCGCCCGTGCGCCTCTTCGTGTGGGCCGCCCACAGGGTCGCCACGATGAGGCCCGCGACGATGTCCCAGATGCCCCACCAGCCCGCGACGATCGCCATGCCGCCCAGTCCGCCGAAGAACGCGAAGACGAGGCCGAGGCCGAGCCCGGCGTTGCGGATGCCGACCTCGAAGGTCATCGCCTTGCGCTCGCGGGTCGCCAGGCCTCCGAGGCGGGCGGTAGTGTAGCCGAGCGCGAGGGCGACGCCGTCGTGGATCGTGACGACGAGCACGATGATGCCGAGCACCGAGATGAACACCGACCAGTTGCCGATGAGCGCCACGACGATGAAGCCGACGAGCGCGAGCAGGCTGAACCATTTCACTCCTGGCTGCACCCGGGCGGCCAGCCTCGGGAGCTTCGCCCGGACGAGCAGGCCGATCGCGAAGGGAAGGCCGATGATGAGGAAGATGTCCAGCAGCATCTGCCAGGGATTCAGCGCCACGGTCTGCAGGAGCTCGCGCGCCCCGGGGTGCAGGGAGCCCCAGAACGCCACCGACAGCGGCAGGAAGATGATGTACAGCGGGTTGGCGACCGCCGTCATCGACACCGAGAGCGCCACATTGCCGCCGGCGCGATGCGTGAGCACCTGCGAGATGTTGCCGGGCGGGCAGCAGGCGACGAGGATCATCCCGAGCGCCATCGACGCCGTCACCGGCAGCACGAGGGTGAGCAGGAAGGTGACCGCCGGCAGCAGAAGGAGCTGGGCGAGGATGGCGATGACGAAGGGCTTCGGATGCCGTGCCACCGCCTTGAAGTCGCTGGGAGCCGTGTCCAGCGCGATGCCGAGCATGATCAGCGCGAGCACCACGTTGAGGATGACGAGGCTCCCCGGTGTGAAGTTCAGGACGATCTCGTCGACGTTCATGCCCGCTCCTCCAATGCCTCGCGCTCGCGGCGCAGGGCCGTGCGATAGGCGTCCTTGTTGACGTAGTAGGACATCCGGTCCAGCCCCAGGTAGTCGTAGCCGCCGGTGACATCGGGCCAGGGCTCGCCCTGCACGCGGGCACGGAAGCGCTCGGCGCGGGAAGGGTCGCGCTCGACGGCCTCGAGATACGCGGCGATGAGCTCGGCCTGCTCGTAGCGGCCCTGCCAGCCCAGTCCCGAGGCTTCGACCATGCCGACGACGTAGAGGCCGTTGAAGGAGGGCGTGAAGGCGTTGAGGAACAGGTGCGGACTGGCGCCCGACCAGTGCAGCGCGGAGCGCTCCACGAACGGGTAGTCGAGCCGGTAGCCGGTCGCCAGCATCACCAGGTCGTACTCGCCGGAGCCGCCGTCCTGGAAGTGCACCGTCTGTCCGTCGAAGCGGGTGATGTCGGCGCGGATCTGCAGATCGCCCTGCCCGAGATGGTTCAGGATCAGGGTGTTGACGATCGGATGCGACTCGTAGATCTTGTAGTGCGGCCGCGGGAAGCCGAAGCGCACCGGGTCGCCGGTGAACGCCTGGAGGATCCGCTTGTCGAGGAACTGCTTGATGGGCCGGGGGAGCGGCCGACCCTGGTTGAGGGTGTCGCTGGGGCGGCCGAAGAGATAGCGGGGCACGAAGTAGTACCCGCGCCTCACGCTCATGTCCACGGATGCCGCGTGGTGGACGGCATCCACCGCGATGTCGCAGCCGGAGTTGCCGGCGCCGATCAGCAGCACGCGCTTGCCGCGCAGCTGATCCGGATGCTTGTAGGCGCTCGTGTGCAGGAGCTCGCCCGTGAACTCGCCCGGGAAGGCGGGGACGTTCGGCTCGGCGAGAGTGCCGTTGGCGAGGACGACGCCCTTGTACCACCGCGTCTCCTCGGTCCCGTCCTCGCTCGTCGCGGTGAGGTTCCAGCCGCTCTCTCGCGGCTCGAGCGCGGTGACGCGCGTGCGGAAGCGGTAGAGCGAGGTGAGACCGAAGGCGTCGGCGAACTCCTGGAAGTACTCGCGCAGCGCCCGGTGCCCCGGGTAGTCGACGGTGGAGCGCATCGGGAACTCGGCGAACTCGGTCGTCGTGCGCGAGGAGATCAGATGCGCCGACTCGTACATCGTGCTGCGGGGGTTGTCGATGTCCCACAGGCCTCCGACGCCGTGCGAGGCCTCGTAGCCGTCCACGGCGATCCCCGTGCGCTGCAGCGCCCTGGCTGCGGACAGGCCCGAAGGGCCGGCGCCGATGACGGCGTACTCGCTCATACCTCTCCCCGCACATCCTCGTGCTGCGAGCCTCGAGTCGGACTCGGTCCCGATGATTCAGGGACTGAGGATGATGTTAGCGGGTATTAACTCACTTTCCGAGTTCCGCCTGTCGCGCCGCGATCGCATCTCGGACCGAGGCGAAGAGCGGATGCTGCGGGGAGAGCCCCGTGACCTCCTCCGCGACCGCATCCGCCGCCCCCGTGCGCAGCAGCTCCTGCAGGGCGACGGCCTGTTCGTCGTCGGGGTCGGTGAACTCCAGGGCCGCCGCCATCGCCGCCACGAGGGCGTCCGCGGACAGACCGAGCTCGGCCGCGCGGGCGGCGGGTCCGACAAAGCGCTCCTGGCGGGAGAGCTTGCGCAGCGGCTGGCGGCCGACGCGGTGCACGGTGTCGGGGAGCTCGGGGTTGCGGAAGCGCTCGAGGATCGTGGCGCGGTACTCCGCGAGGTCCTCCGGCGCCAGGCCGTGGGTCGCGGCGAGGACGGCCGAGGTCTCCTCCAGAGCCGCCTCGACGCGGGCGGCGATCGAGGGATCCGCCAGGGCATCGGCGATGCGCTCGACGCCCGCCTGCGCGCCGAAGTAGGCCGTCGCGGCATGCCCGGTGTTCACGGTGAAGAGCTTGCGCTCGATGAACGGCGCGAGATCGTCCACGAAGTGCGCGCCGGGGATGGTCGGAGGAGCGTCGCCGAAGGGAGCCCGCTCGATCGTCCACTCGAAGTAGGGCTCGACCGTCACATCGATCCCTGCCCCCTCGGGCTGGGCCGGGACGATGCGATCGACGGCCGTGCCGGCGAAGACAGCGCGGGAGAGGACGGCGGCGGCATCCGCTCCCGCCGCCTTCTCGATCTCCTGACGCAGCGTCTCGGTCGCGCCTATCGCGTTCTCGCAGGCCATGACCTGCAGCGGAGGCAGCCCGTCGGGCCGTTGGACGAGTCCTGCGGCGATCACCGGGGCGATGAAGCGCAGCACGGTGGGGCCGACGGCGGTGGTGACGACATCCGCGGTCGCCACCTCCGCCGCGACCCCTTCCGGATCGGCTCCGCTGTTGATGCCGCGGAACCCGGTGACGACACGGTCTGTGCCCCCCGGCCCCGCCTCGTGCACGGTGTAGGAGTCGGCGTCATTGAGCGCATCGATGAGGGGCGCCGCGACATCCGAGAAGACCAGCTCGTAGCCGCCCTCGTGCAGCAGCAGCCCCACGAAGCCGCGGCCGATGTTCCCCGCCCCGAAGTGGACGGCCTTCACTGCTCGTTCACCGCCGCGAGCTCCTGATAGAGCTCCTCCGGCGTGCCGACGGACTTCAGGCGCGCCACGTCGTCCTCCTCGGAGAAGAGGATCGCGATCTGTGAGAGGATCTCCAGGTGCTCGTCGCCGCGCCCGGCGATGCCGATCACGAAGGTCACCGGCTCGCCGTCCCAGTCCACGCCGCCGTCGTAGCGCACGACCGACAGCGAGGACTCGAGGATCGCGTCCTTGGTCTCGTTCGTGCCGTGCGGGATCGCCAGCTCGTTGCCCATGTAGGTCGAGACCGTCTGCTCGCGCTGCTGCATGGCGTCGTAGTAGGCGTCGGTGACGGCCCCCGCCGCCTCGAGGATGTCGGCCGCCTCCCGCATCGCCTGATCGCGGGTCGCGGAGCCCGCGTGGATGCGGACCTGGCTCTGTGTGAGGATGCTGCGTGCCATGCTCGTTCCCTTCGAAAGGGGATGCCGGCGGGCGCCCCAGCCACCCGCCGGCATCCGTTCATTCAGTCGTCGGCGGCGCGCTGGCCGCGCACCATCTCGACCACCTCTTCATACTTCGGCGAATTCATGAAATTGTCCACCGAGATGTGGATGGCATCCGGCGCCTGCCCTCGTGCGCGATCGGTCAGCTGCTGCTGGGTGATCACGAGGTCCGCCGTCTCGTCGAGGTTCGCGACGGCCCTGTTGACCACCGTGACGTCCTCCACGCCCGCCTGGGCGAGCTTCTTGCGCAGAACGCTCGCGCCCATCGCCGAGGAGCCCATGCCCGCATCGCAGGCGAAGACGATGTTCTCGATGCGCGTGGCGACGGCGGCAGGGGCGGCAGCGGTCGCCGCCGCCAGGTTCGACAGCGTGGCGGAGGCCTTGCCCTTGTGGGCCTCGGTCTTCGCGATCGCGGCCGACAGGTCTCCGGCGCCCTCGGCGGCGAGATCCTTCTTGCGCGAGGCGCGCAGGATCACCGCGGAGATGAGGAACGAGACCGTCGCCGCGAGGACGACCGAGAGGATCACTCCGACGTAGCTGCCCACGGGCGTCTGGATCAGCACCGCGAAGATGCTGCCCGGTGCGGCCGCGGCGCGCAGACCCGAGTCGAAGACCAGGTTGGTCGCCACGCCCGTCATGCCGCCGGCGATGGCCGCGACGATCAGCAGCGGCTTCATCAGCACGTAGGGGAAGTAGATCTCGTGGATGCCGCCGAGGAACTGGATGATGATGGCACCCGGTGCCGAGGCGCGGGCGGCGCCGACGCCGAAGATGGCGAAGGCGAGGAGGATGCCGAGGCCCGGGCCGGGGTTGGCCTCGACGAGGAACAGGATCGACTGACCCGTCTCGCGCGCCTGGATGGTGCCGATCGGGGTGAACACGCCGTGGTTGATCGCATTGTTGAGGAACAGGATCTTCGCGGGCTCCACGATGATGCTCAGCAGGGGCAGCAGGCTGTTCTCGACGAGCCAGTCCACGATCGCGCCCAGGCCGTTGCTCAGCCATTCCACGAGCGGGCCGAACACGTAGTAGCCGGCGACGGCGAGGATGCCGCCCAGGATGCCGGCGGAGAAGTTGTCCACGAGCATCTCGAAGCCGGGCTTGATCTTGCCCTCCCAGAGCCTGTCGACCTTCTTCATCAGCCAGGCGGCGATCGGGCCCATGATCATGGCGCCCAGGAACATCGGGATCTCGGTGCCGACGATCACGCCCATCGTCGCGATCGTGGCCACGACCCCGCCTCGCACGTTGTAGACGATGCGTCCGGCGGTGTTGGCGATGAGCAGCGGCAGGAGATAGAAGATCATCGGGTCCACGAGCTGGACGAGATCCGCGCTCCCGGACCACTGCCAGGCCTCGACCGGGCTCTCGACGCCGACCCAGCCCTTCGGGATGAACAGGGCCGTGATGAGGCCCCAGGCGATGAAGGCGGCGATATTGGGCATGATCATGCCCGCGAGGAAGGCGCCGAAGCGCTGTACGCCGACCTGGGCGCGCTTGGCTCCGGATGCCGATGTGGCGGTTGACGTCGTCGTCATGATGCGTCTCTCTTTCGGGTGAGGGCTATGCGGCAGCGGCTGCTGCCGCGAGGGAACGGGCTTCGGCGGCATCGGCCGCTCCCAGCGCCGCCTCGGCGATGCGCCGGGCATCGGCGAGGGAGTGCCGGGCGAGCGTCTGGCGCACATCGGCGAGGGCGAGGGGGGCCATCGACAGGCTGGTGGCGCCGAGGCCGACGAGCACCACCGCCAGCAGTGGATCCGCGGCGGCCTCGCCGCAGATGCCGACGGGCTTGCCGGTGGCGCGCCCGGCCTCGCCGACCTCGCGGACGAGGCGGAGGACGGCCGGATGCCAGGGGTCCTGGAAGGAGGCGACCGAGCCGAGCATGCGGTCGGCGGCCATCGTGTACTGGGTGAGGTCGTTGGTGCCGATCGAGGCGAAGTCGGCCTCGGCGAGGATCTTCTCCGCCAGCAGGGCGCTGGCGGGGATCTCGACCATGACGCCGGCTGTACGGATGCCGTACTCCCGCGCGAGTGCGGTGAAGTACCTCGTCTCCTCTATGGTGGCGACCATGGGGGCCATGACCCACAGCTCGGCGTCCGTGGCCGCATCCGCCTCGGCGAGGGCCGTCAGCTGCTCGCGCAGGATGTCCTCGCTGGCGCGCAGCGCGCGCAGGCCGCGCAGGCCCAGCGCCGGGTTCTCCTCGTGGGCGTCGTTGAGGAAGGCGAGGGGCTTGTCCGCGCCGGCATCCAGCATCCGGACGACGACCTTCTTCCCGCCGAACGCGGCCAGCAGCTCCTGATACGCCTCGCGCTGCTGGGTGACGGTCGGCGCCTGCGCGGAGGAGAGGAAGAGGAACTCGGTGCGGAACAGGCCCACTCCCTCGGCGCCGCGCGCGAGAGCATCCGGAGCATCCGCGGGGGAGCCGAGGTTCGCGAGCAGGGCGACGGGAGTGTCGTCCTTCAGCGCCCCCGGGGTGAGGGGGGCGTCGGTGGCGGCTGCGCGATCGTCGGCCCGGCGCCGGGCGCGGGCGAGGTCCTCCTGGCTCGGCCTGCTCGTGACCACTCCGGCGGCGGCATCGACGATGACCGTCTCGCCCTCTTCGAGCGCTGCCGCACCGGCGGCGCCGACGACGGCGACGATGCCCTTCTCGCGGGCGAGGATCCCCGTGTGCGAGGTGGGGCCGCCATCGGTCGTCACCAGGGCGATGACCAGATCCAGATTCAGGGTCGCCGTGTCGGCCGGGGCGAGATCGCGGGCCACCAGGACGAAGGGATGGCCGGGATCGGGCACCCCCGGAGCCGGCACGCCTCGCAGCTGGGCGATCACTCGCAGGGCGATGTCGTCCAGGTCCGCGGCGCGCTCGCCGAGGTAGCCGCCGACCGCCTCGAGCGCTGCGCGGAAGCCTGCGAAGGCGTCGTGCACCGCCCACTCCGCAGTGCCGCCGCCGTCGATGCGGCTGTCGACCTCGTCGTGCAGAGTGGGATCCTCGGCGATCATCGCCTGAGCCTCCAGCACGTCCTGGGCCGCACCGCCGGCGGCAGCGCCGCGGGTCTCGAGCTCCCGGGCGACGTGCGCGATCGCCTCGCGCACCCGGGTGCGCTCCTCATCGGGCGTCAGCGCGCTCGGGGTGTTCTCCGGCGCCGGCGGCGCCTCGGTCATGCGCGCGACCGGACCCTGGGCGATCCCCAGGCCGATGCCGACTCCTCGGTGCTCGGTCATCCCGCCGCATCCTGGTCGTGGTCGGTGGTCAGCAGCTCCGAGAGGGTGTCGAGCACGTGCTCGGCGCCCTCGCCCTCGGCGGTGAGGGTCACGTAGTCGCCGTGCTCGACGCCCAGCGCGATCACGCCGAGGATGCTGGCGGCGTTGACGGGATCTCCGGCGTCCTTCGCGATCGTGACGGGGATGCCCGCCTCCTTCGCGGCCTGCGCGAACAGCTTCGCCGGGCGTGCGTGCAGGCCGTGCGAGGATCCGATGTGGACGGTGCGGGACAGTGCGGTCATGGTGTTCCTTCCGTGGGGGCGCCGGGCCCGATGACGTCGCGGACCAGCGCGAGGGTGCGCTGACCCGACAGATCGGTGAAGATGTCGGCCGGGAGGGCGATCACGCGGGCGCCGTGCGGGGCCGCCATCGCCATGAACTCCGCCTCGCGGGCGGCCAGGTGCGGGCCGATGAGCACGAGCTCGGCGCCGTCGACGTCCACGCCCAGAGAGGCCTCGGTGCCGGCGGTCGCGTTCCACGCGAGACCGGCGGCATGGGCGGCCGTGCGCAGTCGCTGGGCGACGAACGTGCTGGACGCGCCCGCGGCGCACACCACCAGAATCCTCATTGATCTCACTCCTCACGATCATTCTTCGATCCCCGCCGTCGCGGTGCCACCAGGCTCCTTTCCGCCCCTGCGGAACAGCGGTGCGGCATCCGCTCGGGCGCGGTTGCTGACATCATGGGGATATTGCGCTCACCGCGGAGCGGGGTGACCGAGAAGGGATGGGGCATGTCGCGTCAGCGCCAGGATCAGCTCCTGTCCGCGCTTCTGCGCGAGGAGTCCTGGCTGACCGCGGCCAGCCTCGCGGATGCCCTCGGGGTGACGCCGCGCAGCATCCGCTCCTACGTCGCGGCGCTGAACGCGCGTGCCGCCGAGGCGGATGCGGTCGAGTCCGGCCCTGCCGGCTACCGTGCCGGCCCGGGAGCCCGGGCCGCGCTGCAGCTGCGCGACGGCGGGGAGACGACCCCGCGCGACCGCCTGCACACGCTGGTGCGCGCGCTGCTGGATACGCAGGACGGCGTCGACGTCTACGAGACCGCCGAGCGGCTGCACGTGAGCGAGGCGACGCTGGAGGCCGATCTCGGCCGGGTGCGCGGGCTGCTCGCCGGCACCGGTCTCACTCTCGTGCGCGATCGGGCGGTCGTCCGGCTGCGCGGGGAAGAGTCGGCGCAGCGGCGCCTGCTCTCGCGTCTCGCGCACGACGAGATGGAGTCGCGCGTCTTCAGCCCAGACGCCTTCCGGCGCGCGCTCCTCGGTCGCACCGCCACCGAGGCCGTCGGCCCCTTCAAGGCGGCGCTGGTGGGGCGGCTGGGCGATCTCGGCTACTACGTCAACGAGCTGGCGATCGCCGACGTGCTCCTCCACATCGCCATCGCCACCGAGCGGGTCGCCGCGGGGCGGGCGCTCGTGTCGGCCGGCGGCGACGACGGCGAGGCTGTGCAGGCGCTGGCGGATGCGATCGCCGAGCTGGTGGTGGCGCACTTCGGCGTGGAGTTGGGTCGGGGAGACCGGGCGCATCTGGCTCGGCTGGTGCTGACGCGGGTGGTCGCCCCGGACGAGTCCGCGCCCGCCGTCGCCGCGCGCGCAGGGCTGGCGCCCGCGGTCGAGGAGGCGGTGCGCGCCGAGGTCGCCCAGGCCGCCGAGGACTACGACGTCGATGTGGGCGGCGAGGAGTTCATCCTGCGACTCGCCCTGCACGTGCAGAACCTGCTGCGGCGTGCCGAGGAGCAGGCATGGAGCCGCAACCCCCTCACGCGCGACCTGAAGTCGGCCTACCCGATGATCTTCGAGGTGGCCGTCTCGATCACCAGTGGCCTGCACCGGCGCCTCGGCGTGCCGCTGAACGAGGACGAGATCGCCTATATCGCCATGCACGTCGGCGGGCGTCTGGAGCGCAACCGCCGGGCGGCCTCCATGCTCACCGCCACGATCGTCTGCCCCGGCTACTACGAGCTGCACGAGCTGCTGCGATCGAGCGTGGACCGATCGCTGGGCCAGTCGATCGAGGTCACCAGCGTCGAGACCCGGGTCGATCCCGACTGGGCGGGCATCGACACCGATCTCGTGCTCACCACGATCGACCCGGGCGTTCCCGGCGATCACATCGTGCGGATCCAGACCTTCCTCACCGATGCCGACATCGAGCGTGTGCAGCAGGCCGCCGCCCGCATCCGCCGCAGCCGCAGGCTCACGCGTCTGCGCGAGGAGCTGGCGCGGTACTTCGACGCGGAGGCCTTCGTCTTCCCGCTGCCCGATGCCGGGGAGGAGGAGCTGATCAGGCTGCTCGGGGCGCCGCTGGTGGCGCAGGGGCTCGTCGACGAGGCCCACATCGCAGGCGCCATCGAGCGGGAGCGGATGAGTTCGACCGCCTTCACCGATGCGCTCGCGGTTCCGCACGCGCTGCAGATGAGCGCGCGCCGCACGGCCCTGTCGGTGGGCGTGGCCGACGGCTCGGTGAGATGGGGAGACGGGCGGGTCCAGGTCGTGGTGCTCGCCGCCTTCAGCGAGAGCGACCGTGCCGCGTTCCAGACCGTGTTCGAGCAGCTCGTCGAGGTGTTCAGCGAACGCGACAGCGTGCAGCGCATCGTCCGCCGCGGAACGACCTTCCCGCGCTTCCTCGATGAGCTCGTCGCCGTGATCGACGGCTGACGGCCGTTCAGGCGGAGGGGGCGAGCACGGCGCTGAGCGCGTCGAGAACGGTCTCTGCGCCGGAGCCCTCGGCGCGGAGCGTCACCACGTCTCCGGGGTGCAGCGCGAGGTCCATCAGCGCCAGGACGCTGGACAGATCGACCTCCTCGCCCGAGGCCGCGGTCAGCGTCACCGGCCCCGCATGCTGCTGCGCGAGCCGGGCGATCTGGGCGACGGGCCTTGCATGCACCCCGTCCGGGACGCCGATGCGCACCTTCCGTTCGAGCATCGGCTCAGCTTCGCTCGTCCAGCAGGGCTCGGACGCCCTCCTCGACGGCGGCGACGGCCTCGGTGGCGGCGTGAGCCGTCTCCGCCCGCACGTCGATGTAGACCTTCAGCTTCGGCTCGGTGCCGCTCGGGCGCACGATCACCCGCGATCCGTCGTCCAGGCGGTAGCGCAGCACATCGCCCGGGGGCAGCGCACCGCCGGGGAGGGAGAGATCCTCGGCACCGGTCACCGCAGCCTGCCCGATCCGTGTCGGCGGCAGGGTGCGCAGCGACAGCATGATGCGCGAGATGATCGAGAGGTCGTCGACCCGGAGGGAGACCTGCCCGCTGGCGAAGTGGCCGTAGGCGGAGGAGAGCTCCTCGATCAGCCCGGCGATCGTCGTGTCGCGTCCGCGCGCCTCGGCGGCCAGGCCCAGCAGGGCGACGGCCGCGGAGATGCCGTCCTTGTCGCGGACTGTCCCGGGATTGACGAGATAGCCGAGCGCCTCCTCGTAGCCGAAGACGATGCCTCCTGCGCGGGAGATCCACTTGAAGCCGGTGAGGGTCTCGGCGAAGCCCAGGCCGTGGGCGGAGGCGATCGCCCCGAGACCGGGGGAGGACACCAATGAGCAGGCGAGCGTCGCGCCCGGTGTGCCCTCGGCGGCGCGCGCGGCGCGGGCGCCCAGCAGCAGACCCACTTCGTTGCCGGTCAGGCGGCGCCAACCGCCGGATGCCGACGGGTCGGGGATCGCCACGGCGAGGCGGTCGGCATCCGGATCGTGGGCGATGATGAACTCGGCGTCCTTCTTCGCGCCCAGCGCGAAGGCCAGATCCATCGCGCCGGGCTCCTCGGGGTTGGGGAAGGCGACGGTGCGGAAGGAGGGGTCGGGGTCGCGCTGCTCGGCGACGATCTCAGGAGCCGGGTACCCCGCCTTCGCCACGACACCCAGGAACGTCTCGGCGCCGACGCCGTGCATCGCGGTGTACACCCAGCGCATGCCTGAGACGCCCTCCGGCGCGGGGGAGACGGCGGCCGTCTGATCGATGTACGCCCGCACGACCTCCTCGCCGGCGATCTCGTACTCGATCGAGCGCGGCAGGGCGGCGACGTCTTCGGATTCTGCGACGCGGGCGATCTCGGCGGCGATCTCCGCATCCGCCGGCGCCACGATCTGGGCGCCCTCGTCGGCGCCGCCCAGATACACCTTGTAGCCGTTGTCGTTGGGAGGGTTGTGGCTGGCGGTCACCATGACGCCGGCATCGGCGCCCAGGTGCCGCACGGCGAACGCGAGCACGGGCGTCGGCAGCAGGCGGGGGAGCAGGATCGCCCGCAACCCTGCCCCGCCGAGATCTTCGCCGGG
>CAYOTY010000065.1:14445-15403 GCA_964406995.1 uncultured Microbacterium sp.
ATGAACCGCGTGCTGGTAGCCCAGGCGGCGGCGGGCTTCGCGAGTTCCTGCGGCCGTCGTAGCCGATCACGACCGTCGGCCTGGCCGCACGCCGCCGCAGGTACGCCGCGAAGCCCGCCGCCGCCTGGGCTACCAGCACGCGGTTCATGCGGTTCGGGCCGGCGCCCAGCTCGCCGCGCAGGCCGGCAGTGCCGAAGGCCAGCCGCGTCGTGAAGCGCTCCTCGAGCTCTCGCAGACCCTCCTCGCTCCCGGCGGCGGCCCGCGTCACCAGCCCCGCGAGCTCATCGCGGGTCTCCGCATCCGGATCCTGCCTCAGCCAGGCGCGGGCCTGGTCGACCCAGGCGTTCACAGCGCCTCGACGACCCGGGCCAGGAGCGCGGAGATCACCGGCTCGGCCGCCTGCCCCGCCTCGATGACCTCTTGGTGGCTGAGCGGTGTCTTCTGGATGCCGGCGGCGAGGTTGGTGATGAGCGAGAAGCCGAGGATCTCCATGCCCGACTGGCGGGCGGCGATGGCCTCCAGTGCCGTGGACATGCCGACGATGTGCCCGCCGATGGCCCCCGCCATCTGCACCTCGGCCGGGGTCTCGTAGTGCGGCCCGCGGAACTGACAGTACACGCCCTCGTCGAGGCTCGCATCGACGCTGCGGGCGATGTCGCGCAGGCGACGCGAGTACAGGTCGGTGAGGTCGATGAAGGTCGCGCCCTCCAGGGGTGAGTCGGCGGTGAGGTTGATGTGGGCGCTGATGAGCACGGGCTGCCCCGGCTTCCAGGTCTCGCGGATGCCGCCGGCGCCGTTGGTGAGCACCATGATCTTCGCGCCTGTGGCGGCAGCGGTGCGCACGCTGTGCACCACGCGCCGGACGCCGTGGTCCTCGTAGTAGTGGGTGCGCGCGCCGATGACGAGCACGTTCTTCCCGGAGGGCGTGCGGATGCTGCGCAGCGTGCCGACGTGGCCC
>CAYOTY010000066.1:0-15254 GCA_964406995.1 uncultured Microbacterium sp.
AGCACGCCGAAGTTGAGCTTGAGGAAGTTGTCGACGAATCCGAGCGAGTTGTCGGGGTAGAGGAAGGCCTGCCCGATCGACTTCTTGTGCGCGTAGGCGGCGATCACCGGAAGCTTCGCCAGCATCCGGATCGTGTTCAGCTCGACCTGCTCGGGGTTGTGGGGGTCGGACTGGTCTTCGTAGTAGGTCGACAGCGCCGAGACCGCCGAGGACAGCACCGACATCGGGTGCGCCGTCGGCGGGAGCGAGGAGAAGAAGCGCTTGAGGTCCTCGTGCAGGAGTGTGTGACGGCGGATGCGATCGTCGAAGGCGGCCAGCTCCGCGGCCGTGGGCAGCTCGCCGTAGATGAGGAGCCAGGCGACCTCGAGATAGGAGCTGTGCGACGCCAGCTGCTCGATCGGATAGCCGCGATAGCGGAGGATGCCCTGGTCGCCGTCGATATAGGTGATCGCGGACTTGGTCGACGCGGTGTTCACGAAGCCGTAGTCCAGGCCCGTCAGACCCGTCTGCCGTGTCAGCGTCGAGAAGTCGATGCTGCTGGCGCCGTCGACGCTCCGCAGTACGGGGAACTCGGCGGCCTGGCCGCCGATGGTCAGAGTCGCCTTCGTGGGCTGGTCTCCCGTCGCGCTCACGCGGACCTCCTTGCACCGGATTCGAGTCGGGGGTGCGACGTGCCTGCGCGGAGCGCGGCGGCCGTTCGGCCTGATCGCTTTTACAGCCTACTTGCCACACAGGCCTACTGTGACAACCGCCAAGAGAATACGGACTTTCCTCGTCGGATGCTACAGAACAGTCGCGTCCAGCCGACGCGCCGCCTCGGTCACCCGATCCGTGGAGGCGGTCAGGGCCAGGCGCACATGGCGCGCTCCGGCCTCCCCGTAGAAAGACCCTGGTCCGGCGAGGATTCCGAGATCGGCGAGCCGGGCGATCGATTCCCAGGCGTCTTTCCCCTCGCTCGCCCAGAGGTAGAGCCCGGCCTCCGAGCCGTCGACCGTGAAGCCCGCACGACGGACGGCCGGGAGGAGGATCTCGCGCCTGGCCCGGTACCGCTCCTTCTGCTCCTGGACATGGCCGTCATCGCCGAGGGCCGCGACCATCGCCGCCTGCACGGGCGCCGGCATCATGAGGCCGAAGTGCTTGCGCGCGGTGCTCAGCGCCGCCACCAGCCGCTCGTCGCCCGCGATGAAGGCCGCCCGATACCCGGCGAGGTTGGACTGCTTGCTGAGCGAGTAGGCCGCGAGCACGCCGGTCGCGTCGCCGCCGGTGACACGCGGATCCAGCAGCGAGGGGATCGGCAGGTCGTCCCAGGGCGCCTCCCAGCCGAGCTCGGCGTAGCACTCGTCGCCGGCGATGACCGCGCCGAGTTCGCGCGCACGGGCCACCGCCCGGCGCAGGTGATCGAGGTCCCACACCCGTCCGTCGGGATTTCCCGGCGAGTTCAGCCAGATGAGCCTCGTACCCTCGGGCCACTCGGCGGGGTCGTCGCTGGCGAAGGGTTTCGCGTCCACGAGCCGCGCGCCCACCTCATAGGTCGGATATGCCACGCGCGGCAGCACGACGGTGTCGCCGGCGCCGATCCCGAGCAGCAGCGGCAGCAGGGCGACCAGCTCCTTCGAGCCGATGGTCGGCACGATCTGCGCGGGGGTGAGCCCCGGGACTCCTCGCCGGCGGGCGAACCACTCCGCGATGGTCTCGCGCAGCGCCGGGGTTCCGATGGTGGCAGGGTAGGAATGCGCGTCGGTCGCGGCCGCGAGCGCCTCGCGCACCAGGGCCGGGGTCTCATCGACCGGTGAGCCGACCGAGAGGTCGACGAGGCCCTGCGGATGCTGCCTCGCCCTCTCCGCGTAGGGCGCCAGAGCATCCCAGGGGTAGTCGGCGAGGTCCGCGACGCCCATCAGTCGGCCTGCGGCGGAAGCTCCGCGACGATCGGGTGGTCATGGTGGATCACGCCGATCTTGGCGGCGCCGCCGGGGGACCCGACCTCCTCGAAGAACTCGACATTGGCCTTGTAGTAGTCGGCCCATTCCTCGGGGAGGTCGTCCTCGTAGTAGATCGCCTCGACGGGGCACACCGGCTCGCATGCACCGCAGTCGACGCACTCGTCGGGGTGGATGTACAGCATCCGATCCCCTTCATAGATGCAGTCGACGGGACATTCGTCGATGCAGGCGCGATCCTTGACATCGACGCACGGAAGAGCGATCACATACGTCACGGCTCAAGTCTACTTCCGCCCGAGACCTCCTCGGACGCTGCGGCGGGCGGCGTCCTGCCCGCCGGCGCGAAGGTCGAGATCGCGGGCCACGACACCACGAGCACGACCGATCCGATGACGACCCACAGCCAGATCGTCGCCAGCCCCGTCTCGGGGACGATCACCGAGCCGCCGGGACCCGGGCCGGAGATCAGCAGGAGCATGCCGACCATGCCCGCGCCGGCGGCCGCGGCCGCACCGCGATCGCGTGTCAGTGCGCGGATCGCGACCAGCAGCGCGAGACAGGAGACGGCTCCGACGACCAGGCCGATCGGCACCGGTCCCCAGGTGACGCTGTGCGCGACGGTCCCGGCCACGCCGTAGAAGCCGCCCACGAGCAGCGCCGCGATCCAGGAGAGCGCTCGGATCAGCCATTCCGAATGCATCGACGTCCTCTCTCCGCGCTCTCGATCGGCGCCTCGACCGCACCCGGCGGGCACGCTGTCGAGGCCAGTCTATTTTGTTGAGGTAGGGTCTTCCCCAGTGCGATACTGAGAACCACAACTCCTGAATCTCAGTTTCATCACGAAACCGTGCGTCGGCCGTCTGAGTCGATAGGTTGGACGCACATGATCACAGTGCCGTGACCAGTCAAAGGGGACCTATGACCCTCGCCGTACACAACGTGGAAGTCGTCTACGAAGACGTCATGCTCGTCGTCAAAGGTGCCAGCATCCGCATCCCGCGCGACTCCATCGTCGCGCTCCTGGGCGCGAACGGAGCGGGCAAGACCTCGCTCCTCCGAGCGATGTCGGGGCTGCTGGACGTGCACCGCGGCCGCATCTCGCGCGGGCACATCTCGATCGACGACGTGCCGCTGAACACGAACCGTGCCGCCGACGTCGTGCGCGCCGGGGTCTCCCAGGTGATGGAGGGCCGGCGCGTCTTCGTCGAGTTCACCGTCGACGAGAACCTCCGCGTCGGCGCCTACACGCGCACGCGCGCCGACCTGCCCGAGAAGCTCGACCGGATCTACACGATGTTCCCGGTCCTCGGAAAGCGCAAGAGCCAGCACGCCGGCTACCTCTCCGGCGGCGAGCAGCAGATGCTCGCCATCGGCCGAGCGCTCATGGCCGAGCCGCAGTACATCCTGCTGGACGAGCCGAGCCTGGGCCTGGCCCCCCAGATCGTGGAGCAGATCCGCGATCTCATCGTGGACATCCGCCGCACCGGCACCGGGGTCCTGCTCGTCGAGCAGAACGCCGCCATGGCGCTGTCGATCGCCGACCACGGCTATGTGATGGAGAACGGCAAGATCGTGATGGACGCTCCCGCCCAGGCGCTGCGCGACGATGACGACATCCGCGAGTTCTACCTGGGCACGGGTGCGGCCACCACGAGCCTGCGCGACGTCAAACACTACAAGCGACGGAAGAGGTGGCTGTCATGAGCGCGCTGCTCGAGGCCCGCGATCTCACCCTGAGGTTCGGCGGCAACACCACTCTCGACGGCATCGACTTCGACGTGCAGCGCGGCGAGCTGTTCGCCATCATCGGCCCCAACGGCGCCGGCAAGACCTCGACCTTCAACTGCATCTCCGGGGTCTACCGCCCTCAGGCCGGCGACATCACCCTCGAGGGCGAGTCGCTGCTCGGGCAGTCCCCCGACGACATCGCCGCCCGCGGCATCGCGCGCACCTTCCAGAACGTCGAGCTCTTCGACAACCTCTCGGTGCTCGACAACCTCCTCCTCGGACGACACCAGAAGACGACCTACTCCTGGCCGGAGGCCATGGTGTGGTTCGGGCGCTCCCGGAGGCAGGAGCTGGCGTCCCGTCGCCGGATCGAGGATCTCATCGAGTTCCTCGACCTCGCCGCCGTCCGCCACATGCCCGTGGGGATCCTGCCCTACGGCATCAAGAAGCGCGTCGAGCTCGGCCGCGCCCTGGCCATGGAGCCGCTGCTGCTGCTCCTGGACGAACCGGTCGCCGGCATGAACTCGGAGGAGACCGAGGACATGGCCCGCTTCATCCTCGACATCCGCTCGGAGCTGGGCACCTCCATGATCATGGTCGAGCACGACATGCGCCTGGTCATGGATCTCGCCGACCGGATCATGGTCATCGATTTCGGCAGGCGCATCGCCCTGGGCACTCCCGAGGAGGTCCAGCGCGACCCGGCGGTTATCGCCGCCTACCTCGGCGGGGCAAGCGACAGCGTGACCGCGGAGGTCGCCGCCGGCCTCGACGTCGCCGTCCGGACCCTTGAAGCCGGTGCGGAAGCCCTCGAGCAGGAGACGGAGCAGCAGTGAACGACATCGCCTACCTGCCGCGCCTCCTGCGCGCGACGGCCGCCGAGACGCCCCGCAGCACCGCGCTGCGCGTCAAGCAGTCCGGCATCTGGCAGGACATCACCTGGGGAGACTACCTGGCCTCCGTCGAGGCGATCGCCTACGGACTGGCCGCACTCGGCGTGCGAGCGGGCGACCGGGTCGCGATCCAGTCGGAGAATCGCCCCGAATGGCTCTTCGCCGACCTCGCCAGCGCGAGCCTGCGCGCCTCGATCGTGGGGTTCTACCCCACCAACCCCGTCGCCGAGGTCACCTACCTCCTCACCGACAGCGGCGCCCGGGTCCTGATCGCCGAGGACCAAGAGCAGGTCGACAAGGCCCTGGAGGCCGAGGCCCAGGCTCCGGAGCTCGCCTGGATCGTGTACCTGAACGGGCGGGGCCTGTCCGGCTACGAGCATCCGAAGCTCCTCTCGATCGACGAGCTGATCGACCGCGGCGCCGCTCACCGGCAGGAGCACCCGACGCTCCTGGAGGAGATCGACGCCGAACGCTCCCCCGACGACATCGTCACCCTGATCTACACCTCGGGCACGACCGGCCCTCCCAAGGGAGTGATGCTCAGCGCCGCGAACGTGGCCTTCTCCGCGCAGATCCTGTCCGTCGAGGACGGCATCTTCGGACGCGCGCCCGGGCCCGACGACGCCCTGCTGTCCTATCTCCCGCTCTCCCACGTGGTCGAGCGCGGATTCTCGGTGTGGACCAACATCACCTGCCGCACCGTGGTGCACTTCGCCGAGTCGATCGACACGGTCACCAGCGACCTGGCCGATGTGCAGCCCTCGGTGCTGTTCGCCGTTCCCCGCATCTGGGAGAAGATCCAGGCGAACGTCGCGATCAAGATGGCGGGCGCCTCGCGGCTCAAGCGCGGCGTGTATCGCGTGGGCATGAGATGGAGCCAGCGGATCGCCGCCGACCGCATCGCCCACGGCGGCGGCTTCACCCCGCGGGCGCGCCTGCTCTACGCGCTCGGCTATCTGCCGCTGTACCGCCCTCTACGCAAGCGCCTGGGCCTGCGGCGCGTGCGCCACGCGATCTCCGGCGCCGCACCCATCGCCCCCGAGGTGCTGTCCTTCTTCCTCGGCATCGGCGTGCCGCTGTACGAGGCCTACGGGATGACCGAGAACGCCGCGATCGCGACGCTGAACCCTCCCGGAAACATGAGGCTCGGCACGGTCGGGGTTCCGCAGCCGCACACGGAGCTGAAGCTCGACGAGCAGACCGGAGAGGTGCTGACGCGGCATCCGGGCAACTTCGTCGGCTACTGGGGAAGGCCCGAGGCCACCGCCGACGCCTACACCGAGGACGGCTGGCTGCGCACCGGCGACGTCGGCGAGTGGGTCGAGGGCACCCATGTGCGCATCATCGACCGCATCAAGGACATCATCATCACCGCCGGCGGCAAGAACATCTCCCCCAGCGAGATCGAGAACGCCCTGAAGGCCTCGCCGTACGTCAAGGAGGCCGTCGTCATCGGCGACAAGCGTCCCTACCTGACCGCCCTCGTCGGCATCGAGTACGACACCGTCGCCGACTGGGCCTCCCGCAGGCGGATCGAGTTCACCACCTACCGCGACCTCTCGTCCAAGGAGGAAGTCATCGACCTGATCAAGGGCATCGTCCACGAGGTGAACACGCGTTTCGCGAGGGTGGAGTCGATCCGGAAGTTCCGGATGCTGACCAAGGAGCTCGATCACGAGGACGGCGAGCTGACCGCCACGCAGAAGCTTAAGAGGGCGGCCTTCGCCGCGACGGTGCCCCATCTCGTCGATGACATGTACGCCGACACCAGCGCCTACGTCGGCGGCGACCTCGGGAGGAACGGATGACCACTCTGCTGACGTCCCTCATCACCGGTCTCGGCCAGGGCGCCGTCTACGCGCTGATCGCGGTGAGCTTCGTGATCATCTACCGCGCCACGGGTGTGCTCAACTTCGCCCAACCGGCCCTGATGATCCTCGGAGCCTTCGCCACGAGCGTCTTCGCGACGCAGCTGGGCGTGCCCTTCTTCGCCTCGGTCCTGCTGGCGATGATCGTCGTCGCGGCCCTCGCGGTCGGCGTGGAGCGCGTGGCCCTGCGGCCCATGGTGGGCCGGCCCCCGTTCGCGGCGGCGATCGTCACGGTCGGCCTGTTCATCGCGCTCCTGGTGGTCGCCTTCCGGCTGTTCGACTCCAATCCGCGCACGGTGGGCGACCCCTGGCAGCTGGGCAGCTTCTGCCTCGGCGGCGAGACCACGGAGTCCTTCGGCATCGCCGGCTGCGTCGGGGGCGTGCAGGTGTACGAGAACGCGGTCGCCCGCTTCGTGATCGCCCTCCTCGTCATCGGCCTCCTCGGCTGGTGGCTGGCACGATCCAAGCTGGGCCTGGCCATGCGCGCGACCGCGCTCGATCAGGAGACGGCGCTGGCCCAGGGGATCAACGTCGGCCGGATGTTCTCGGCCTCCTGGGGGATCTCCGGGGCGCTGGTCGCCCTCGCCGGCGCGCTGATGGCCGCCAACGGCGGCGTCGTGCAGGCCACGGATGCGATCTTCGCACTGGTCGCTCTGCCGGCGATCATCATCGGCGGCCTGGACTCGCTCAGAGGCGCGGTCATCGGCGGCCTCATCGTCGGCGTCGCCATGGCGCTGACGAAGACCTACCAGCCGCTGTACGCGACCTGGCTCGGACACAACTTCGAGACGGTCGTGCCCTATCTGATCATGGTGGTCGTGCTGCTGATCAGACCCTACGGAATCTATGGCACTCGGGAGGTGCAGCGAGTATGACTCTCACGGACGGCTCCCGCGAGCAGGCCCGCCTGACCGGCCATTCCCAGCACCTGAACTTCGAGGGCAGCCGCGGACGGGTGCTCCGCAAGATCCGCCGAGGACGGGCAGGGCTCTACACGAGCTATGCGGCCGACCAGGCGATCCTCAACACGCCCGCCAAGCGGTGGTGGACCGGATTCCTCCTGGTCACCGTCCTCGCAGCGCCGTTCCTCATCGCGGCCGATCTCACCTACCTGCTGACGATGGCCGTGATCTACGCGATCGGCGGCATCGGCCTGAACATCCTCACCGGCTACGCCGGCCAGGTCTCCCTCGGCCACGCCTTCTTCATGGGCATCGGCGCCTACACCGCGGCGATCGTCGGCGGCACGCCGGGCTCGGTGGCCTGGGGCCTGAACCTGGATCTGGCGCTCGCGCTGCCGGCGGCCGCGCTGGTGGCGGGCCTGGTGGGCCTGCTGGTGGCGCCGCTGGCGACCCGCATCCGCGGTCTGTATCTCGCCGTGCTGACGCTCGGCCTGCTGCTTCTGGGCGAGCACCTCTTCAAGACCCTGGCCCCCGTCACCGGCGGCCAGGGCGTGGGCCGCGCCGGGGCGAACCGCGTGCTGTTCGGGGCGGACCTGACCCAGACGTACGCGATCGGCCCGGTTCATGTCCCGCCGCACATCTCCTTCTACCTGCTGTGCCTCGTCCTGCTGATCGTGCTGGGGCTGGCGGCGCGCAACCTCGTCCGCGGCCGCTACGGCCGCGCCTTCGCGGCGGTGCGCGACCGCGACATCGCCGCCGAAGTGATGGGCGTGAACCTGCTGCGCACCAAGACGCTCGCCTTCGCGCTGTCCTCGGCCTACGCCGGCATCGCGGGTGCGCTCTACATCATGCTGATCGGCCGTGTCGCCCCGGAGACGTGGAACCTGTTCCTGTCGATCGACTTCCTCGCGGTGGTCGTGATCGGCGGCATCGCCACCATCTCGGGCACGATCATCGGCGCCTGCTTCGTGGTGCTTCTTCCGCGGCTGCTCGAGGAGCTCACCCACTACATCCCCTGGATCAGCGTGTCCTCGGGCGGGTTCCTCAACGTCTTCCAGCTGCAGACCATCATCTTCGGCGTGCTGATCATCCTGTTCATCACGCTGGAGCCCCGAGGGCTGTACGGGCTGTGGGTGCGCGTGCGCAACTACTTCAAGGCCTGGCCCTTCTCCTACTGAACGCACAACTGAAAACCCACCACCAGAACAAGGAGAAAGAAATGACCCTGCGTCGACGAAGCCGCGCGGCAGTCGCCCTTTCCGCGACCGCCCTGCTGGCACTCACTGCGTGCAGCACAGTGGATCCCACCCCGACGGGCGACCCGGCCGACCCGGGCACCGATGACGGCACCATCACGACAGGCCAGGGCGTCACCTCCGCCCCCTGCCCGGATGCCGTCAACACCGAGAACGGCTGCATCTACCTCGGTGTCCTCTCCGACCTCACCGAGGGCCCGTTCGCGGCTCTGGCCGTGCCGATCACCGACGGTCAGCGCGCGTTCTGGAAGAAGGTGAACGAAGACGGCGGCATCGGCGGCTATGACATCGACATCGACGCCAACACGCGCGACACGAAGTACCAGGCCGCCGAGCACTCCGCCCAGTACGCCCAGATCTCCGGCAACGTGGCGGCCATCGCCCAGTCGCTGGGCACGGTCAACACCGAGTCGGTGCTCGACGACACCAAGGCCAAGAGCCTGGTGACCGTTCCCACCTCGTGGTGGTCGGGCTACGCCTTCGAGGAGTACGACGCCGGCCTGCTCCTGGAGACGGGCTACTCCTACTGCACCGAGTCGATCGTGGGCCTGGACTGGTTCGCGGAGAACCACGGCGCGCCCACCACCGTGCAGGCCGTCGGCTACCCCGGCGACTACGGCGGGGACTCGGCGGAGGGCGTCAGGCGCTGGGCCGAGGTCAACGGCGCCACCGCACTCGATGCGATCGGCACCGGACCCAACCAGGTCGTGCAGAACCAGGATGCGGTGGTCTCGGCGGTCCTCGCCGGCTCCCCCGACGTCGTGGTGCTGGCCGTAGGCCCCGCCGAGACCGCGGAGATCGTCGGCAAGCTCGCCCAGAGCGGCTTCCAGGGACGATTCCTGGGGGCCCTCCCCACGTGGAACCACGCCCTGCTGCAGTCGGCCGCCGCCCCGGCGCTGGTCGGTCTGTACAACCACCTCACCCCGTACCAGAACTGGGGTGAGGAGAGCGCGGGCATGACGGCGCTGGCCGAGTCGCTGGGCGGACAGCTTCCCGCCAACGGCGGCTACGTCATCGGCTGGTCGATCGGCTACCCGCTGAAGGCCGCACTGGAGGCTGCGGTCGCGGCCGGCGACCTGACCCCGCAGGGCATCGCCGCGGTGGCGAGGAGCCTGACGGTCGACTTCGAGGGTCTGGCCGAGTCGCTCACCTACGGTGGCGACCCGCAGGCCAACGCCGCCCAGACGGTCAACGTCGGCCAGCCCAACGTCGACGTCGAGCTCGGCATGGAGACGATCGCGAGCTTCTACAAGGGCTCGACGTTCGATCAGACCGACTACTCGAGCGCCTGCGTGGCGAGCAACTGAGCAGTACGGAAAAGGCCCCGGTCACCGCGAGGTGGCCGGGGCCTCGCTCTTCTCCCGCTCAGACGGCCCAGCCGACCAGACGCAGGAGCGCGGCCGTCGCGGCCGCCGCGAAGACGACGACGAGGAACGACTGCCGCAGCCATAGCAGCCCCGCCGCGACGAGGACGGCCGGAACGCGTGCGTCCACGGTGATCGCCTGCCCCTCCCCGAGCGACTGCACGGCGACGAGGGCGGCGAGCAGGGCCACGGTGAGGAGATCGGCGATGCGTGCGGGCCGCGGCGCCTCCAAGAGGCTGGAGGGCACGAGATATCCGAACGCCTTCCAGGCCACGCAGATGTTGGCGGCGAGCAGCACCGCCGCCCACAGGCTCATGAGGCGACCTCCGGCGTCCGCTCCGCGCGCGCGAACCAGTTGAACCAGCCCACGACCAGCGCGACGCCGGCGGCGATGAGCACCGGCATCCCGGGCATCACCACGGGCGTGAAGACGGTGGCGACGACCGCGGCGGCGATGCCCACCACGATCGCCTGACGCTGGACGAGACGCGGCCACAGGAGCGCGAGGAAGGCGGCGGCCGCCGCTGCGTCCAGCCCGTAGGCCTTGGGGTCTCCGACGATGTCGCCCAGGAGCGCCCCCAGGAGCGTGGTGGCGTTCCACCCGATGAAGACGGAGACGCCGGTCACCCAGAACCCGAGGCGCTTCAGCGCCAGCTCCGGCTGGGCCAGAGCGACGGCCGTGGACTCGTCGATGGTCAGCTGGGCGGCGGCGGTGCGACGGAGGAGGCCGCGGCCGATGAGGGGCGACATCCGGATGCCGTAGGCCATGTTCCGCACCCCCAGCAGCGCGGCAGAGGCGACAGCAGCCGGAAGCGCGGCGAGTCCTCCCGCCCCGAAGACGCCGATGAAGGCGAACTGGGATCCCCCGGTGAACATCAAGAGGCTCAGCACGCAGGTCTGCCAGATGTCGAGCCCGGATGCCACGGCGAGCGCGCCGAAGGAGATGCCGTAGGCGCTGGTGGCGATGCCGACGGCGAGTCCTTCCTTCCAGACGGTGCGGCGCGCGGGATCCGGTGCCCGCACGACATCCGTTCGATTCGCTGAACGCATGCCTATCATTCTGAACATCAAGCGACTGTTTGTCAAAGTGAACGAATGTTTGCGACAATGAACGAATGGACGATCTCGGCGCTCACATCGCTCGCTCGCTGCGTCGCGAACGAGAGTCGGCGGGCCTGTCGGTCTCCGAGCTGGCCCGCCGCGCCGGCATCTCGAAGGCCACCGTCTCCCAGCTCGAGAACGGTTCGGGAAACCCCAGCGTCGAGACGCTGTGGGCCCTGGGCGTGGCGCTGGGAATCCCCTTCTCCGCGCTCGTGGACCAGCCCGCGAGCGGTCCGACCCTCATCCGTCTCGAGGATCTCCCCTCGGTGCCCGCCGCGGCCGCGCCCTACAGCGCCACACTGCTCTCCGCGAGCCCGCCCGGTGCCCGGCGCGACCTCTACCTCATCCAGGCAGATCCCGGCAGCCCGCGCCTGTCCGAGCCGCACCACCCCGGAACCACCGAGCACGTCGTGCTCCTCAGCGGCGGCGCCCTCGTGGGGCCTGTCGACGCCCCCGTCGCCCTCCGCCCCGGCGACTACCTCTCCTATCCGGGCGATGCCCTCCACATCTTCGAGGCCACCGAGCCCGGCACCCGTGCGGCGCTCATCTCCGAGCTGCGCTGAGGATCACTTGTCCGCAGGAACCGGATCCGGGATCTCCTCGGGCTCGTACCTCGGCAGGCGGGAGGCCGGCACGATCGCCAGGGCACTGACACCGGCCAGCAGCAGCAGTCCCAGCTTGAGCGTGCGCAGACGCACCTCCTCGTTGAGCGCCACCGCCGCATCGATCTGGGCGGGTGTGGCATCCGTCTGCTCCAGCACACTGCGCAGATCGTCGTTGCTGACGAAGTTCACGTTGTCGAGGTCGACCTGGGCGACCAGCGAGGGCGGGAGCTGGGGATGGTCGAGCACCGCTTTGCCGACCCCGACGGCCAGCAGCGACACCAGGAGGGCTCCGGCCACGGCCGTTCCCACCGCGGAGGCGAGGTTCTGCGTCGTCCCCCGCAGCGAGCCGACGTCACCGGCGAGCTCCGGTCTGGCGGCGGTGACGAGCACGTTGAAGACCAGCGTGACCAGCGCCCCCTGCCCGATGCCGAAAACGATCAGTCCGAGGATCGTCGGCAGCGTCTCCCAGTTGTTGTTGACCACGAAGGACAGCCAGACCAGGGCCGCGGTGGTGAGGATGAACCCGAAGACGCCGATCGTGCGCGGCGGGTACCTCTTGTAGAAGCGCACCACGAGCGTCGCGGTGATGAACACCGTCAGGTTGAAGGGCATCATCGCCATCGAGGTGTCGAAGGGCGTGCGCCCCTGCACGATCTGGATGTACAGCGGGATCGAGAAGTTCACGCACGCTTCCAGCGCCACGACGATGAACATCGCGTAGACGGCGGCGCGCTCCTTGGGCGAGTCGATGACGCTGAGGTCGATGAGCGGGACCTTGCCCTCCGCCATGCGCCTCCTGGTCCACAGGAAGAACGACTGCCCGAGCACGATGCCGACCACGATGAGGACGGGGGCCGGGGAAAGCCCCAGCACGCTGAAGGGCGCCCGCTCGGATGCACCGATCGCGCCCCAGGCGTTGAGGTTGTTGAACCCGAGCGTCAGGGAGACCACCGCCGCACCGATGAGGACCGCGGCGACCATATCGATCTTGATGGTGCTGTCGCCATGGTCCGAGCGCAGAGTGAAGCTCAACGAGAAGACGGCGATCGCGATGACGAGGACCACGATGAACACCGGGCGCCACCCGACCAGCGTGCCGAGCGTGCCGCCGATGAGGAAGGCGCTGACCCCGGAGATCGCTCGCGCCGATCCGAGCGCGCCGATGGCCGTGGCCTGCTGGGTCCCGCGGTAGTTCTCGGCGATGAGGGCCACGAGCGAGGGGACGATGATCGCCGCCGCCGCACCCGCCATGGCCTGACCCGCGATCGCCCAGCCGATGCTCGGCGAGAAGATCATCATGAGCGCCGATCCGGCGAAGAGCACCACCACGATCCGGAAGATCAGCACCCAGCCCACGCGCTGGCCGAGCTTGGCGCCGGTCATCACGAGCGCGGCGACGGCCAGGCCGTAGACGACGATCGTGGAGCCGGCGACGGTCGGCGGCACGCCGAAGTCCTCGACGAGCCCGCCCAGAGAGATCGGCAGGGCGGCGACGTTGAACGACATGAGCACCTGCGCGAGGAAGAGGCACACCATCGGCACCCAGGAGGTCTTCTTCTCGACGGCGGAGGGCGTGGTCATCGTGTTCTCCTTCTCAGATGCGTCAGGACCCTCGAGCCGGGGCGGACGCGAACAGGTTCAGGCCGAGAGCGCGGGAGAGGTAGCCGATGGCCAGCTGGGCACGAACGGAGTTGCCCGCGCTGTCCAGCCGCGGCGAGAAGGCTCCTGCCGCCCCCTTGCCCGGCGCGATGGCGACGATGCCGCCCGACACGCCCGACTTCGCCGGCAGCCCGATCTCGAAGAGCCACTCCCCCGAACGCTCATAGAGACCGGTCGAGGCGAGCACCGCGAGCGTATCGCGGCACACCTCCTCGCTGACGACGCGCACGCCGGTCACGGGATTCACGCCGCCGTCGGCGAGCGTCGCGCCCATCACCGCGAGGTCGTGCGCGGTGACGCTCAGCGCGCACTGACGAGTGTAGATGTCCACGATCTCATCGGCATCGCCCTCGAGGCGCCCGTAGCTCTTCAAGAGCCGCCCCAGCGCGCGGTTACGCTGATTGCTCTCGGCCTCCGAGGTGTACACCTCCCCGTCCAGGCTCAGCGCGCGACCGGCGAAGGCGGACAGGCCCTCCCGGATCCGTTCCCACTTCTCGGCGGAGGTCGCTCCCGGCATGAGCGCGGCCGTCGCGATCGCCCCCGCGTTGACCATCGGGTTCATCGGATGGCCGTCGTTGAGCTCCAGCGCCATGACCGAGTTGAAGGCCAGCCCGGTGTTGTTCACCCCGACGATGTCGCGCACGATGCCATGCCCGTGCTCCTGAACCGCGAGCGCATAGACGAAGGCCTTCGAGATCGACTGGATCGAGAAGGGATGCAGCGAGTCCCCCGCATCGTGGATGCCGCCGCTCGCCTCGATCACGGCGAGCCCGAAGAGCGCCGGATCGGCCCGCCCGAGGATCGGGATGTAGTCGGCGACGGTGCCCTCGTCATCGTCCGCGAACCGTCGATGCGCCTCGCGGACCAGTTCATCCACCCGACCCCACTCGGGGAGCACCCCGGTGGAGACCTCCTGGGCAACTCCAGCGAGAGCAGTGGGTATCACGCACTCACCATAGACCCCCGCGATCCGCCGCGTCCAGCCTTGTCCACGGCGCGCTGTCAGGAGACGGTCGAGGTCTTCGCGATCACCGCCCGGCCGCCCGCGCGGCGTCGACTGCGCGGTGATGTCTCCGACCGATGCGCGTGAGGGGTCGCCGGGCTCAGGCGTTCGCGTCCTGGCGCTTCAGACGCGAGGTCTCGCGCGCGCGGATCGTCTGGTCGAGGATCACCTTGCGGATGCGCACCTTCTCGGGGGTCACCTCGACGCACTCGTCGTCGCGGGCGAACTCCAGGCTCTCCTCGAGCGAGAGCTGACGCGGCGGCGTCATCGACTCGAAGGCATCGGCCGTGGACGAGCGCATGTTGGTGAGCTTCTTCTCCTTGGTGATGTTCACGTCCATGTCCTCGCCGCGCGAGTTCTCGCCGATGACCATTCCCTCGTAGACCTCTTCGGTCGGCTGGACGAAGAAGCTCATGCGCTCCTGCAGCGCGATCATCGCGAAGGGCGTCGCGACGCCCGCACGGTCGGCGACGATCGACCCGGACGCGCGGGCGACGATCTGCCCGGCCCAGTCGTCGTAGCCGTGCGAGATCGCGTTGGCGATGCCGGTGCCGCGGGTGATCGACATGAACTCCGTGCGGAAGCCGATGAGGCCGCGCGAGGGCACGACGAACTCCATGCGCACCCAGCCGGTGCCGTGGTTGGTCATCCCGTCCATGCGGCCCTTGCGGGCGGCGAGCAGCTGCGTGATCGCGCCCAGGTACTCCTCGGGCGCATCGATCGTGAGGTGCTCGTAGGGCTCCTTCACCTTGCCGTCCTCGCCCTTGCGGGTGACGACCTGCGGCTTGCCGACGGTGAGCTCGAAGCCCTCGCGACGCATGTTCTCCACGAGGATGGCCAGGGCGAGCTCGCCGCGGCCCTGCACCTCCCAGGCGTCCGGACGCCCGATGTCGACGACCTTGAGCGAGACGTTTCCGATGAGCTCGCGGTCGAGG
>CAYOTY010000067.1:0-15225 GCA_964406995.1 uncultured Microbacterium sp.
ACGAGTCCGACGGTCGAGACGGTGATGCCGCGAGCGCTCATGCCGAGACCCTCGGGCGAGGGCGCGACCATCGTGCGCACCGCATCCATCACGCGCTTGTAGTTGGCCAGCGGCTCACCCATCCCCATGAAGACGATGTTGGTGACCCGCTCGTCCGGGTGCTCGGCCTCCCCCAGCCCGCCGGAGCGGATGAGGCGGTTCGCCCGCACGACCTGGTCGACGATCTCGGCGGTGGACATGTTGCGGGTCAGGCCCGCCTGGCCGGTCGCGCAGAAGGGGCAGTTCATGCCGCATCCGGCCTGGCTCGACACGCACAGCGTGATCCGCCCCGGATACCGCATGAGCACCGACTCGACGAGCGCGCCGTCGTGCAGGCGCCAGAGGAACTTGATCGTGTCGCCGTCGTCGGTCTGCAGACGTCGCACCTCGGTGAGCAGCGGCGGCAGGAGCCCGGCGACGAGCTCCTCGCGCCCCTCGGCGGGAAGATCGGTCATCTCCGCCGGGTCGGAGGTATAGTGCCGGAAGTAATGGGTGCCGAACTGCTTCGCACGGAAGCCGGGCAGCCCCAGCTCGGCCACCTTCGCCACGCGCTCCTCCGGCGTGAGGTCGGCGAAGTGCACGGGAGGCTTCCCCCGCTTCGGGCTCGCGAACTGAAGGAGAGGGCGCCCTTCGGCATCCTTCTTCTGGGTCCATCCCTCGGTACGCGGGCGCACCTGTCGGGGTGCGCCGGAGGAAGGGGTGCGAGGCTCGGTCATGCCCCCAAGACTACGCGGATGCGGGTGGGAGGCCGCTGGGCGAGCGCAGTTCCGCCTGTACGCGCTCGGCGACCCGCTCGGGCGAGAGGCCGTACTTGTCCAGGAGGAAGGGGTTCGGGCCCGACTCGCTCCACTTGTCGGGCAGCGCGTGGATCGCCAGGCGTGCACGGCTTCCCCTCGTGGCCATGACCTCCGCGACGAGGCTGCCGAGGCCGCCCGAGGGCGCATGCTCCTCGATCGAGACGACGAGGTCGAACGGCGAGAGGAGCCCTGCGAGCGCCTCCTCGTCCAGCGGCTTGAGGGTGGCGACGTGGACGACGGATGCCTCGACACCCGCATCCGCCAGCAGGGCCGCCGCGCGCATGACCCGGGAGGTCTGCACGCCCGTCGACACGAGGACGACGTCTCCGCCCGAGCGCAGCCGTCGCGGCACGCCCGGCTCGAAGACATGCCCCTCGTCGAAGACGGGTTCCACGCCGTCGCGGGCGTAGCGGACGAACACCGGACCGTCGTGCTCGCACGCCCAGAGGGTCGCCGCCCGCGCCTCGTGCTCGTCGGCGGGCGCGATCACGGTCATGTTCGGCATCGCGCGCATGATGGCGAGGTCGGCGAGATCCTGGTGGGTCTTTCCCGAGGCGCCGTTGAGGAGTCCTGCATAGGAGGCGGCGATGCGGATCGGCATCTTCGTCTGCGAGACGAGCATGCGCACCTGGTCGATCGCACGGTGGGTGAGGAAGACCGAGAACGACGACACCCAGGGGCGATACCCCATGGTCGCCATGCCCAGCGCCATGCCGACCATGTTCTGCTCGGCGATGCCGGCCTGCACGAAGGCGGAGGGATTGCCCTCGGCCACGAGGTCGGAGCGGGTCGAGGTCGCGAGGTCCGCGTCGATCACCCGCACCCGGTCATCGCGCAGGGATGCCTCGAGCATCGTCTCGCCCCACACCAGTCGCTGCGCCTTCATCGTGCGCCCTCCCTCTCTTCTCGTGCGCTCTCCTCGATGCCGAGGTCGCGGCGGGCCTGAGCCAGCTGCTCCTGGGTGGCGAGACCGTTGTGCCACTGATACGTGCCCTCGGTGAAGGAGATGCCGCGCCCCTTGGCGGTGTGCGCGATGATCACGGTCGGCCGGCCGCTCCGGCCACGGGCGGCGGAGGCCTCGTCGAAGGCGGCGAAGATCGCGGCGAAGTCGTGGCCGTCGATCTCGATCGCGTTCCAGCCGAACCCGCGGAAGACCGCGGGAAGATCCACATGCCCGAAGGGCTCGCTGCGATCGAAGCGGTCCTCGCCCGTGCCCTGCCAGCCGTACTGCTGAAGGCCGTTGAGGTCGACGATCGCGGTGAGATTGTCGAGGCCGAAGCGCGGTGCCGAGATGACGGTCTCCCAGACCATTCCCTCCTGCATCTCTCCGTCGCCCATCATCACCCAGGTGTGCACGTCGCTGCCCTGCGCCTTGGCCGCGAGGGAGATCCCCGCGCCGACGGACAGACCCATGCCCAGTGAGCCGGTCGAGGAATCGACGCCGGGGGTCAGTAGCATGTCGGGATGACCCTGCAGGCGCGAGTCCCCGTGATCGAAGGTCGCGAGCTCGTCCAGGGGGAAGTAGCCGCGGAGCGCAAGGGCCGTGTAGAGACCGATCGCACAGTGCCCCTTCGAGAGGATGAAGCGGTCGCGAGCGGGATCGTCAGGACGTTCGGGATCGATGCGCAGCTGACCGAAGTAGAGGGCGACGAGCAGATCCATCGCCGAGAGCGGCCCGCCGATGTGCCCCGCGCCGCTGCGAGCGACGGTCGAGATGACCTCCCACCGCCCCCGGCGAGCGAACCGTTCGAGCTGCGCGGTGTCGCGGATGAGCTGCGTTGCCATGCCACTTCCTTTGTCAGAACAAAACATCATTTCTTGTATCTTACACAGCGGACAGTGTGACCACTATGCAAGAATTAGAAACATGAGCGAGAGCGCACCCCCCGCATCCGGGCTCGACATCCTGCACAAGGCGGATGCGGTGCTGCGCGCCCTCGAAGCGCAGCCCGACCCGACCGTCGCCGAGCTCTCGGCCCTCGTGGACGAACCGGTCTCCTCGCTCTACCGCATCCTCACCAGCCTCACCTCCCTCGGCTGGGTCGAGTCCAGCACCACCCGCGGCCGCTACCGCCTGGGTCTGGACGTCATGCGGTTCGGCTACGCGGTGGAAGATCGCCTGAGCATCCGCGCGCACGCGCTCCCCGTGCTCGAGCGGCTCCACAGCGAGACCGGCCTCACCGTCTACCTCCTCGTGCGCCGCTTCACCCGCAGCGTCTGCATCGAGCGGATCGAGGGGCGCGATGTGCGCTCCCTCGCCACGATGATCGGGTCATCGACCCCGCTGTTCGCCGGCGCCGGGCCGCGCGTGCTCCTGGCGACCCTCCCCGACGCCGACCGGGAGCAGGTCATCGACGGCGAGTTCCGGCTCGACCCGAACGACCCGCCGGTGCCGCCGCGCGAGAAGATCCGGGCGGATGCGGAGAAGACGCTGCGGCAGGGCTACGCCATCTCCGACGGCGACGTCACCCCCGGCGTTGCCGCGATCGGCGCGCCCGTGCGCGATCACCGGGGCGATGTCATCGCGGCGATCTCGGTCAGCGGGCTCCGCCCCGCCGTGCTCGACAGCGATGTCCCCGCCCTCACCGAGACGGTCGTCGCGGGTGCGGCGAAGGTCAGCGCCTCCCTCGGCTATCTCGCCACGGATGCCGCAGAGAGGGAGCCCGTCCATGGCTGAACCGATCAAGTCGCTCGCCAAGGCCCACGCCATCATCGACCTCCTCCGCTCGGAGGGCCCGCTCACCCCTTCGGCGGTGGCCGACGGGATCGCGGTGCCCCGGTCGAGCGCCTACCGCCTCATCGACGGACTGCGGGCGATCGACCTCGTCGCCTCTCGCCCCGACGGCACCGTCGATCTCAGTCAGCGCTGGCTGCATCTGGCCGATGCCTCCCGCGAGGCCCGCAGCGAGTGGACGGGTGCTCGAGAAGTGCTCGCCGGACTCGCCCGTGAGACAGGGTTCACCGCCTACCTGGCGGTTCCCCGCTCCGGGGCGGCGGTGTGCGTCGAATGGGCGCGAGGACGCGGAATCGAGCTGCTGATCCTCCGACCCGGCGGTTCGCTGGCTCTCAATGCCGGTGCGGCATCCCGGGCGCTGCGTGCACACCTGCCCGCCGCGGAGCGGGGCGTCGCCGAGTCCTACACTCCGTTCACCCTGACCGAGCCCCAGGCCCTGGCGGCGGATGCGGCGTCGACCCGGGAGCAGGGTTTCGTGATCGCCGTCGACGACGTCACCGTGGGGATCACGAGCGTCGGCGTGCCGGTACAGGACACCCGGGGCACCGCGATCGCCTCCCTGTCCGTGGGCGGGCTCTCCTCCGACCTCCGCGAGATCGCCGAGGAGATGATCGCCCCGCTGCAGCGGGCCGCGGAGACCATCCAGGGTCGCTGACAGCGGGGCTCAGAGCCCGTGCACAACTGCGGACGGCCCGAGCGACACGCCGCAGGGGAGACAGCGTGTCGCGCACCGCATCCGCTCTTATGCACCGAGTGCGCGCAAGAGCGGGTTCAGAGACCGAGCTCGGCGCGCAGCTCCTCGGGGATCTCGGGGTTCGCGTTCTGCGTGTTGCCGATCGACTGGAGGCGCGTGGCGGTCAGCGTGATCTCCGACACCGTGGTGCGTCCCGGAAGGGTGATCGCGGCGAGCGCGGCCTCGGCGACGTCCTGCGGCTGGATGAACAGCCCTCGCAGCTCCGCGGGCGGCGGCACCGGGCGTCGATCGACGATGGGCGTGTTCACGAACGCCGGCATGATGGTCGTCACGCGCACGCCGTGGGCATGCTCGTCACGAGCGATCCCGCGAGCCATCGCCACGAGGGCGGCCTTGGACGCCTGGTAGGCCGGGCCGGAGTGATCGGGCCAGAGCGCTGAGACGCTCGAGATGAGCACCGCGTCGCCGCGGCTGTCCCGCAGCTGCTGGACGCCGGCGCGCAGGAAGTAGAACACCCCGGAGATGTTGACCTTCATCAGCTCGTCGAAGGCCTCGAATGACACCTCGCCGAAGGCGCGCGGGTTGACGTTGCGCCCGGCGGCGAGCACCATCGTGTCGACCGGGTCGTTCTCTGCCAGCTCGTCCATGAGCGCCTGCGCCGCCTCGCCGTCGGAGACGTCGAGCGGGTGCGCATGGAAGCGGCCCTCGGCGATCTCCTCCGGCCATTGGCGCTCCATCTCCTCGCCGCGCCGGGCGACGCCGTGCACACGTGCGCCGGCGGCGAGGAACCGCGTGACCGTGGCCGCGCCGATGCCGCTCGAGGCCCCGGTGACGAGGACGGTGCGTCCGGTCAGGTCTCCGAGGGTTCGTACGTCGGGGTCCAGTCTCATCTCGTTCTCCCTGCGATCGGATGCTGCGGATCAGTGCGCGGCGCTCGGGCGGCCCTCGCGGACGGCACGCGGGTCGGCATCCATGCTCTCCCACTTCTGGGCGACCCAGGCGTCCTCTTCGGTGTTGGTGACGTTCCAGGCACGCCCGGTGGGACCGGCCATCACGTTCAGATAGTAGATGTCGGTGTCCGGCGGCGCGGTGACCGGACCGTGCCACCCGAAGGGCACGAGCACCACATCGCCCGAGCGCACCTCCTCGGTGACGTCGATCTCGCCGGCCTCGGAGGAGGAGACCCGCATGATCCCGTAGCCCTCGCCGCCGGGAGTGGTCGCGGCCTCGAAGAGGTAGATCTCCTCCAGCTGCGACTCGTGCTCTCCCGGCGTGTCGTGCTTGTGACGGGGGATCCCCGACCAGTTGCCGCCCGGGTTGACGACCTCGACGGCGATGAGATGGTCGGCCTCGATGATGCCGGCGTTGCCGAAGTCTCGGATGCGACGCGACCACGGCCCCGCACCCCGCACGAAGACGGGCACGTCGGCGGCGGCCACATACTGCACCGGGTGGACGTTCTTCGCCCGCGCGGTCGGCACGGCCACCCGCCCGCCGCCCTCGGCGGTGATCGTCACCGTGGAGCCCAGCGGCACGTAGAGCACATCGGTGGGACCGGCGAAGACCTCCGCGCGTCCTTCCAGGCGCTGCGCGCCGTGTCCCTCGACCTCGGCGAGGTAGGAGCCCTCCATCGGGACGAGGATCGCCTCGTCCCGATCGAGCGTGAACGTCAGGCTCGCGCCGGCGGCGAGCTCGGCGACGCGCACGCCGCTGTAGCCCCACCCGGCCGACTCGGGGGTGATGAAGGTCGCCCAGCCATCGTGGGCGGTCGATCCTGCGGGAACGAAGGAATCAGTCATGCGTGGGCCTCCCCCAACTCGTCGAGCAGTGCCAGCGCCGCGCCGGCGACGGCATCCGGTGTGAATCCGAGCTTCTCGAAGATGACCGCGGGCGGGGCGGATGCTCCGAAGCGGTCGATCCCGTGCACGCCGCCGCGGCGCCCGGCCAGCGCCCAGAGCGCCTGACCGGCCGAGGCCTCGACGACCAGGCGCGGACGCGCGGGGTCGAGGATCGAGCGGCGGTAGTCCTCGGGCTGCGCGCGGAAGGCCTCGTGCGAGGTGACCGACACCAGCTGCGCGGTGACCCCGGCCTCGGCGAGGACGGGAAGCGCGGCCTCGGCGAGGTCGACCTCGCTGCCGGAGGCGACCAGGTCGATGTCGGCGTTCTCCGCGGCGAGGAGGATGCTCGCGCCGCGGCCCGGGTCGCCGACGATGCCCTCCGGGGTGCGCTGACCGATCGGCGCGCGCGAGAGGGCGAGGATGGTCGGACCCTCGGTGCGCAGGAGCGCCTCGGTCCAGGCGGCGGCGGTCTCACGCGCGTCCGAGGGCCGGAACACCGTCGTGTTCGGAGTCGCCCGGAGCATCGCGAGCACCTCGATGGGCTGGTGCGTCGGACCGTCCTCTCCGACGCCCACGCTGTCGTGCGTGAGCACGTGCACGACGGGCAGGTGCTGCAGCGCCGCCATGCGCAGGGCGTTGGCCTGGTAGCTGGCGAACATCATGAAGGTGCTCGCGAAGGGGCGGAACAGTCCGTGCAGCGCGATGCCGTTGCTGATCGCGCTCATCGCATGCTCCCGGATGCCGAAGGCGATGTTGCGTGCGGCGCGATCCTCGGGTCCGAAGGTCCCCGAGTCCGGCACCTCGGTCATCGTCGCGGTGACGAGATCGGCGGAGCCGCCCACGATGTTGTCGAAGCGCCGCGCGAGGGCGGCGAGGATGCGTCCGCCCGAGACCCGCGCGGCCTCGGGAGCCTCCGGCAGCTCCACCTCGGCGAGCGCGGCCTCGATGTCGGTCCGCTCGAAGGGGCGCTGCCAGCGGGCGAGGGCCTCTGCGGCGCCGGCGCTGTCTGCGGCATCCCGCAGCCGTTCCCAGTCGGCGTGGGCCCGGGCGCCGCGCTCGGCGACGACCGCCCACTCGGCGCGTGCGGCATCCGTCACCGCGAAGGTCTCCTCCAGTGGCCAGCCGAGGGCAGAGCGGATGTGTGCGGCCTCCTCGGCGCTGACGGCGCCGGAGTGGATCTTGGGGGTGTCGACGAGGGTCGAGCCGAAGCCGATCTGCGAACGGACGTGCACGAGCGAGGGACGCTCGGTCTCGGCGAGCGCCTCGCCGATCGCACGGTCGATCCCCTCGACGTCGTTGCCGTCGACCGGAGCGGTGACATGCCAGCCCAGCGCTTCGAGGGCGCGGACGGTGCCTGCCGCATCGTGCACCGTGGCGGCGCGGCCGTCGATGACGATGTCGTTGTCGTCGTAGAACGCGACCAGGCGGCTGAGCTTCAACCGGCCCGCGAGCGCCATGGCCTCCAGCGCGACGCCCTCCATGAGGTCGCCGTCCGAGACGAGCGCGAAGGTGCGGTGCGAGACGAGCGGGGCGCTGCCGGTCGTGAGCCTGGCCGCGGCCATCTCCTCGGCGATCGCCATGCCCACCGCGTTCGCGATGCCCTGCCCGAGCGGACCGGTCGTCGCGTCCACGCCCGGGGTGGCATCCGACTCCGGGTGTCCCGGGGTCTTGCTCTCCCAGGTGCGGAAGGCCGCGAGGTCCTCCCGGGTGACATCGAAGCCGGCGAGGTGCAGCGCGCTGTAGAGCAGCGCCGAGCCGTGCCCGCAGGAGAGCACGAAGCGGTCGCGGCTCGCCCAGTCGGGGTGCGCCGGATCGACGACCAGGTGACGGGTGAACAGGGTGTAGACGACCGGCGCCATGCCGAGCGGCAGGCCCAGGTGGCCGATTCCGGCCGCCTGCACCTGGTCGAGCGACAGGACGCGCAGGGCGTTGATCGCCTCCTGCTGGGTGGCGGTGGACACGTTCGTGCCGAGCATGTGGGGAAGGCCTTTCGAGGGGTTCGAGAGAGGGGAAGAGGAGAGAGGGGTCAGCCCTTGACGCTGCCGGCGGCCATGCCGCCCACGATGTACTTCTGCAGGATCAGGTAGAGCGCCACGGCGGGGAGCGTGTAGAGCACGCCCACGGTCATCACGGTCTGGATGGGCGTGGTGATCTCGCCGACGAAGCCGGCCAGGCCCACCGAGGCGGGCTTGAGGCTCACATCGGTGAGGAAGGTGAGCGCGAAGATGTACTCGTTCCAGCCGTGGAAGAAGGCGATGACGGCGGTCGCGGCCATCGTCGGGGCGGTGACCGGCACGATGATGCGGAAGAGGATGCCCATGCGGCTGGCGCCGTCGACGCGGGCCGCCTCCTCGATGTCGATCGGGACGGTGTCGATCGAGTTCTTCAGCACCCAGGTGACGATCGGAAGGGCGAATGCGGTGTTCGCGAGGATCAGGCCGGCGAAGCCGTCGAGCAGCCCGAAGCGCGCGAAGATCGCGAACAGCGGCACGACCAGCAGCGCCTCGGGAAGCATCTGGGTGACCAGCAGGCTGATGCCCACCAGCGCCTTGCCCCGGAAGCGGAAGCGCGAGAGGCCGTAGGCCATGGGGATGGCCATCAGGAGGGTGACCACCGTGGTCCCCGCGGCGATGATCGCGCTGTTGCGCAGCCACAGCAGCACGGCCGAGTTGCCGACGACGTCGCCGAAGATCCCGAGCTGGGTGAGATCAGGGAAGAACTGGAAGCCGCCGTAGAGCGCGCTGTCGGTCGAGGTGGCCGTGACGACCATCCAGTAGAAGGGGAACACCGCGATCCCCAGCACCGCGAGGATCAGGACGATCGCGACCGTGGACGAGATCGAGAATCGGCGGCGTCGACGCTGCGGCGCGGCCGAGCCGGTCGTGATGAGCTGCGTGGCGATGGTCACGGTCACGCCCCCTTCTGCTGACGATTCGACACGATGAAGTAGACGATCGTGATGGTGAGCGAGATGACGAGACCGACGATGCCGACCGCCGCCGACTCGCCGAGCTGGTTGTTGATGAAGCCGCGGCGGTAGAGGTCGATGACGATCGTGTTCGTGGCGCCGACCGGGCCTCCCTGGGTCATCAGCCAGATGAGCTCGAAGCGGCGGATCGACCAGATCGTCACCAGCAGCGCCATGAGGCCGACGGTCGGCGAGATCACCGGCCAGGTCACCTCCTTGAACCGGGTCCAGATGCCCGCGCCGTCCAGAAGGGCCGCCTCGCGCAGCTCCTCGGGCACCGCCTGGAGCGCGGCGAGGATGACCACTGCGGTGAACGGGAAGAGCTGCCAGATCGTGATCGCGAGCACGACGGGAAGGGCGAGGTTCGGATTGTCGAGCCACACACCGCCGGGAGGCACCAGCCCGAAGGGCTCGAGCATCTTGTTGATCACGCCGTACTGGCCGTTGAACATCCACACCTGGATGAGCGCGACGGCCACGCCGGGGGCCGCCCAGGGGATGATGACGAGGCTGCGGGCGGCGCCGCGACCGGGGAAGTCGCGGTCCATGAGGAGTGCGACGCCCAGACCCACCAGGACGATGCCGATCACGCAGACGATCACGTAGATCACGGTGATCGACAGCGTGTTCATGAATCGCGGATCGGTGAAGATCTTGACGAAGTTGTCGGCCCCGATGAACTCGTTCCTGTTGGGGTTCAGCAGGTTCGTCTTCGTCATGCTGAGCCAGACTTCCTGGAGCAGCGGGTACCCCTGGAAGATCACCAGATAGGCGACGGCGGGGCCGATGAGGAAGTACGGCAGGAAGCGGTTGCCGTGGATGCGCGAGGGGCGGCGGCGCTTCGCGGGCGGCGAGGGCGCATCGGAGCGCGGCGGCGCGGTGGTGGTGACGGAGGTCATCCGGATCTCCTAGGTGTGAGCGGCGGCGGACCGGCAGTGCCGGTCCGCCGCCGGAAGGGGTGTTACAGCAGGCCTTCGACGTCCGCCTGGGCGCGGTCGAGCGCCTCGCGGATGTCGCCACCGGTCTGCAGCGCCTCCAGCACGGCCGTCACCACGATCGTGCGGATCTGCGGGGTGACGACGCCGAGTCCTGTGGGAACGAAGGTCCTGGCGTTCTCACCCGCCTCGTCGAAGACGGCGATGAACGGCGCGTTCTCGAGCTCTTCCGCCGTGCGCTCGACCTTGGTCGCTGCCGTCGAGCCGCCGAGGAACGCCTGGATACGCGCCTGCTGCTCGGGAGCCAGCAGCCAGCCGAAGAACTCCTTGGTCGCAGCGATGTTCTTGCTGTTGGCGTTGGCGCCGAGCACCGCCATGACCTGACCGGTCGTGCCCGAGGGCAGCGGTGAGGCCGCGGCCGAGAGCGAGGCATCCGGGTTCGTGCCCTTCACGACGGTCGGGATGCCGCCGTTGTCGACCATCATCGCGATCTTGCCCTCGGCGAACATCTTGCGGTACGTCGCGGCATCCGTCCCCTGCGGAATGACACCGGCCTCGTAGATCTCCTTGTAGGCCTCGACGCCCCGGACGTTCTCGTCCGAGTTGATGGTGGGCGTGCCGTCGGTGTCCGACCACGCCCCGCCGAATCCGTAGACGAAGCCGGAGAGATCATACCAGACGCCCGCCTCTTCGGCCTGGGTATGACGCAGTGCGTAGCCGAAGACGTCTCCGTTGGTCTGGGCCTTCGCCTCGGCGACGAGCTCCTCGAAGGTCGTGGGCACGTTCGTGACCAGCTCGGGGTTGTAGATCAGGGCGTAGTTGCCGATGTCGAGAGCGGTCCCGTAGCGCGTGCCGTCGATCTTGAGGTCGTCGTTGCCGGGGAGCAGGGCGTCCTCGTCGACGATGTCGTCAATCGGCTCGACGTGACCGGCATCGACCGCGGCGAAGAAGTTCGGGTGGTCGAAGGCGATGAGGTCGGGGCCGCCACCGCCACCGAGCTGGGTGGCGATCGTGGTGCCGAACGAGCTGAACGGGATGCTGGCGGGCTCGACGGTGATGCCCTCCTGCGAGGCGTTGAAGTCGTCGATCATCTCCTGCAGGAGAGGACCGCGAGTGGGCTCACCCAGGATCGATGCCGCGAAGGTGATGGTGACGGCCTCGCCGCCCTGGGGCTCTTCGGCATTGCCGTTGCCGTTGTCACCGTTCGCGCACGCCGAGAGGACAAGTGCCCCGACAGCGAGAGTGGCGGTGATGGCTGCTGTGCGTGTGTACCGCATGGAACTCCTTCTTCGTTGAAGCGGTCTCGTGGAGACACGGCTTGACATGTCCGAACATTCGGACACAGGTGTAAGTTATCACGTAACGGACATCGACGCCACAATTTGATAATTTTGTGATCAACGTTCGCCGACGAACACGAGGAGCCCGGACCATGCCCGTCATCACCGCCATCGACACCTGGACGTGCCGCGTCCCTCTCGACGTGCCGATCCGATTCCGCTGGAACACCATCACCCACCGCGACTACACGGTCGTCCGGCTCACCACCGATGAAGGGATCGAGGGCTCCGCCCTCGCAATCAGCCGAGGCCTGCCCACCGACATCGCCATCGTCGACATGCTCGCCCCCGCCGTCCTCGGCATGGACGCCCTCGCCGTCGGCGATCTCGCCGGGCGCGCGCGGCAGGCCACCGCGGCATCCGATCAGTTCGGCATCCTGGCCAACGCCCGCTCCCTCCTGGACGTCGCCCTCTGGGACATCCGCGGCCTCATGCTGGGCGCACCGGTCTGGCAGCTGCTGGGCGGGGCGCGGTCCCGCGCCGGGGTCCTCCTCGTCGAGGGGTACGAGCTGCCGGGAGAGGACGACGAGCGGTTCGCGCGGCGCCTCGCGGATCGCGCCGCCGAGGGCTACCCGGCCCTCAAGCTCGAGGCCGCCGGCTACGACGACCCCGACGTCCTCCGTCGCCGCCTCGAACTCATCCGCGAGTATGCGGGCGAGGAGGTGCAGCTCGTGGTCGACGTCAACGGCGCCTGGCGCACGGTCCGCGAGGCCGCCGAGACCATCCGCCGCTTCGCCGCCGTCGACATCGCCTGGGTCGAGGACCCGTTCCCGCAGCACCGCCTCCACGAGGTCGGCGCGCTGCGGGAGCAGGTCGGGGTGCCGCTCGGCGCCGGGGACGACCTCACCGCGCCACGCGACGTGATGCGGCTCGCCGAAGAAGACCTCGTCGATGTCGTGCGGATCGATGCGCTCACCTTCGGCGGCATCTCGGCGGCATCCGATGTCATCGCCACCGCGCGCCAGTACGAGAAGCCGATCTCCACCCACGCCTATCCGGGTGTGCACCAGCACTTCTCCTTCGCCTGGCAGGACACGACCTGGGTCGAGGCGTTCCCCGACGACCTCCCCTTCGAGCCTTCGCACAAGCTCATGCGCGAGTCGCTCTACGCCCGGATCGAGGACGGCCATCTCGACGCGCCCACCGCGCCCGGCCTGGACACCGCGCTCGATCTCGCCGCCGTCGAGCGCTACGCCCGCCGGCACCACCGCGTCACCCTCGAGGATCTCCGCTCATGACAATCGTCACCGTCGCGCACTACCGCCTCCCCGAGGATCCGGATGCCGCGGCGCGGCTGGTCGCCGATCTCGCCCCGATCGTGGCGGCGACCCGGGCGGAGCCCGGCAACCGCGGGATCGAGGTCGTGCGGGACTCCTCCGATCCTCACCACCTCGTGCTCGTGGAGCGCTGGGCCGACGAGGAGGCCCTCGCGGAGCACCGTCGGACGAGCCACTTCACCGAGGGCATCGTCGGCTCGATCGCCCCGCGCCTGGCCGGCCGCGAGGTTATGATCGGCAGGGCGACCGGATTGTGAGGAGACACCCGTGAGCGACACGCGGCCTCCCGCACCCGCCCGCACCGAGCACCCGCCCGCACGGACGGCGCACCTGGGGCTCGGCGCCTTCCATCGCGCCCATCAGGCCTGGTACACCCAGCGGGGGAACGCGGATGCCCGAGACCCCTGGGGCATCGTGGCGTTCACGGGGCGCTCTCCGGCGGCGGCCGAGCTCCTCTCGCGCAGCGACGGCGTCTACACGCTGCTGGAGCGCTCCGCGGAGGCCGACCGCACCGAGACCGTGCAGTCGATCGTGCGCGCGACGCCCGGCTCCAATGAGGAGGCATGGATCGACACCCTCGCCGACCCGCGGATCACCGTGCTCACGGTGACGGTCACCGAGGCCGGGTACGCCCCCGCCGCCGCTCCCCCGGCGCGGGTCGCGGCGGGCCTCCGGGCACGCCGCGCGGCGGAGGCAGGGCCGATCGCGGTGGTCAGCTGCGACAACCTGCTCGGCAACGGCCGCGTGCTGCGCGAGGCGGTGATGGCGGCGGCAGGGGCGGATGCCGCATCCGTCGTCGGGATCGCATCGTTCGTGGACACGGTCGTCGACCGGATCACCCCGGCGACGACGGATGCCGACGTCCAGGCCGTGCGCGAGCTCACCGGGGTCGGGGATCCGGCGACCGTGGTCACCGAGCCGTTCACCGAATGGGTGCTGGCGGGCGACTTCCCGGGCGGCCGCCCCGCCTGGGAACGCGGCGGCGCGCGCTTCGTCGCCGATGTCGCTCCCTACGAGGAGCGCAAGCTCTGGCTGCTCAACGCCGGACACAGCATCCTCGCCGCCTCCGGGCGCCTGGCCGGATACGCCACCATCGCCGAAGCCTTCGACGACGCCGGGCTGCGAGCCGGCATCGAAGCGCTCTGGGCCGAGCAGCGGGCCCACATCGACCTCCCGCCCGCCGAGATCGACGACTGGCTGGCAGAGCTCCGGATCCGCTTCGCGAACCCCCGGATCGCGCACCGGCTCGATCAGATCCGTCAGGGCAGCACGATCAAGATCCCGCAGCGTCTGCTCGCCCCGATCCGCCGGCGCGCAGAGGCGGGCGAGTCCGTCGGCGAGGCGCAACGGGCAGCACTGGAGATCTGGGTGCGCTCACTGCTCGAACTCGAGCCGACCGACGAGGCCACCGCAGACCTCGCCCGCGCTCTCGCGGCCCTCCCCGCCGCCGAGCGCGTCGACGCCGTCATCGCGCGCCTGACTCCGAAGAGTCCCGCGTGATCGAGCTCGGCCCCGCCGCGTGGATCCTCCTCGGGCTCGGCGCCCTCGTGGTCGGCGTCTCCAAGACGATGCTGCCGGGCGCCTCCATCCTCTCCATCGCCGCGTTCGCCATGGTCCTGCCCGCCCGCACCTCGACGGCGGTGCTGCTGGTGCTGCTGATCGTCGGCGATGTCTTCGCCCTCATCGCCTACCGGCGCCACGCGCACTGGCCGACGCTCCTGCGGCTCGCCCCCGCGGTGCTCGCCGGAGTGATCCTGGGCGCGATCTTCCTGACGGTGATGGGCGACGGGGTCGTCCGGCGTGCGATCGGCGCGACCCTGCTCCTGATGATCGGCGTGACCCTCTGGCAGCGACGGAGAACCTCGGCGGAGACGCCGACCGGGCGCAGGAACCTGCTCACGACCGCGGGCTACGGCACACTGGGCGGCTTCACGACAATGGTCGCCAACGCCGGGGGTCCTGTGATGTCGATGTACTTCCTCGCGATGCGCACCCCGGTGAAGGTGTTCCTCGGCACCGCGGCGTGGTTCTTCGCGATCGTGAACCTCGTCAAGGTGCCCTTCCTCGTCGGGATCGGCCTCCTCACCCCGCAGACGCTCCTGCTGAACGCCGTGCTCGCCCCGGTGGTCGTCGTCGGCGCGCTGGTCGGCATCGGCTTGGCGCGGCGAGTGTCTCAGCGGCTCTTCGACCGCCTCATCATCGTCCTCACGATCGCCGGATCCGCCTACCTGCTGATCTGACCTCTCCTCAGTCCAGGAAGATGTCCGGGAAGAGCTCCGAGTCGGGGGTGCCGGGCACGGCGGCGTAGCCGGAGAAGTCGGTGACGCCGGCGTCCCGCAGCACGTCCTCGACGATGAGCGTCTGACCGGTGCGCTCGCGGGCGGGCCGGGTGATGACCTCGTAGGCGGCGTCCGCATAGATCTCGGGCGTGCGGCTGACCTTCATCATCCGGTCGCCGCCGAGCGCGAACTGCACGGCGGCGGTGGCGATCGTCGTCTGCGGCCAGAGGGCGTTCGCGGCGATGCCGTCCTCCGCGAACTCGGCGGCGAGCCCCAGCGGCACCATCGGCATGCCGGACTTCGCGAGCGTGTACCCGGTGTGCG
>CAYOTY010000068.1:0-15156 GCA_964406995.1 uncultured Microbacterium sp.
CGAGGTTGACGTACGAGCCGTCGGAGAGTTCCCGGGCCGCTCGTGCGGCCATCTGGTTTCGATCCAGGCCCATGGTCAGGCTCCTTCCACGGCGACGGTGCGCCGCTCGATTCGCTTCTCGATGTCGGTGCCGACCTCGACGAGACGATGTACGAAGACACCGGGGAGATGGATGGCGTCGGGGTCGAGCTCCCCCGGCTCCACGAGACGCTCGACCTGCGCGATGCAGATGCGTCCGGCCATCGCCGCCAGCGGGTTGAAGTTGCGGGCGGCCTTGTTGAAGACCAGGTTGCCGTGGCGATCGCCGACGGCGGCGTGCACGAGCGAGAAGTCCGTGGCGATCGCCTCTTCGAGCACGAACTCGCGCTCCTCGCCATGGAACTCGAAGATCCGGGTGTCCTTCGCCTGCGAGGCGAGCGCGACCTGGCCGCCGGGGCCGTAGCGCCGCGGGAGCCCGCCCTCGGCCACCTGCGTGCCCACCCCCGTCTGCGTGAAGAACGCCGCGATCCCGGATCCGCCCGCGCGCAGCTTCTCAGCCAGCGTGCCCTGCGGCGTGAGCTCGAGATCGAGCTCTCCGGAGAGGAACTGCCGTTCGAACTCCTTGTTCTCGCCCACATAGGACGAGGTCATCTTGCGGATGCGCTTGGCGCCGAGCAGCACACCCAGTCCCCAGTCGTCCACGCCGCAGTTGTTGCTGACGATGCTGAGATCCTTGGTGCCCTGCGCCAGGAGGGCCTCGATGAGGGCGATGGGGTTTCCGGAGAGGCCGAAGCCGCCGACGGCCAGAGAGGCTCCATCGGAGATGTCGGCCACTGCCTCGGCGGCAGAACTCCACTGTTTGTCGATCACGCGGCACTCCTTCGTGGTGATGTCGTCCCTCCAGCATCCGCCTCCTCCCTCCGCTTCGCCAAGGCCGTGCTTGCGATGTGGCCGAGACGGACGGTAACGTCCACATTATGGAACACTCTTCCTCGCGCACCGTCCCGGGCGCCCAGGCCATCGCCAGGGCCGCTCTTCTGCTGCGCCTGGTGACCGCCGCCGGCAACGACGGCGGCACCCTGGTCGAACTCGCCGCGAAGGCAGGGCTCAGCCGCTCCACGGCGCATCGGCTGCTGTCGGCGCTGCGTGTCGAAGGGCTCGTCGATCGCGATGAGACGACGACCCGATGGATGCCGGGACCGGAGCTCTTCCTCATGGGAACAGTGGCCGCCACACGCTACGACATCGTCTCGATCGCCCGCGATGTGGTGCGATCGCTCGCGGTGAAGACCGAGGAGAGCGCATTCCTCTCGGTCCGGCGCGCCGATGAGACGGTGTGCCTCCTCCGCGAGGAGGGCTCGTTCCCGATCCGCTCCTTCGTGCTCAGCGAGGGGATCCGCTTCCCGCTGGGAGTCGCCAGCGCCGGGCTGGCCATCCTCTCCTTCCTTCCTGACCACGATGTGGATGCCTATCTGGAGCGCCATCCCGAGCTGGCCGGCGAGTGGGGTCGTACGCACGCGCCGGGGCCGCTTCGCGAGCGACTCGCCGAGACGAAGGCGCGGGGCTTCGCCGTCAACCCCGGCCTCATCGTCGAGGGCAGCTGGGGCATCGGCGCCGCCGTCTTCGATCGCGCCGGGCGCCCGGAGTGGGCGCTGAGCCTCACCGGTGTGGAGTTCCGCTTCGGGCCCGACCGCATCCAGTCGCTCGGGCGCACGCTGATGGCGCACGCGCACGAGCTCTCCTCGCGCATCGCGGCCGTCCGCCGCTGAGCCCCTCGCTCAGCGACCGGAGGTCGCGCTCCCGGCACGCACCTCTTCGCGCAGCAGCTCGCCGATCGCCTCGGCGCCCTGCGGGCTCATCACGATCGTGTAGTGGTTGAGCCCGTCGATGGGAACGTGACGGATCGAGGGCAGCGCCGCGAGCACGTCCTGCAGGTGGTCGGGGGCGTAGAGCCCCGGCTCCTCGTCCTGCAGGCCCCGCGGCACGCTCACGAAGGCCATCGGATGCCGGATGTCCGCCAGCGCCTCCGGCAGCGCGGTTCCGGTGTTCATGTCGATCGTGTCGTCGACCGTGGTCCGGAGGCTCGTCGCCGGACGCAGCACCTCGCCCTCGGGCACGAGGTCGTAGGCGATGTAGCGTTCCAGCTCCTCGGTCCAGGCACCGGCGAAGGCGGGATGGTCGCGCCAGAACTCGGCGACGTATCCCCCGACGTCGGGCCAGCGCTTCTCGAGCCGCTCGGCGGTGGGGCCCAGGATCGCCGCCACGAGCTGCTCGGGTGAGAGCCCTGCCGGAACATCCAGAGGGAGGCCGCCGTCGATGAGCACGACGCGCGTGACCCGCTCGGGGTGCTGGTGCGCGAGCACCACGGAGACGAATCCGCCCATGGAGTGACCGATCACGGGCACGGAGTCCAGGTCGAAGGCATCGAGCACGGCGACCATGTCGCGGGCGTGCGCGCTCATCCCCGCAGGTCCGGCGATCTCGTTGCTGCGGCCGCGGCCGCGCAGGTCCGGGGCGATCACCCGCACGCCCGGCAGCTGGTCCACGACGAACGGCCAGGCCAGATGCGAGGAGGTCACTCCGTGGATCGCGAGAACCGTGGGGATGGTGTCCGATGCCCCCTCCGGCTCCCAGACGCCCACGCGCAGGTCACCGCCGGAGACGGGGACGTCGAGCGTGCGGTAGGTGTGAGTGGCGATCATCGGGAGGTCCATCCGCCGTCCATCGTGTAAGAGGCGCCCGTCACCATCGAGGCCTTGTCGGAGGCGAGCCAGCCGGCGAGGGAGGCGACCTCGTCGGCCTCGACGAGGCGCTTGATGGCGCTCTCGGTGAGCATGATCCGCTCGACGACCTCGCCCTCGGGGATGCCGTGGATGCGCGCCTGATCGGCGATCTGCTTCTCCACGAGGGGCGTGCGCACATAGCCGGGGTTGATGCAGTTGCTGGTCACTCCGTGCGGGCCGCCCTCCAGCCCCGTCACCTTGGAGAGTCCTTCGAGTCCGTGCTTGGCGGCGACGTAGGCCGATTTGAAGGCGCTGGCTCGCAGGCCGTGTGCGCTGGAGATGTTGATCACGCGCCCCCAGCCGCGCTCGTACATCCCCGGGAGCACCGCCCGGATCAGCAGGAACGGCGCCTCGAGCATGATGCGCTGGATGAGGCGGAAGGCCTCGGGGTCGAACTCGTGGATCGGGCTCACCCGCTGGATGCCGGCGTTGTTGACCAGGATGTCGGCCTGCAGCTCCAGGTCGTCGAGCGCCGTCGTGTCGGAGAGGTCGACCACCCAGGCCTCTCCCCCGACCTCCTGCGCCGCGGTCTCCGCCGCTTCGCGGTTCACGTCCGCGATGACGACCTGCGCCCCGCGTCCGGCGAACTCCTGCGCGCAGGCCAGCCCGATGCCGCTGGCGCCGCCGGTGACCACGGCCCTCCGGCCGGCGAGATCCTGCTCGGTCACTTCGACTCCCTCCGGTCGCTCCGCGCATCGCGCTGATGCGCGTCTTCCTCGTTCGTGGCCCGCGGGGCCAGCGCGTTCCGAATGAACAGCATCATCGCGTCGATGACGGCGGGATCGAGGGCCGCGGGGGCGGCGCCGTCGGCATCCCGCTCCCACAGGAGGAACCGCATGCCGATCAGCTCGCCCATGCCCATGAGCGCCCAGGCCGTGATCTCGGGATCGAGAGCCTGATCGACGTCGCCATCCCCCTGCGCCTGGCGGAGACCCGCGACATAGCCCTCCACGATGCGGTCGTAGTGCAGCCGCATGGTCTGCGGAGAGACGAACTCCGCCTCCCGCACGACCCGGTAGAGGGCCGGGTGCTCGGCGGTGAAGCGGAAGAACCCCTCGAAGCCGCGCCGCTCGGCGTCGATGCGGTCCCGGGCTCCGCTCATCGCCTCGGTCATCGAGTGGCGCACGCGGCTGTTGAGGTCGATCACGAGCGCCTCGAAGATCGTCTGCTTGCTGTCGAAGTACAGGTAGAAGGTGCCCAGGGCCACGCCGGCGCGCTCGGTGATCTTGACGATGGACGCCTCGTGGTAGCCGAGCTCGGCGAAGACCTCCTCCCCGGCCTCCAGCAGGCGGCGGCGGGTCGCCTCGCCCCGCTTGGTCAGCGGGCGCCCGGTGGCGGGCGAGACGAGCTCCTGCTCGGCGTCAGTCGCGGCGGGCATCGCTGGCCTCCTGGGGTGTGGTCACGAGTCGCTGCGCGATGTCGCGGAGCTTCCTGCGGGCGATCTTCTCGATGGTGGAACGGGGGAGCTCGTCGACGAGGATGATCCTCACCGGCAGCTTGAAGGCGGCCAGACGCGTGCGTGCATGGGCGAGCACCTCGTCTTCGGACACCGGGGCCGAGGCGGTGACGAAGGCGACGCCGCGCTCGCCCCAGACCGGGTCGGGCACGCCCACGACGGCCGCGGAGGTGAGGAGCGGATGCGTCACCAGCGCCCGCTCGACCTCCGCCGGGGCGACGTTCTCCCCTCCGGAGACGAAGATGTCCTTGAGGCGATCGACGATCCGGTACACGCCCCGCTCATCGCGGGAGAACAGGTCGCCGGTGCGCAGCCAATCTCCGACCTTCGCCCGGGCCGTGGCCTCCGGGTCTCCGAGGTATTCGGTGAAGACGCTCGGCCCGCGCACCCACAGCTCGCCGGTGGCCTCGCCGTCGAGGGCCAGACCGGTGTCGGGATCGACGAGGCAAACCTCGACCGTCGAGTAGGGTCTGCCCACCGCCCCGGGATGCTGCTCGAGCTCCGCCGCGGGCAGGCACAGCACATTCGGTGCGGCCTCGGTGAGGCCATAACCCTGCGTGAGGCGGATGCCGCGCGGCGCCCAGTCGGCCGCGAGCTCCTCGGGGATGGTCGCCCCGCCGACGAGGGCGATGCGGAGCGAGCCGAGATCGGTCCTCTCCCACTCGGGGGCGTCGCGCAGCATCCGGTACTGCGTGGGCACCCCCATCATGACGGTGACGCCGCGGTCCTGGATGAGCTGGAGCACGCGCCCCGGCTGGAAGGAGCGCTCCAGCACGACGGTCGCCCCCATCCACCAGGCCAGCAGCGGCTGGATGTTCCAGCCGGCGACATGGTACTGCGGCAGTATCGCCAGCACCACGTCGTCGGAGGTCAGCGGCATCGCGCGGGAGAGGGCGAGGTTGTTCCAGAAGCAGTTCGCATGGCTGAGCACCACGCCTTTGGGGGCCGCCTCGCTGCCCGAGGTGAAGATCACCAGCAGCGCATCCTCGTCCTGCGGTGCCCGCGGCGGAGCCGGATCCTGGCAGGCCGGCACGGCACGCTCGATCCCGGTCTCCCCCAGGACGGCGGATGCGGGCGCCCGCTCGCCGAGCGTGTGCAGCGCCGCCGCGGCGAGCGCCGAGCACTCGTCGTCGATGAGCACCAGGGCCGCGTCGCTCCGGGGTACGAGATCGGCGAGCTCGGACGGGGTCAGCCGCCACGACAGCGGCACGAGGGCGATGCCCCGCAGCGCACAGGCGAAGAAGGCCACGACATGATCGGCAGAGTTCCCCGAGACGGTGGCGATGCGCTGCCCCGCGCCGTACCCGGCGTCCGACAGCGCCTGCGCGAGCCGTTCGGCGCGGGAATGCAGGGTCCGGTAGTCCACAGCGACGCCACGGTCATCGATCGCGATCCTGGCCGGGTCCGATCCCGCGCGCTCGCGAAGCCACCGACCGATCGTGTGGGGGCCTTCTGCGTTCTCCTGCACTCCAGGAATCATCGCACGACCGCTCCGCCCTGGCCAGCATCCGCGAGATCGGATGCGTCCAGCTGCTCGAGAGCGGCCTCGGTGCGGGCGCTGCCGCGGCGCTTGCGGATCCACTTGTCCACGGTGCCGGCGATGCCGCCGGGCAGGAACATCACCACGAGGATGAACAGCACGCCCAGCAGGAACAGCGGCTCGGTGAGCGGGATGCGCAGGAAGTCCGGCAGCGCGTGCAGTTCTTCGGCACGGGCGAGCACCTTCAGGCGCTGGTCGAGGATCGTGAACAGCACGCCGCCGACGATGGCGCCCCAGCGGTAGCCGACGCCGCCGAGCACGACCATCACCAGGACGGTGATCGTGAGGTCGGCGCTGACCGAGAACGGCTGCGTGCCCGACTGCAGCAGCAGGTAGCCGATGCCGGCGAGACCCGCGCAGAACGCAGCGACGACGAACACGATGAGCCGTGCATAGACCGGGCGCAGGCCCAGGACGCGCACGCGCAGCTCGTTCTCCCGCGTGGCTGCCGCGAGGTGGCCGAGGCGCGAGCGGTCCACCCACAGCACGACCAGGTAGACGACCACCAGGATCACGAGCATGAGCCAGTACAGGTTCTTCGTGTTGATGACGCCCACGAGCCAGTCAGGCACGTGGGTGGTGCGCAGCGAGAGCCCTTCTTCACCGCCGGTGATCTGCTGGTTGCGGCGCACGAGCACCGATCCCGCCTGGGCGAAGGCCAGGGTGACCATGGCGAAGGGGATGCCCGAGACGCGCATCGCGACCGCACCGGTGACGACGGCGATCACGAGACCGCCGAGGATCGCCACGAGGATGCCGGGCCACAGCGGGAGGTCGGTCGCCCGCAGCACGATTCCCAGGCCGTAGGCGCCCGCGCCGAAGTACAGGGCGTGCCCGAAGGAGAGCATGCCCGCCGTGCCCAGCAGCAGGTTGTACGACAGCGCCAGGGCCGCGAACACGAGGCACAGCGACAGCAGCGCGAGGCTTCCGGGCGTGTAGGTCGGGCCGGGGAGCACTCCCGGGATGGAGATGTTCAGCAGCGGCAGCAGGGCCATGACGACGACGAGCAGGGCTCCGGCGAGCGCGGGCAGGAACCGCTTCCACGAAGGTCGGGAGGTGGTGTTCACGTTCATGCCCTCTTCCCCATGAGTCCGGTCGGTCGCACCAGCAGCACGACCGCGAGAAGGATGACGACGATGAAGTCGCCCGTGCCGTTGAGATAGGTGTTCGCGACCTGCTGCAGCACAGCGACCAGGACGGATGCGAGCGCCGCGCCGGTCAGCGATCCGAGGCCGCCGACGACCGTGACGATGAACGCGAAGATCAGCAGCGTGGATCCCAGGTGGGCGGAGACGTAGGTCGAGTAGTGCATCGCCAGCACGCCGCCGATGCCGGCCGCGGCGCCGCCGATCGCGAAGACGAGGGTGAAGGACTTGCGCACGTCGATGCCGAGCGCCGTGACCATCGAGCGGTTCTCGACGCCGGCGCGGATGATCATGCCGTAGCGGGTCTTCTGGAGGAACAGCACGAGCCCGGCGAGCACGAGCGCGGCGGCGACGATCAGCACCCAGTACTTGTTCGGGATCTGCGCGCCCAGCACATTGGTGGTCTGGATCAGCCAACGGGGGCCGGTGATGTTGATCGGGTCGGAGCCCCAGATGCCCTCGAACAGGGCGATCGCCGCGAAGGAGAGACCGACCGTGACGAGCACCTGCTCGATGTGCCGCTCATAGAGGGGCCTGATCAGCACGAGCTCGGTGGCCGTCGCGAACAGCGCGCCGACCAGGGCGCCCACCAGGATCGAGACGAGGAAGGCGGGCCAGGTGGTCGCGCCCATCTGCTGCGCCACGAACCAGCCGATGTAGGCGCTCAGGGTGAGGAAGGCGCCGTGGGCGAAGTTCAGCACGTGCATGAGCCCGTAAATGAGGCTCAGGCCGCTGGCGACGAGGAAGTAGAGGGCGCCGAGGCCGACGCCGATGACGAGGGTCAGGATGAGGGTGCTCACGCGTGGGCCTCCGCACTGACTCCGAGAAGACGGCGGGTGAGGTCCTCGTCGGCGAGGATGTCACGGGCCTTGCCCGTGTGCACGACGCGTCCGCCCGCGATGACGATCGCGCCGTCTGCGAGCTGCCGCACGACCTCCAGGTTCTGCTCCACGAGCAGGATCGGCACCGTCTTGGAGGCCTCCTGCAGGGCGGCGGAGACCTCGGTCACGATCTTGGGCGCGAGGCCCTTGGTGGGTTCGTCCACGAGGAGGATCCGATTGTCGTTGAGGAGCGCCCTGGCGACCGAGACCATCTGCTGCTGGCCGCCCGAGAGCGTGCCGGCGCGCTGCTCACGGCGCTGGACGAGATCGGGGAAGAGCTCCGCGACGAACTCGTGCCGGGGCTCGCGCTGACGTTCAGCGAGGGCGAGGTTCTCGGCCACCGTGAGCCCGGCGAAGACCTCTCGGTCCTCGGGGACGTAGCCGACGCCGCGCTGGACGATCCTGTGGGTGGGCAGGTTGTCGATCCGCCTGCCGGCCAGGCGCACCTCGCCCTTGCGGCTGATGAGACCCAGGATGCCGCGGAGGGTCGAGGTCTTGCCGACGCCGTTGCGCCCGAGGACGGCGGTGATGCCCGTTGCGGGCACCTCGAACGAGACGTCCTCGACGACCTGCTGGCCGGCGATCGAGGCGCGCAGGTTCTTGACGGTGAGGATCGGCTCGCTCATGCGGTGCTCCCCGTTCCGAGGTACGCGCTCTGCACGGTGGGGTTCTCCATGATCTTCTGCGGGGTGTCCAGGGCGATGATCGTGCCGAAGTACATCACGGCGACGAGATCGACCAGCCCCATGAGGACGTCGATGTGGTGCTCGACCATGAGGACCGTGCATCCGCTGGCCCGCTGCATCTGCCGGATGTTCTCCACGAGCCCGGCGACATCGCCGGAGGCGACACCGGCCATGGGCTCGTCCAGGAGCACGAGCCGCGAGTGCGTGGCCAGCATCACGGCGATCTCGAGCTTGCGCTTGTCGCCGTGGCTGATGTCGCCGGCCGGGGTGTCGAGCTTGTGGCCGAGCCCCACCTGCTCGAGCGCGGCGATGGCCCGCTGCGTGGCCTCGTCTCCTCGACGAGGCACACGCAGCATGGAGTAGCTGCCGCCGAGGTCGACCTGCGCCGCCAGGCGCAGATTCTCCAGGACGCTCAGCCTGGGGAACAGGCTCGAGGTCTGGAAGGTACGCCCCAGTCCCGCCCGCGCCCGCCGGGGCACGGACATCGTCGTGATGTCTTCGCCATCCATCAGGACGCGCCCGGCGGTGGGCTTCATGATCCCGGAGATCACGTTGAACAACGTGGTCTTGCCGGCACCGTTCGGCCCGATCACTCCGACGAGGGAGCCGGGAGCGATGTCGAGATCGACATCCTTCAGGATGGTCGCGCCGCCGATCTGGAGGCCCAGGCCCTCGACGCGCAGCGCCGAACCGGGGGTCTCCGCCTGCGGGGCGGACGGGATGGGGGTGCTCACTTCGACTCCTTACAGTCGCTCAGTGCGTCGCATGCGGAACCTCGCCTTCGTTCCGCTCAGGGGGCGACGGAGTCGGCCGACGCGGTGTCGATGAGCTCCGGGACGAAGGTGTCGCCGTCGGCAACGAGGCGAACCGTGTACATCTCCTGCAGGAGGGCGTGGTCTGCGGCGCGGACCGTGGTGGTGCCCTTCGGGCCCTCGAAGGTGAAGCCCTCGAGGGCGGCGATCATGGCGGCGACGTCGCCCTGGCCCTCCTTGACTGCCTGCACGAGCATGATGGCGGCGTTGAAGCCGTCGGGGCTGAACAGATCGGGGGTGCCGCCTGCGGCCTCGATCGCCGTGACCATCGCGTCGTTGACAGCGTTGCTCGGAGCGCCCGGGAAGTAGTGGTTCAGGAAGCTGATCTGCTCCGAGGCCTCGCCGTAGGCGCCGAAGGTCGGCGAGTCGCCGAGACCGGTGACGACCGGCACCGCGTCGAAGACGCCCTGCTGGGTCATCGACTGCCACATCGCACCCGTGGTGGCACCGGCCCAGGCCACGAACACGAGGTCGGGCTGGGCGCTGAGCACCTGCTGCGCGAAGGGCGTGAACTCGGTGACGTCCTCGGCGACGAGCACGGACTCGACCGTCGCACCCTTGCCGCCGAGGATCGCCTCGACGGCGGCGACGTTGCCCTGGCCGAAGGCGGTGTTCTGCGCGTAGACGACGATCTTCTTGCCGTCGAGGTCGTCGAGGAAGGCACCGGCGGTGGCGACGTCCTGCGCCGACTGGCGACCCGAGCGGAAGGTGTAGCCGTTGATGCCGGTGACGGCGTCGGCGGCGGCGGGGCCGGAGATGAACAGGACCTTGTTCTGCTCGGCCTGCTCGGCCAGAGCCAGGGCGACGGCGGAGGACGCGGAGCCGAGGAGGACGTTCACGCCGTTTCCGATGAGCTCCTTGGCCGCGGTGACCGCGGTGTCGGGATCTCCGGCGTCGTCGCGGTACTCGACCTTGATGGCGGTGCCGTCGATCTCGCCGGTGCCGCCGGTGGCGTGGTCGAGGCCGGCCTTGAAGCCGTCGAGGTACTGCTTGCCGTAGCCGGCGAGAGGGCCCGTCTCGCTGGTGATGACGCCGACGGTGACCTCGGTCAGCGCGGGGGTGTCATCGCCTTCGCCGCCGGAGGCGGGAGGGGTGTTCGTCGACGGCGCACAGGCCGTCATGACAAGAACGGCCGTGGTGACCACGGTGCCCAGCAGCAACTTCTTCGTAACCCGCATGTGCGTGCCTTTCAACATTGGAAGGTAATTCTGAAACCTGATTCAGGTTATCTGAACTGTAAGCAGACGGATGTGCGGTGTCAAGTTCATGCGAGTGGCGTTGCCGAACTGAGACAGAGGCTCCGAGGATCCGGAGGCCCCACCCCGGACCGGAAATGAAAACGCCTCGAGGACTGGCGAGAGTCTCCGAGGCGATTCCGTGCACCCCCAGGGACTTGAACCCTGAACCCACTGATTAAGAGTCAGTTGCTCTGCCGATTGAGCTAGAGGTGCATGGCCGAACGAGCCGACCGAGGGACAACATTACCATCTCGATAACCGCCCCACGAAATCGGGCGCGAAGGCCGCCGGTTATCCTGGACTCGTGCCTTCCTCCCCTGATTCTGCCGCGCTTCAGCGCGATCTCGACTTCGCACTGCGCCTGGCGGATGCCGCCGATGCGCAGTCGCTTCCCCGCTTCGACGCGGCCGACCTGGAGATCTCCACCAAGGCCGATCATTCGCACGTCACCGACGCGGATCTTGCCACCGAACGCGCCATCCGCGAGCTCATCACGACCGAGCGCCCCGACGACGGCATCCTCGGCGAGGAGTACGGCACCGCGGGCGGCACCGCCCGCCAGTGGATCGTCGACCCCATCGACGGCACCGCCAACTTCCTGCGCGGCGTCCCGCTCTGGGGCACGCTGATCTGCTTGGCCGCAGAAGGCATCCCCCAGGTCGGAGTGGTGAGCATGCCCGCGCTCGGCAGGCGCTGGTGGGCGGCCCGAGGGCTCGGAGCATGGACGGCCGCGGATGCTGCAGACAAGCGACTCGCCGCATCCGGCGTCTCCTCGCTCGACGAGGCCGCGGTGAGCTTCCAGAGCATCACGCAGTGGGTGGAGGCCGGCAAGCGCGAGGAGCTGCTGCGCCTGGCCGATCGCGTCTGGCGCGACCGCGCCCTGGGCGATGTGTACTCGTACATGATGCTCGCCGAGGGGCGCCTGGAGATGGTCGCCGAATTCGGCGTCAAGGAGTACGACATCGCGGCCGTCGTGCCGATCGTCGAGGAGGCAGGCGGTCGCATGACGTCCTTCGACGGCGATGAGACGATCTCCGCCGGCTCGACACTAGCAACCAACGGGGTGCTGCACGACGAGTTCCTCACGCTCCTGCACCCGCCGTCCCTCTGACGCCCGCCTCCGACCCGAGAAAGACGATGACTGCCTCCTCTCGCCTCGCCCTCGCCACGGCGCTGCTCCTCGCCGCCGCCGCGCTCGCCTCCTGCTCCGGCCCCGCTCCCGAGGAGACACCGACCCCCGAACCGCCCATCGCCGCACCGGTGGAGCAACCCGAACCGGAACCCGAGCCCGAGCCGGAACCCGAGGTGCGCGAGCTCGTCGCCCCCACGTGCGAGGAGATGCTGTACGCCGACACCCTCGCCCGCATCAAGGCCGACGGCTGGACGGCGCTGGAGGACGAGTTCCGCATCGGCGAGACGCTGCTCGAGAAGGGGATCATCTGCTCCTGGTCGGACTACGACCTCGCCAACGACCACGGCCAGTTCTTCGGCTGGGCGGCCGTCGAGGAGACCACCGCCCGCGCCGCGCAGGAGTATCTCGTCCGCGAAGGCTGGCAGCGCATCAACGCCCCCGACGGCGTGTACATCACCGAGGATCCCGGCTACGCCTTCGTCGTCGACGAGGAGGGCTACGGCATGACCTACTTCTTCGGCGAGGGCTGGGTGCTTCTCGCCGACGTGCGTCAGAACCTCGCTCTCATCGAGTGGCGCGGCTGAGCCCGCTCACGAAGAAGCCCCGACCTCCGCATGTGCGGCGATCGGGGCTTCTCCTGTGACAACGGCTCGTGGAGCTGGGGGGAATCGAACCCCCGTCCAGCGCTGAGTCTCCACGCCTTCTCCGGGCGCAGTCTGTAGAAGCGTTCTGCTCGGCTCCGACCTTTGTCACAGACACCTAAGTCGACGAGCCCAGTCTGGGAAAAGTCCCGAGCGGCGTCCAGACGCCACCGCTCAGCAAGATCTCTAGATGACGCCAGAGTCCGTGTCGAGATCAGCCACGGTCTGACGGACTATCGGGCTCGCTTATGCAGCGAGGGCGAAGTCGTTGCGCTTTGCATCGGCAACTATAGGTTTGCAGAGGGCGTTTACGAGATAACCCTGCATCCTCGGCCCGCTTCTCGTGGATTCACAGGCGCTGTCGAAACCGATCAGCCCCGTGGTCCTTCTCGCGAAGGAAGCCGTTGTCACACTGTGGAATTACCAGCCCGAGCACCTTGCGGCGTCCGAGCATTACAGCTTACAACGGATGCCGTCCCCACGCCATTCCCCGAGCATTCGGAATGCGGCGTTCCGCGGGGCGAGGAGCTGGCGTAGCATCGGCACCATGAGCGAAGTGACGATCACGGTCCGCGGCGAGCACGAGGTGCGCGTGGCGCCGGAGCGGGCGACGGTGCACGTTTCCGTCCGGGCGGAGGGTCCGGAGCGCGAGGCCGTCCTCGATCAGGCCGGACGCGCAGCCGACCCGGTGCGCAGGAGCCTGGAGACCGGGGTGGATGCCGGAACTCTCATCGAGTGGTCCAGCAGCCGCCTGTCGGTACGCGCCGAGCGCCCGTGGAACTCCGAGGGCAAGCGGCTCGCACCCGTCTACCATGCGAGCATCGACTTCACCGCGACCTTCGACGACTTCGGCCTGCTGTCGCTGTGGGTGACGAAGGTCTCCGAGCGCGATGCGGTGGAGATCGGCCATGTCGACTGGCGGTTGACGCCCGAGACGGCGGCGGCGCTGGAGCGCGATGCGGCCACCGAGGCGATCCGAGTGGCCGTGGCGCGCGCAGAGGCCTATGCCGCTGCTCTTGGCCGTGACGTCGTCACGCCGGTGTCTGTGGCAGACCAGGGCCTGCTGCAGCGCGAGGAGAGCCCTCGACCGATGATGAGGGCGGCGATGTTCGCCTCGGATGCCGCCGGCGGTGCGGGAATGGACTACCAGCCTTCCGACATCGTCGTCTCGGCCACCGTCGAGGCACGCTTCATCGCGCACTGAACGCTGGCAGAGGAGACCGCATGGGAAAGCTCATCGTCTGGGACATCGTCTCGCTCGACGGCTACTTCGAGGGCACCGAGAAATGGGATCTCGCCCTGCACGAGCACATCTGGGGCGAGGATCTCCACGCCCTCAGCCTGCGCTTCGGCGAGGAACTGGGCCTTCTGGTCTTCGGCCGCATCACCTACGAGGGCATGGCCGCGTACTGGCCGAACGCCACGGAGGAGGCCGACATCGCCGCGTACATGAATGCGGCGCCCAAGCTCGTCGCCTCCCGCAGCATGACCGAGGCGACGTGGCAGAACACGGAGGTGACCGCGGACATCGTCGGGGAGCTCACCCGCCGGAAGGTCCTCGACGACCGCCCGATCTACGTGTTCGGCAGCGCCGAGCTCACGGGTTCGCTGCTCGAGGCGGGGCTCGTCGACGAGCTGCTCATCGGCATCGCCCCGGTGATCCTGGGACGCGGCAACCCCCTCTTCTCCCCCGGCCCGCAACGCCCGCTGACGCTGCTCGAATCGCGCTCGATCGACACCGGTGGCGTGCTCCTGCGCTACGCCGTCGGCGACCGGCCTTAGGAGACCAGTGTGCAGGAGGCTCCCGGCGCTGTGCAGGAGCATCCGTGGCCTGAGGGCGCCCGGAGCCGCCTCTGAGCAACGAGGCGGCATGCTGCTCCTGCACAATGCTCGCCGCCTCCTGCAGAACGGACGTGACGCGCGCTCAGTCCACCGCGAAGGGCGCGAGCTCGGCGGCGAGCCGCTCGCCTACGTGTGCGCGCACCTCGGTTCCGGTCTCGCCGTGCTCGGAGGAGAGCAGAATGCCGCTCTCGTGGATCGCCGAGACGAGGCCGCCCCTGTCGTAGGGAACGATCGCGTGGATCTCGATCGCCGGCCGCGGCAGCGTCTCCTCGATCGCCGATCGCAGCTCGTCGATGCCCTCCCCGGTGCGCGAGGAGACGAAGTGCGCCTTCGGCTCCAGCCCCTGCAGCACCAGCCGGTCGTCGAGCGAGAGCAGATCCGCCTTGTTGAAGGCGATGATCTCGGGGATGTCGCGCGCTCCCACGTCGCCCATCACATCGCGGACGGTCTGCAGCTGCGCGGCCGGATCCGGATGCGAGCCGTCGACGACATGGACGATGACATCGGCGTCGGCCACCTCCTCCAGCGTCGAGCGGAACGCCTCGACGAGCTGATGCGGGAGGTTGCGCACGAAACCGACCGTGTCGGTGAGGGTGAACACGCGCCCGTCGGAGGTCTCGGCGCGGCGGACAGTCGCATCCAGCGTCGCGAACAGGGCGTTCTCCACGAGCACGCCGGCATTCGTGAGGGCGTTGAGCAGACTGGACTTTCCGGCGTTGGTGTATCCGGCGATCGCCACCGACGGGATCGTGTGGCGGCGGCGCTCGGCGCGCTTCGCCTCGCGCGCCGGCGCGAAGTCGCGGATCTGCCGGCGCAGCTGCGCCATGCGGGTACGGATGCGGCGGCGGTCCAGTTCGATCTTCGTCTCACCGGGGCCGCGCGAGCCCATGCCGGCGCCACCCGCCCCGACCTGGCCACCGGCCTGGCGGCTCATCGACTCACCCCACCCGCGCAGGCGCGGAAGCAGGTACTCGAGCTGCGCGAGCTCGACCTGCGCCTTGCCCTCGCGGCTCTTGGCGTG
>CAYOTY010000069.1:0-15141 GCA_964406995.1 uncultured Microbacterium sp.
CGGTGCGGCCCTCTGCCGAGCTGATCGAGGAACTGCGCGCCGTGCTTCCCGAGCAGCCCGTCGCGCGCCGCCGCCGGCTGAAGGCCGACTGGGGCTTCACCGACCTCGAGTTCCAGGACGTCCGCAACGGCGGCCTGATCGACGTCGTCGAGGCGACGATCGCCGCCGGAGCGGCGCCCGCTGCCGCGCGCAAGTGGTGGACCGGTGAGATCACCCGCGTCGCCAACGCGCAGGAGCGCGACGCCGAAGGGCTCGTGAGCCCGGAGAACGTCGCCGCCCTCCAGAATCTGATCGACGAGGGCACGCTCACCGACAAGCTGGCCCGGCAGGTGCTCGAGGGCGTCATCGCGGGGGAGGGCACGCCGCAGGAGGTCGTGGAAGCCCGAGGTCTCGCGGTCGTCTCCGACGACGGCGCGCTCATCGCCGCGATCGACGAGGCCCTGGCCGCGCAGCCCGATGTCATGGAGAAGATCCGCGACGGCAAGGTGCAGGCCGCGGGCGCGATCATCGGCGCCGTCATGAAGGCCATGAAGGGCCAGGCGGATGCCGCACGCGTGCGCGAGCTGATCCTGGAGCGCGCCGCACAGGTGTGATCGTCCCTGGCGGTCCGGGACGGATCGCGGCGACGGGACGAGATTATGGTGCACCCGCTCAGGCGGCGGGAGGAACACCGCCGTCGGCGGACAGGCTCGTCAGCTCCGTCACGATGGGCGTGTGGTTGATACTGCGCAGGGCGTTGTCGACATGCACGGCCATGAGGTGAGCCACCCGCGCGACATCGCCCGCACGGATCGCCGTGAAGATGCGGTCATGCTCCTGGATGACCACGGCCGGGTCGAGCGGCGCGGCGAGCGTCTCGGTGACCCCGTCCGTGGCGAGGGCGGCGGTCAGGCTGGCGTCGAGGTCGGCGAGCAGACGATTCCCCGAGGCCTGCGCGATTGCGCCGTGGAACCGGGAGCAGCGCGAGCCGGGACTGGCGGACGCCTCGTCGAGCCCTCGTCGAGACGGATCGAACTCGTCGTTGAGAGACTCCTCCATCGCGCGCAGATCCGCCTCGGTGCGCTGGGCGGCGGCCGATTGGGCGGCCTCGACATCGAGCGCGCGGCGGAAGCCCATGAGCTCTGCGGGCGTGTACGCCGACAGGGCTTCCATGAGCAGCGACGGCACGGGCGTCTGCGATCGCACGAACGTCCCGCGCGCCGGCAGCGGCTCCACCATGCCGAGAGTCGCAAGCGATCTGATCGCCTCGCGCACGGTGGACCGCCCGACGCCGAGCTGGGCGGTCAGCTCGGGCTCCGTCGGGATTCGCGACCCGACGGGCCACTCGCCAGAGGTGATGCGCGCCCTCAGAGTGGAGAGGGTGGCTCGGGCGAGCGCGCTTCCCTGAGGATCCGACATCCGCTCCTCCCTTCCTCGACGCGAGCCTCGATCACACTGAAGGCTACAGCGTGGCGGCGACTTCGGCGATCCAGCCGGTGAGGTCCGCGAGGCCGTCCACCGTCGAGAGCAGCCCGAGCGCCTGCACGCTGCGGCCGGGAACGACGTGCACGCGGTCGTTCGCGAGGGCATCGAGCGTCGCGACGGCCGGGCTGTCCAGCAGCGGCGCGAAGAGCTTCTCGCCGCTGCCGTTCATGTCGACGAGCAGGATCGCGTCGGGATCGAGCTGAACGACCTGCTCGGCGGTGATGGGGCCTGAGGTCCGCAGTCCCAGCTCACCGCTCACGTCGGATCCGCCGGCCAGTTCGACGAGAGCGAGAGGGAACGCGGCCCCCGCCGTGACGAACGGGCGACCGGCCTGGTTGCTGAGCACGAGCACGCGAACCGGCACGGACGGCGCCTCGGCGGCGACGAGCCCTGCTGCGAGGTCCTGCGCGAGCCGCTCGGCGTCCGCCGCCGCTCCGAGGGCTTCGCCGATGGTCCGGACATCGGCGATCACGTCCTCGGGAGTCGCCCAGGGGTTGTGCAGCACGAGGGTCTCGATCCCCGCGGTCTTCAGCGCATCCGCCACGCCGTCCTCGAGACCGTGTCGTGCGGTGAGGAGTGCGATGTCCGGGCTCGTGGCGATGACGGCCTCGGGATCCGTCTCGGAGACGACGGGGATGACGGCGGCGATGTCCGCGAACGCGGATGAATGGTCGGTGAGGATGGGGTTGCGCATCGCCTCCGGCACGATCACCAGGTTCTCCTCGAGACCGAGCGCGGCGACCACGGCGGCGGTCTCATAGCTCAGCGCCGCGATGCGCGCCGGTGTGGGGGTCGTCTCTGTCGGGGCGGGCTCGGGGTCGGCTTCGACGCCGACGGCGCCTGCGCAGGCCGTGAGCGCCGCCAGGACGACGGTCGTGGCGAGGATGCCGAGGGTGCGGACGAAGGGAGATGTCATGGAGACTCCTCAGAGTGATGGTGATCGGCGCTCACGACGTGACGCCCGGTGGACAGGGTATGGACGGATGCGGGAACGCCGTACGCGTGGTGGACCCGCTCGGCCGTGAGCACTTCGTGCGGCGGGCCGTGGACGTACTCGCCGCCGGGGACGAGCATGAGGACCGAGGTGCCCGCGTTGAGCGCGAGACTCAGGTCGTGCACGGCGACGATCACACCGCGACCCTCGGCGGCGAGCTCTCCGATGACGCGCTCGAGTCGCACTTGATGTGCGATGTCCAGCGCGGCGGTGGGCTCGTCGAGGAGGACGAGTGCGGTGTCCTGTGCGAGCACGCGTGCCAGGTGCACCAGCTGACGGGCTCCTCCGGAGAGCGCGCCGAGGCGATGCCTGAGCCACGCGGTCGCGTCGACGCGTGCGAGCGCCTCATCGATGCGGTCGTCGAGATCGTCGCGGTGGCCGCCGGCGCGCGCGCCGATGGCGACGAGCTCGCGCACGAGCAGTTCGTGGGGCCCGTGCGTGTCCTGTGCGAGCAGGGCGATATGCCGAGCGCGCTCGCGCGCGGAGCTCCGGGCCACGTCGGCATCCCCGATCGTGATCCTCCCGTCGTAGTCGACGCCGGCGTGGGCTATCGCGGCCAGGAGCGACGATTTTCCGACGCCGTTGGGGCCGACGAGTGCGAGGACCTCACCGGGCTGGACCCGCAGGGTGATGGGATGGGAGAGACGGCGCCCACGGCGGGCCGTGACGGCATCCAGGTGCAGCGTGCTCATGCGGCCACCTCGGATCGTGCCCGCCGGCGGAGCAGGAGGGCGAGGAAGGCCGGTGCGCCGACGAGGGCGCACACGACGCCCGTCTGCACGACGGCGGGCGCGAAGGCGACGCGCGAGAAGGTGTCGGCGATGAGGAGGAACACCGCACCGCCGAGTGCCGAGAGCGGCAGGAGCACCGTGTGCGTCGCTCCGACCATCAATCGCAGTGCGTGCGGAACGACGAGCCCGACGAAGCTGATCACGCCGGAGACGGCGACCGCCGCACCGGTGACGAGAGCCGCGATGAGGAGCAGGATCAGCCGCTCGCGGTGGACATCGACGCCGGAGGTCGCAGCGACCTGTTCGCCGAGGGACAGCGCATCGAGCTGGCGGACGCGCGCCCAGAGCACGAGGACGCCGACGCCGATGGGAACGACGGCGATGGCGACGTGGCTCCACTGGCGCAGTTCGAGGTCGCCGGCGATCCAGAACATGGCCCCGCGGGCGAGTGCGTCGTCGTGCGCATTGGCGATGAGCAGGGCGACGATCGCGCCCGCGAACGCGTTGATCGCGACGCCCACCAGGATGATGGCCGGCGCTCCGAGGTCGCGACGAGTCTGCAGGACGAACTGGAGGATGACCGCGACCGTCGCAGCTCCCGCGAACGCCGCGAGCGGAACGCCCCAGGCGAGTCCGCCGCTGAGTCCGAGGACGATGCCGCCGACGGCGCCCACCGCCGCGCCGGAGGAGACGCCGGTGACGCCGGGATCGGCGAGGGGATTGCGCAGGAGCGCCTGCATGGTCGTGCCGACCACGGCCAGCCCGGCACCCACGAGCAGCGCGACGATCGTCCGCGGCAATCGCAGCGACCAGACGACGGCGACCGCCCTCTCGGGGGCGTCCTCGGCGCCGAAGAGCGCACCGACGACCTCGGCCCAGGAGAGGGGGACGACTCCGACGGCGAGCGATGTCACCACGACGGCGACGAGCAGGAGCGCACCGCCGGTGACGGCGATGGCGGTGCGGGCGTGCGGCACACGGACTCCTCGAGAAGCGGGAGGGGGTGAGTTGGGAGGGTCTGCCGTGTCGGACACGGCGACGGCAACCCTATCATCAGATGAAGTTCTTCATCAGATGATACGGTGTCGTGCGTGCCTGAATCTCCATCCACGCTCGCGACACCCTATGACGCCCTCCTGATCTGCTCCTTCGGCGGACCGAACAGGCCCGACGACGTCCTGCCGTTCCTGCAGAACGTGACGAGAGGCAAGGGCATCCCCTCTGAGCGCCTCGCCGAAGTCGGGGAGCATTACCATCACTTCGACGGGCGCAGTCCGATCAACGAGCAGAACCTCGCATTGACGGCCGCGGTGACCCGCGAACTCGAGGATCGCGGCATCCGACTGCCCGTTCTCTGGTCGAATCGCAACTGGCACCCGTACACGGAGGACGTGCTGCGGGACGCGGTCGCCTTCGGCGCGCGTCGCATCGCTGTCCTCGTGACCAGCGCGTACGCCTCGTATTCCGGGAGTCGCCAGTACCGGGAGCATCTCGCCGCCGCCGTCGCGGCCCTGGGCGAGAGCACCCTCGACCTCGACGTGATCCGTCCGTTCTTCAACGATCCGGGATTCGTCGAGGCGAACACGCAGGCGATCGCCGAGGCGGCCGGGCGGATCGAAGGCTCGGGCACGATCCACGTGGCGTATGTGACGCACTCGATCCCCGACACGATGCAGCGTGCGTCCGCGGCGACCGGCCCCGGCTACCGTGAGCAGCATGAGGACGTGCGCGCGGTGATCGACGCACGGCTCCGTGAGCGCTACGGTCTCGACGTCACCTCCAGCCTGTCGTACTGCTCCCGCTCCGGAGACCCCCGCACGCCCTGGCTCGAGCCCGACATCGCCGATGAGCTCCTCGCACTCCGGCAGAGCGGGGTCTCACGTGTCGTGATCGCTCCGATCGGGTTCATCTCCGACCACATGGAGGTGGCGTTCGATCTCGACGTCGAGGCGATGAGCACGGCGCGGGAGCTCGGGATGTCGGCGGCGCGCGCCGCGACGTCCGGCGTGCACCCGGCCTTCGTCTCGGGACTGGTGGACCTCGTCCTCGAGCGCGCCGCCAGGGAACGCGGAGAGGAGCCGGGCATCGTCGTCGAGGGATCTCTGGGCGCCCTCCCCGATGTGGCTCCCCCCGGCAGCTGCCGCATGCGAGAGGGCGAAGTGACGGGCGTGCCGGTGCTGGCCGGGATCGAAGACTGAAGGGAATGAAGATGTCTGAACCACGAGTGGATCACAGTGCTGTCGCCGATGAGGTCAACGCCGGGATCGCGTACACGATGTACGCCGTGTTCCGAGGGCGCCCGCACGATGCGACGACGATCGAGACGGCTCTCGACGCACTCGAGGGCCTCGGCCTGCGCGGCTGGTACGACGTCGCGGGCTTTCGCGCCGACGCCGACATCCTCGTCTGGTGGACGGCCGCGAACACCGAGGTGCTCCAGTCGGCCTACCGCGTGGTGACCCGGGATGAAGGTCTGGTGCCGGTGTGGTCCGCGGTCGGCGTGCACCGCCCCGCGGAGTTCAACCGCGGGCACGTTCCCGCCTTCCTCGCTGGGGATGCGCCTCAAGACTATCTCTGCCTCTATCCGTTCGTGCGCTCGCACGAGTGGTATCTGCTCGCCGACGAGGAGCGCCGTGAGCTGCTTCGCGAGCACGGTGCCGCCGCCAGGGACTTCGGCGACGTGCTTGCGAACACGGTCGCGACCTTCGGGCTGAGCGACTACGAATGGCTGCTCTGCTTCGAGGCGGACGACCTGGTGCGCATCGTCGATCTCATGCGCGAGCTCCGTGCGACCGGGGCGCGTCGACACGTGCGGGAGGAGACGCCGTTCTTCGCCGGTCACCGCGTGTCCCTCCAGGAGCTCGCGGATCGCTGACCGGGTGTCGGCGCCGGCGGGCACAATGGAGGAATGGGTCGTGGGGATGGATCGGGGCGTCTCGTCTCGCCGGCGGGCGCCGACGACGCGGGCACCCGCATCCTGCACGTCGACATGGATGCCTTCTATGCCGCCGTCGCGGTGCTCGACGCCCCCGATCTCCGCGGCCTCCCGCTGATCATCGGCGCACCGGAGAGCCGCTCGGTCGTCTCCAGCGCCTCCTATGAGGCACGGCGCTTCGGCGTGCGTTCGGCGATGCCGGTCTCGCAGGCGCGCCGGCTGTGCCCGCAGGCGCTCATCGTCGCGCCGGATTTCCGCCGCTATCAAGAGGTCTCGCGAGAGGTGATGGCGATCTTCGAGTCGATCACGCCGCTGGTGGAACCCCTGTCGATCGACGAGGCCTTCCTCGACGTGCAGGGTGTGCGCCGATTGTGGGGGAGTCCCGGCGAGATCGCGCGGCTCATCCGTGCGCGGGTCGCCGAAGAGGTGGGCATCACGTGCAGCGTCGGGGTGGCGGCGACCAAGCACGTCGCCAAGATGGCATCAACGATCGCCAAGCCCGACGGCCTGCTGATCGTGCCCGAGGCCGCCACCCTCGACTTCCTCGCGCCGAAGTCGGTGCGCGCGATGTGGGGCGTCGGCCCCAAAGCGGCCGAATCCCTGGAGAGCCGCGGCATCCGCACCATCGCCGACCTGCGCGAGACACCGCTGCCGGCGTTGGAGCGCGCGGTGGGCGCGGCATCCGCTGTCCGACTGGCCGCGCTGTCGAGAGGAGAGGATCCGCGCGGGGTCGAGACCGAGCGCGTGGAGAAGAGCGTCGGCCATGAAGAGACCTTCCACACCGACGTCACGGATCGGGAGTTCCTCCGTTCCGAGCTGCTCCGGCTGTCCGATCGCGTCGCCGCCCGGCTGCGGCGCGCCCGGTGGGAGGCGGCCACGGTCTCGATCAAGGTACGTTTCTCCGACTTCGCGACGGTCACTCGCTCCCAGACCCTTCCTGAGCCCAGTGCGGTCGGGCAGCGCATCGGCGCCGCGGCGCAGACTCTCTTCGACAGCATCGACCGGTCCGATCCGATCCGCTTGATCGGCGTGCGCGCAGAGAAGCTCCGTGACGCCGGGGGAGCGCAGCTCGGACTGTGGGACGACGATGAGGAGTGGCGCAAGGTCGAGGACGCCCTCGACACCGCGCAGGACCGCTTCGGCGGTGGTGCGGTCACTCGGGCGCGGCACCTCGGGCGCGGCGAGCAGCGCGCCGCGCCGCCGCGTCCGCCGTCGCGCGGAACATAGCCATCGCCAAGCGCTGTCTTCTCGACTACCGTGGAAGCATGCCCAACGTTGCAGTGGAACTCGGTGAGAAGAGCGCGGATTTCGGCGTCAAGAGCGCCTACGGCGAGCCTCAGGTCATCGACGGCGTCGCGTTCACACCGGTCGCGCTGACCTTCTCCGGCTTCGGAGGCGGCCAGGCCGAGGGCGCCGACGGCGGGGGCGGGGGAGGCCTCGCGATCCCGCTCGGGGTGTACGTCCACCGCGAGGAGGGGCTGCGCTTCGAGCCCAACTGGGTGACGTTCATCGCCGTCTCGGTGCCGTTCGTCTGCGTCGCCGGTCGTGCGATCGCGCGCATCATCCGTGCCCTCAAGAAGTGACGACGACCCGGTCGCACGCACCCTCGACGCGGCGGCGGCGCGGCTGACGGCGGCTGTCGAAGCGGTCTCCGCCGCGAATCCCGTCGTCCTCATCGACGGGCGAAGCGGCGCCGGAAAGACGAGTCTGGCCCGTCTGCTGGCCGGGCGCTGGCCGCTCAGGGGCCGGGTCCAGCTGGTCGCTCTGGACTCGATCTATCCGGGCTGGGACGGGCTGGACGCCGGAGTGGAGACGGCGCGCAGCGATATCCTGCATCCGCACGCCCGAGGTCTGATCGGAACCTGGCATCGCTGGGACTGGGAGCGCGAAGCACCCGCAGAGGCCCATGCGATCGATCCTGCGCTGGGACTGATCCTCGAAGGCTGCGGTGCTCTGACCGCGCAGACCTCACCGCTCGCCGATGTGCGCGTCTGGGTCGAATCACCGGACTCCTCGCGTCGAGAGCGCGCTCTCGACCGTGACGGCGACACCTTCCGCCCGCACTGGGAGAGATGGGCCGCCCAGGAGCGACGCCACATCGAGATCGACGAGCCGCAGAAGCTCGCCGATATCATCGTGCGGATTCCCTAGGAGCGGGGCGAGTCGTCCTCGGAGGCGGAGATCAGACCGTCCAGACGGAAGCCGAGCCAGTCGTAGACCCCGTAACGGGGATCCTCCGGGTCGTGATGATCCTCCTCGCCGATCCCGAGGCGCGAGGCCATCACCAGCCGGATCGCGGAGAGCGTGCGCAGCCAGGCGTCGAATTCGGCATCCGGGATCACGACGTCGAGCGGTGCGAGGGCGTCGTCGTCGCTCTCCGGAGGCGTCAGGAACGGCTCCAGCGCGGTGCGCACCACCGCGGCGTCGCGCTCACGGCGGCTCAGCAGATCGGCGCGCGTGCCTTCGGCGAACGCTGCGGATGCCTCGGGGTCCTCCGGGTAGGCGTCGGGAACGAGGCGCGCGATCGCAGGATCGGTCTGCGGGTTGCTGGAGGCGAGCAGCCCGCGGAACTCGTCGATCAGGTGCGCGAGATGGGCTCCCTCGATGCGGGCGAGGGGGAGAAGCGTGATGCGATCGGTCATCTCGGTGCCTTTCGGACGGTCGCCCAGAGCCCGTAGTCGTGCATGGCCTGCGCATGAACCTCCATCGTCTCGCGCGGTCCGGTGGCGACGATGGCGTGCCCTTCGTGGTGCACCTGGAGCATGAGCCTCCTGGCGCGCTCTGCCGGGTAGCCGAAGTAGGTGCGGAAGACGTGGACGACGTAGCTCATGAGGTTGACGGGATCGTTCCAGACGACGACCTGCCAGGGCTCCATCGGCGCGGCGACGAGTTCCAGCTCCTCGTCGACGTCGGGCGTCGCCAGCGGGGCGTTCACGCCCACCCCAGCTCGTGCAGCTGCTCGTCGTCGAGCCCGTAGAAGTGGGCGATCTCGTGCACCAGTGTGGTGTGCACCTCGTCGCGCAGCTCCGCCTCGCTCTCGCAGGAGGCCAGATGCGGCTCGCGGTAGAGGATGATCCGGTCGGGGAGCTCGCCCATCCCGTAGCCGCCGCGCTCGGTCAGCGCGAGGCCGTCGTAGAGCCCGAGGAGGTCGAGACTGCCGTCCTCGGGACGATCCTCGACGACGAAGACGACGTTCTCCAGCCCTTCGACCATCTCGTCGGGCAGCCTGTCGAGCTCGTCGACGACGAGCTCCTCGAATGCGGCGGTCTCCATCTCCATCACTCCCAGCCTATGCGGGCGCTCGCACTCGCGTTCTCAATGCAGGAAGAGGAGCAGGACGGCCATCGCCAGGAACAGAGCGCCGAAGACGCCGTTCAGCACCCGCTGTCCGCGCGGGGTGCTGGTGAACCGCTGGAAGGGTCTGGCGGCGGCGGCGAAGAAGAACCACATCACGATCACGTCGACGACGACGACCGTGGCGATGAGGATCAGGTACTGCGGGATCGCGGGCTGATCCAGCCGGATGAACTGCGGGATGAAGGCGAGGAAGAAGACGATCGCCTTGGGGTTGAGCATGTTGACCCAGAATCCTCGGCGGATCAGCGACCAGCGACTCTCCCTCGCACGCGGGGCGAGCGCATCGCCATCCGACTTCTCGGCCATGGGCCTGCTGACGAGCAGGCGGACGCCGAGAAACGCCAGGTAGGCGGCGCCCGCGTATCGGATGATGTCGAACAGCAGGGGGGAGCGGGCGACGAGGAGGCCGACGCCGGCGGCCACGATCACGACGTGGACGATGAGCGCGAGCTGCTGCCCGAACACGCCCCAGGCGGAACGCTTCCATCCCTCGCGCAGCGAGTTCGACATGGTGTTGATGGCACCGGCACCGGGGGTGAAGCTGATGACGACGGAGGCGGTCAGCAGGGAGAGCCACACGGTCCAGGTCACCGAGACATTCTAGGGCTCACCGGCCCGGGGATCTCACCCGGGTTAGGATCGGGCCATGTCGATGCCGGAGCCAGGATCGAGTTCGCAGAGCGCCGCGGGAGCGGGGCGCGGCAGGTGGGGTGTCGGCGCCAAGGTGCTGACATGGGTCGGAGCCGCGCTCCTGGCGATCTCCCTGGTCGCCTCGGGGTTCGGGGTCTCATCGTTCTTCAACGTCCTGCCTGTGGGTGTCGTGACGTCGACCGGAGAGCCCGGGCCCAACGCCATCGGTGGCGGGGAGGTGCCCGGCGAACTGGAGATCTACGCGACCCACGGCGAGCGCATCGTGATCTGGGAGGCGACGCCGCGGGGCGAGAGCTTCACGATGCACCGCGACGACCTTCAGGTGACGGGCAGCGAGGGCGAGGTGCAGGTGCGGATGCCTTCGGTGAGTGGCAACAGCAGCATCGGCGATGTGCAGGCTCGCACCGTAGCGGAGTTCGTCGCCCCTTCCGAGGGCGGCTACACGATCGTGGTCGATGCCGTCGAAGGAAGCTCCAGCAGCTTCATCGCTGCCCGCGGAGACTCCTTTCCCGGCTTCTTCGCCGGACTGTTCTCCACGATCGTGCTGTGGTTCATCGCGATCGGCGGCGGCATGACGGCCGTCATCCTTCTGGTCTGCGGCATCGTCTGGGGCATGGTGCGCGCACGCCGGCCGGCCGCTCCCTGATCCGCACAGAGCCGGTGTTCCGGGGGCGATGACCGTCTGCTACCGGTCCGGAGCGATCGGAATCCACAGTTCCCGTTCGAGCGCATCATCCGCACCGCGCTGCATGGCGACGATCTCGGGACCGGGGGCGAGGCGCCACTCGTTGGCGGGCAGCCACTCGACGATCACGTCCTGCCACAACCGCTGGAGCGAGTCGTCGCTCCGATCCTCCGGTGTGAAGACGGCCCATGTGCTCGCGGGAACATCGATCACGTCGGCGCCCGCCGGCGTATCGCCCGTTGTCGCCACGCCATGCAGGTACGTCAGCAGGGAGCCTTCTGCGCGAGGCTCGCCGAGATCGGTCGTGACCGCGAGAACACCGCGTGGGGCAGTGTCATTGCGCGCCTTCCACGCGAGCGTCTCTTCGAGGGCGATGGACGCCACGAACTCCTCGATCGCGGGATTGGGGCCGCGGTGGACGAGCGGCACGCGGGTCTTTCTCCCGATGAGCCGGAGGGCAGGGGTCTGCTCGATGCGGTATCGCATGAGGTCGCGTCCTTTCGTGATCAGCTGCAGCACGATGCGAGGCTGTGTGATGAGGGCAGTGCCGGGTCGGCGGGCTTCGCGGGGAGTGACGCCGTGCACCGCACGGAAGGCACGGGCAAAGGAATCCGCCGACTCGTAGCCGAATCTCAGCGCGACATCGATGATCGGCTCTGCGCCACGGGTGATCTCAGCAGCGGCGAGTGTCATCCTGCGTCGGCGCACGTAGTCGGAGAGCCCGATTCCCGTCAGCGTCGCGAACATACGTCGGAAGTGGTGCTCCGAGGTGTGCGCGATGCGAGCCAGCGCGGCGGCGTCGAGCGGTTCGTTCAGCCTGTGCTCGAGCTGTTCGAGCGCGGCGTTGTAGCGATCCATGGCTACGACGCTACGGGAGGCGGCGTTGCCGCATCCGATGATCCATGCCGGATGCGATCGGATGCCGGAAGAAAGACGTGGGGTGGCTAACGGGACTTGAACCCGCGACCCCCGCGACCACAACGCGGTGCTCTACCAACTGAGCTATAGCCACCATGCGCCTGCGAGCAGGCAACCAGACGATTCTATTACACCTGGCGAGCGAATTCCGACACGGCCGCGCTGGCGAGCTTCCGGGCATCATCGCTGCTCGGCCCGGGCTCTGCCACGAAGACCGCGGAGCGGTAGTAGGCCAGCTCTCGAAGAGACTCGAGGATGTCGGCGAGGGCACGGTGGCCGCCGTCTTTCGCAGGGGCCTGGAAGAACACGCGCGGGTACCAGCGGCGGGCGAGCTCCTTGATGCTGGAGACATCGACATTGCGGTAGTGCAGATGGTTGTCGATGTCGGGCATGTACTTCGCCAGGAACATCCGGTCGGTGCCGATCGTGTTGCCGGCCAGAGGTGCCTTGCGCTCCTGCGGCACGAATCGCTTGATGTAGGCCAGTGCCTGCTCCTGGGCTTCGGCGAGAGACACGCCCTGCGGGATCTCGTCGAGAAGGCCTGAGGTGCGGTGCATCTCGGTGACGAACTCGCCCATGTGCGCCAGCGCAGCGTCACTGGGACGGATCACGACCTGGAACCCCTCATCGATCGGACGCAGCTCGAAATCGGTGATCACGATCGCGATCTCCACGAGCTCATCCACCGAGAGATCGAGTCCCGTCATCTCGCAGTCGATCCAGACGAGGCGGTCGTTCTCGGATGCTGATGCCATGATTCCATCCTAGTAATCCGGATTTTCCCGCAGGCGCGGGTAACCTTGTAGAGACGCCTCCTTAGCTCAGTGGAAGAGCAACGGCCTTCTAATCCGTCGGTCGCAGGTTCGAATCCTGCAGGGGGCACTTCTGCGCATCATGTTCCAGCGTCTTCATCGTGTTTCAGTGACGGAGCGCGGCGACGGCGTCGTCGGGGCTCCAGAACTCGCCGACGAGGCGGAACGTGGCCGTCGGCAGATGGAGACGCTCTGCCCGGTAGCGGACGCCCATCGGCGTGACCATCAGGCGCAGGTGCCCGAGGATGCGTGCGCTCCTCGTCTGCTGCACGCGCCAGAGGTCGTCGGCGGCGCGTACGAGCCTCTCGTGCGGCGAGGAGATGCGGGGCGTCGGGAAGGCGACGCCGGGGGAGAGCTGCTGGATCGTGGTCATGTCTGCTCCTTCCTGATTCGAACATATGACCGACCTCCGACATTTCGACTCGCTTCGCTCGCTCAACGCATCGCATTTCGACTCGCGCCGCTTGCTCAACGCATCGCATTCGCCCTCGGGTGCCGGAAGAGGGCGTAGCGTGGAGGTCGTGACGGCATCCGATCGAGAGGAAGCGACGATGAAGACCTTCGTGCTGGCAGGAGGCTGCTTCTGGTGCCTCGACGCCGCATACCGACCGCTGCGGGGCGTGGCTTCGGTCGTCTCCGGGTACGTCGGCGGTACGGTCCCGCATCCGAGCTACGAGCTCGTCTGCACCGGGACGACGGGCCATGCCGAGGCCGTCGCGGTCACCTTCGACCCGGAGGCGATCCCGGAGGACGTCATCCTCGACGCCTTCTTCACCATGCACGACCCGCGCCAGCTGAATCGCCAGGGCAACGACATCGGCACGCAGTACCGCAGCGCCATGTTCCCCGCCGACGAGGAGCAGCGTGCGCTCTTCGAGGCGGCACGAGAGCGCGCCGCGGAGATCTGGGACGGCGAGCCCGTCACCACCATCGAGCCGCTTCCCGAGTTCTATCCGGCCGAGGAGCACCATCAGGACTTCTTCGCCAAGAATCCGACGCAGGGCTACTGCCTCGCCGTCGCGGTCCCGAAGGTGAACAAGGTCCGGGCGCGCTTCGCGGAGTACCTCGTCTGAGGCATCCGGCGACTCCTTCTGCACAGTCGGGCAGATGCCCGGAGTTGTTCATGGACGCTCCTTTTCCGCGTCGAGCAGCGTTGCCATGCGCGACGCTGGAGCCTCATCGCACCCCCTGACGGGTGCCAAGGCAAGGAGAAGACCATGGCAGAGACCATCACCATCGTCGGCAACGTCGGCAGCGAGCCCCAGCTCACCGTCACCCCGACCGGGCTCAGCATCACGAAGTTCCGGGTCGGCTGCACTCATCGCGCATTCGACAGTGCGACGCAGCAGTGGGTGGACAAGTACACGAACTGGTACCACGTCTCGACCTTCCGCCAGCTCGCCGAGCACGCGCATGCCTCGATCAAGCTCGGGGACAGCGTGATCGTCACCGGCCGTGTGATCCAGAGGCACTGGGAGGCCGGGGGCCGCAACGGGACGGTGATCGATCTCGATGCCGACGCGGTCGGACACGATCTGCGCTGGGGAACGGCGAGCTGGGTGCGCAAGTCGAAGAGCCAGGCCGCGCGGGATGCCGAGGGCGCCGAGCGCGATGCGGCCGAGGTGCCCGCTTCGGATGCGGCCTCGCCGATCGATGAGCAGGGGTGGAGCGTTCCAGGGTCTGCGGAGGGTGCTGCGCCGGCCTCCTGAGCGACGCCCTCACGGCGTCCGGGGAGGGGCGGCCGTAGACTCGACTCGTGACTTCTGGTTCTCGTTCCCGCGTCCTCGGGCCGGCCGCAGCGGTGTGCATGCTCCTGCTCGTGGCCGGTGTGTCGGGCTGCTCGCTCCTCGATGGTCGTCAGCCGGGCGCATCCGGAAGCGGTGCCCCTTCGGCGGCCCCGAGCGGTGAGCCCTCGATCGCTCCGGAGCCGCCGGAGCTCGTGCCCGACGGCGACGCCTCAGACAACCTGCCGCTGTTCGAGGCGGTGACCCTGACGGTGTGGGCATCCCCGTCGAACGCGCAGGGGCGGGCATACGTCGACGCCCTCGCCGATGCGGGATTCGCACGCGAGGACATGCAGGTCACCGAGGATCTCACGACGGTCGGCAACCCCGCCGAGAGCATCCAGTTCTCGGTGCGCTGGGGCGATGCCGAGTGTCTCGTCGGGCAGGTCGGGCCTTCGACGGGCGACCCGGTGGTATCGGTCATGCCGCAGCTGGCCGAGGGCCGCTGCCTGGTCGGGAAGACGCGCGAGATCGACTGGTGACGGCCGGCCGGGCGGGCACGGGGGCCGGCGCGGCCAGGTAGGCTGGAGAGTCGATTCCCGGCGCTGGCAGAAGGAGCGGTTTTCCGTGGCTGAGTACATCTACTCGATGGTTCGTGCACGCAAGGCGGTGGGCGACAAGCTCATCCTCGACGATGTCACGATGGCGTTCCTCCCCGGCGCCAAGATCGGCATGGTCGGCCCGAACGGCGCCGGTAAGTCGACGATCCTGAAGATCATGGCGGGGCTCGACCAGCCGTCGAACGGCGAGGCGAAGCTGAGCCCTGGGTTCTCGGTGGGGATCCTCATGCAGGAGCCGGAGCTCGACGAG
>CAYOTY010000070.1:0-11456 GCA_964406995.1 uncultured Microbacterium sp.
AACAGTTGGTCGGAATCAAATAGCGCGAGTCTCCATCAAACCCAGAGCGCTTCACAGATCCAGGCTTCCCCGCAGTCCGGCGAAGGCTGCGGCGTCGGTGGTGTCGACGTAGCGCGCCGCACCGAAGGCGAGAGCGTCATCCTTCTTCCTCGTTCCGCGGGAGAGCACGGTCACCTCGGCACCGAGAGCCGCGGCGAGCTTGACGCCCATGTGGCCGAGGCCGCCCATGCCGACGACGCCCACGCGAGTGCCAGGACCTGCGTTCCAGTGCCTGAGCGGCGAGTAGGTGGTGATGCCCGCGCACAGCAGAGGCGCGGCCTTCGCGTGGTCGAGTCCGGCGGGGATCGCGAGCACGTAGTCTTCGTTGGTGACGATGGCCTGCGAGTAGCCGCCCTGGGTAATGGTGCCGTCGGCGGGGTCGATGCCGTTGTAGGTCTGGGTGTTGCCGTTGAGGCAGTACTGGTCATGGCCCTGGAGGCACTGCTCACAGGTGCGGCAGGAGTTGGACTGGCAGCCGACACCGACGGCGTCTCCAATCTTGTGCTTGGTGACCTTGCTGCCCACCTTCGCGACGCGGCCGACGATTTCGTGACCGACGACCTGGGGGTATGCGATCGGCCCCCAGTCGCCACGGATGGTGTGGATATCCGAGTGGCAGATGCCGGCATAGTCGATGTCGATGAGCACGTCGTGCGGGCCGACCTCACGGCGCTCGATCGTCAGCGGGACGAGCGGATCGGCAGCGCTGGTGGCTCCGTAGGCCTTCACAGTTGTCGTCATGGTTCTTGGTCCTCCCGGTAAGTGTGATTAGCTCGCGATATCAATGTTGACCTCTTGCCCGTCGAGCAGCAGAATCTGGTCGATGTCGTCGGTCGAGCCGATCTTGGTGAGCGAGGTCGAGAAGGTGTTGCCGTCGGTGTTGTAGAAGAATCCGACATCGCCGGCCGTGAACTGCCGCCATGATTCAGTCAACAGGAACCTCATGCGATGAGGGAGTCCTGGTGGATAGGGGTACCGTCAAGGTCTCCCTCATGCCCCGATCGGCATGTAGCGTCGACGACATGCCAGTACTCGCGACCATCGGTGCCGGCCCCGGACTGGGAGCCTCTGTCGCCCACGCGTTCGGGCGTGAAGGCTTCGCCATCGCGCTCATCGCCCGCAACCCCGACAAGCTCGACGCGCTCACCCAGCAGCTTGCCGACGAGGGCATCCCCGCCCAGGGGTACGTCGCCGACGTCAGCGACCGGGATACGCTCGCGACGGCACTTGACCAGGCGGCGACCGATCTCGGCCCGATCAATGTCCTGCAGTACAGCCCCGTCCCCAGCGCACAATTCCTCAAGCCCGTGCTCGACACCACACCCGAGGACCTCCGCGCTGCGGTCGAATTCTCCACCCTCGGTGCCGCCACAGCGATCGGCCAGGTGCTGCCGGGCATGATCGAACGCGGCAGCGGGACGATCCTGCTGATCAACGGTTCCAGCGCCGCCACACCGAACGGGAGCGTCGCCGGGACATCCACGGCCTTCGCCGGGGAGTCCGCCTACGGCATCATGCTGCACGACGCGGTCTCATCCAAAGGAGTCGGCGTCCGTCAACTCATCATCCCCGGTGCGATCGGCGGCGGTGATCCGCTCTACGACCCTACGGCGCTCGCCCGGCGCATCTGGCAACTCCACACAACGCCTGGCCCGTTCCGGGTCATCGTCGGCGAGGACTCGGCGTGACGCTGCGCGGACACCGCCAGCGGGGCTCGCTCGTTGCCGTGGTGCTCGCCTGCCTGGCGCTGACCGCCTGCGCTGCGTCGAACGCCCCTGAACCGGCAGCCACCCCGCCGCTTGTGCCGGCAGAGACACCGACGACCGCGAACACCCCCACGCCTGCAGATGAAACCACCGGCGAGACTCCTATCCGTATCGTGATCGATGACGCGACCTTGCAGGCTACGCTCTGGGACAACCCCGCCGCGCAGTCACTGCTCGACCAGCTGCCGCTCACCCTGGACTTCTCCGACTACGGCCGCCAAGAAGTGCTCGCCAGTCCTCCTCAGCCGTTGACGATGGAAGGGATGCCCTCGGGCGAAAGCGCTCCGGCAGGCACCATCGGATGGTATGCCCCCGGTGGCGTGATCGTTCTGTACTACACCGACGTCGGACGCTACAACGGCATCGTGCGCCTCGGCCAGATCGACGGCGATATCTCGATCCTGCGGGGCTGGAACGAATCCCGCTCGGTCACCATCGAACACGCCGAGTAGGTGCCCAGGAGTCTTCCGAACGGCGCGCATCCTCGTCACCGCACTGGCGATGGGCTTCGCCAGGCGATGGCCGGACGCCCTCGCCCACGCCCTCGAAGCCCGCAGCGGAATCGTCCTCCCCGCCTAGGTTCAGGCCTCGGGCACGATCCGCAGGATGCGGTCGTCCGCGGGACCGGGATCACCCCGGCCATCGGTGTTGTTGGTGAGTACCCAGAGCGACCCGTCGGGCGCGCGGACGACGTCGCGCAGGCGCCCGTATTCGCCGGTCAGGTGCTCGGCCGAGGCCGCGAGATCGCCCAGCGGGATCTCGCGGAGACGCTGACCGCGGAGGTTCGCGATCCAGATGCGGCGGTCGGCGATCGTCATCCCGCTGGGGCTGGCGCCGGCGGGCGCCCACTGCTGCACGGGGTCGATGAATCGCTCGTCCGAGGCGGCTCCCTCGACCTCGGGCCAGCCGTAGTTGCCGCCGGGCTCGATGACGTTCAGCTCGTCCCAGGTGTTCTGCCCGAACTCGCTCGCGTACAGGGTGCCCTCCTCATCCCACGCCAGACCCTGCGGGTTGCGGTGGCCGTAGCTGAGGATCGGCGAGCCGTCGAAGGGGTTGTCTCCGGGCACCCCTCCGTCCGGGGTCAGACGCAGGATCTTGCCCGACAGACTGCCCAGATCCTGGGATCGGAAGGGGTCGCCGGCATCGCCGACGGTGACATAGAGCATGCCGTCGGGTCCGAAGGCGATGCGCCCGCCGTTGTGATGACGAGCCGCGTCCAGGCCCTCCAGGATCGTCTCCGGTGAACCGAGACCCCGTGATCCCGGCTCGCCGGTCAGCGCGTAGCGCTCGATGCGGTTCTCCTCCCGCGCGGTGAAGTACGCGTACAGGTGGCCCTCGCGGACGGCGATGCCGAGGAGGCCGCCCTCCCCTCTCGGGCTGACCCCCTCTATGACGCCGACCTCGCGCAGAGACCCGCCCTCTCCGAGCTCGAGGACCCGGCCGGAGTCGCGCTCGCTGAGCAGCGCGACCTCTCCGTCGAAGGCGATCGACCAGGGTGCCTCCAGTCCTGAGGCGATGATCGTGAGGTTCTCGCCGGGTACCGCCGTCTCGTTCGACGGCGACGAAGGCTCCCGATCCCGGGCGCTCGTGCATCCGACGAGCACCGCGACGGCGAGGAGTGGCGCGAACAGCACCGCCGCGCGCCCGCGCCGGAACCGGTCCAGGATGGCCATGCGTTCTACGCTATGCCCGACGACGCCGAAGCGGGAGCCCTTCGAGTGCTCCGTCCCCATCCGCTCCGCCGGGTTCCGGGGTCGCGGTGATCATCACCGCCTCTTGCGCTTCCCGGATTCCGGGGCTACCGGGTCGCATAGAAGGCCACCGCCGACGAGGCCGCCACGTTCAGCGAGTCGACCCCGCCCGTCATGGGGATGGTGACGCGTCTGTCCAGCCGGCGATCGGCTCCCGAGGTCAGGCCGTGCCCCTCGGTGCCGAAGATCAGCGCCAGCCGCCGATGGTCCTCGGCGACCAGGTCGTCCAGCGTGATCGCTCCCTCCCCCAGCGTCATCCCGCAGGCGACGTACCCAGCGTCTCCGAGCTCGTCGAGCGCCTGCGGCCAGCTCTCGATCCTCGTCCACGGGATCTGGAAGACCGTGCCCATGGAGACCCGGACAGAGCGGCGGTACAGAGGGTCGGCGCAGCGGGGCGTGATCAGGACGGCGTCGAGTCCGAGCGCCGCGGCCGAGCGGAACACCGCGCCGACGTTCGTGTGGTCGACGAGATCCTCCAGGACCGCGATCCTCGAACGGGGTCGGGCCTCGGCGACGATCGCCGAGACAGAGGGCAGCACGGGCCGGTGCATCGAGGCGAGGGCTCCCCGGTGCACCGCGTAGCCGGTCACGGCCTCGGCGACCTCGTCGGGCACGAGGTAGACCGGGGTGTCGGTCTCACCGAGGATCTCCCGGATGCCGTCGAGCCACCGCCGCTGGGTCAGCACCGCCCGTGGCCGGTGACCGGCGGCGCAGGCCCGGGCGATCACCTTCGCCGACTCGGCGATGTAGAGGCCACCCGCAGGCTCCTGCACGCGACGGAGGGCGACGTCGGTGAGGCGGCGGAAGTCGTCGAGGCGGGGATCGTCCGCATCCGTGAGCGGCTGAAGATTCATAGACCTCCACTCTCGCAGACCGGCGGATTCCATGCCTCGTCAGGCCCGATCCCGGACATGGCGGGGCGGGACGGAGCTCGGAGCAGAGAGCCCGGGAAACCTGCCAGCAACATAGGCGTTCTAGACTCACTCGCGGAGGCTCCAAGATGTACACGACCACCGCACCTGTGCCGGTCGCCTTCGCGCGCGCCCGCGATCTCCTTCAGGGCCGCACCATCGCCGTGCTCACCGGCGCCGGGATCTCGACCGACTCGGGCATCCCCGCCTATCGCGGCGCCGGTACGAAGCCGCGCACACCCATGACCGCGCAACGCTTCCTCACCGAGGAGCGCGCCCGTCAGCGCTACTGGGTGGGCAGTCACCTGGGCTGGCGCCTGTTCGCGGCCGCCGAGCCCAACGCGGGGCACGAGGCGCTCGCCCAGCTCGAAGGGGCCGGCGCCGTCGCGGGCATCGTCACCCAGAACGTCGACGGCCTCCATCTGCGCGCGGGCAGCGCACACGTCGTCGAGCTGCACGGCACGATGCGGCGGGTGCTGTGCACCGTCTGCGGACAGGTCTTCGACCGCCGCGACATCGCCACGCGCATCGAGGAGGACAATCCCTGGCTCGCCCGCCCGGACGAGGTCGTCCTCGGCCCCGACGGCGATGTGCTCCCCGAGCGCACGGACGGCTTCGTCGTTCCCTCATGCACCGTCTGCGCGGGTCTGCTGAGGCCCGACATCGTGTTCTTCGGCGAGTTCGTGCCGAGCGAGCGCTTCGCCACGGCCGAGTCGGTCCTGCGCTCCAGTGACGCCCTGCTCGTGGCCGGCACCTCTCTCGTGGTGAACTCCGGGGTGCGGCTGGTCGAGCGCGCCCGGCGCCGCGGCATCCCGATCGTGCTGATCAACCGGGAGCCGACGAAGGTCGATCGCTGGGCGGATGCCGTGCTCTCCTTCGGCACGAGCGAAGCCCTCCCCGCCCTGGCCCGCGCCCTCACCTCGGCTGGGTAGGCTCGAGGGGTGACCCTTCTCACCCTCATCCGCCACGGCCAGACCGACTGGAACCTCCACCGGAGGATTCAGGGGTCCAGCGACATCCCGCTCAACGCCACCGGAGAGGAGCAGGCCCGGGCCGCCGCGGCGCTGCTGGCCGTCGATGAGCACCACGCCGTCTACGCCAGCCCGCTCCTGCGTGCCCATCGCACCGCCGAGATCATCGCCGAAGAGCTCGCACTGACCCCTCCGGTGCGCGTTCCGGGCCTTCAGGAGCGCTCCTACGGCGAGGCGGAGGGAATGCAGGACACGGAGTATCTCGCGCGCTTCGGGCACTGGCACGCCGATGTCCCCGGGGCGGAGCTTCGCGAGGCGGTGCGGGATCGGGCGATCGCGGCCCTGGAGCGGATCGCCATCGCCGCCCGCCACCGCTCGGCACCGGCATCGGAGTCTCTGGTCGTCGTCACCCACGGCGGCGTCATCCGCGCGCTGCTCGACCATGCCTCCGGAGGCACCCTGCCGCTCGAGGGCGCCCAGGTGCTCAACGGCTCGGCGCACCGTTTCGTACTGGAACCGGGCCTTCTGCGCCTGCGCGAGTCAGAGCTCAGCGCGGCTGCGCACTGACCGGGCGTGGCGGAGCACCGGCTCGTCGACCATGGCCCCTCGGAAGCGGAAGACGCCGTGCTCGGTCTCCGCGGCGGCCAGCACGGCCTGCGCCCACTCGATCTCCGCGGCCGAGGGGCGGTAGGCCTCGCGGATCGCGGCGACTTGTCCCGGATGGATGCAGGCCTTGGCCCGGAAGCCTGACGCCGCCGCATCCGCGGCCTCTGTCCGCAGTCCTTCGACGTCGTCGATGTCGACGTACACCGAGTCGATGGCGGCCTTGTCTCGGGCCCCTGCCGCCAAGAGCACGCGTGACCGCGCATGGCGGGCGACATCGCGGTAGGTGCCGTCGGGGAACCGACTGGAGGTGCCTCCGAGGGAGGCGATGAGGTCTTCGGCACCCCACATCAGACCTACGACGTTGTCCCTGGCGGCGATCCTGTCGGCGGCCTGGATCCCACGTGCGGTCTCGCACAGGGCGATCACCGAGAAGCGCTCGTCGAGCGCGCGCATCCTCTTCGCGCTCTCGGCCTTGGCGACCATGACCGTGCGGAAGTCGGTCTGCGCGAGCGCGAGGAGGTCGGCCTCGAAGTCCGCCGTGCCGATCGGGTTCACCCGGACGATCACGCGATCGGCGTCGATGTCCGCGTCGATGAGGTGGCCGCGCGCGGCGCGGCGCGCATCCGGCAGCACCGCGTCCTCCAGATCCAGGATGACCGCATCCGCTCTCTCCATCGCCTTTGCGAAGCGCTCGGGGCGGTCTGCCGGGCAGAACAGCAGTGAAGGGCCGAGGACGAACTCTCTCATGCCACCTCCTCCGGCATGCATCGCACGAGCGCGGTGCGGGTGGCGAGAGCGACGACGGTGCCGTCCTGATTGCGTCCCGTGTGAGAGATGGTGACGATGCCCTGTCCCGGACGCGAGGCCGAGAGGCGCTTGGAGGTGATGACGCTCTCGGTGTAGAGCGTGTCGCCGGCGAAGAGCGGATTCGGGAAGGAGATGTCGCCGAGGCCGAGCTGTGCGACGAGCGTGCCCTGGGTGAGCTGGGCGACGGAGGCGCCGACCATGGTCGACAGCGTCCACATCGAGTTCATGAGGCGCTGGCCGAACTCCTGGGTCTGCGCGAACGCGGCATCCAGATGCAGCGCCTGCGTGTTCATCGTGAGAGTGGTGAAGAGCACGTTGTCGGCCTCGGTCGCCGTGCGCCCGGGGCGGTGCAGGTAGCGCGCCCCTTGGACCATCTCCTCGAAATAGAGGCCGCGCTCGACGATCTCCTGGACGGGTTCGGTGCTGCTCACGGTGTCCACGCTATCGATTCGCGGCGCCCTCGCCCAGCCCGAGCGAGCGGGCGATGAGCATGAGCTGCACCTCGGTCGTGCCCTCGCCGATCTCGAGGATCTTCGAGTCGCGGTAGTGGCGGGCGACGGGGAACTCGTCCATGAAGCCGTTCCCGCCGAAGATCTGCGTCGCATCGCGGGCGTTGTCCATCGCCGCGTCGCTCGCGGCGATCTTCGCCAGCGCCGCCTCGGTCGCGAAGGGCTTGCCGGCGTCCTTGAGGCGTGCGGCGTGGTGCCAGGCCAGGCGCGCGTGGTGCACACGGGCCTTCATCCTCGCGAGGGTGAACTGGGCGTTCTGGCGAGTGGCGAGGGCGGAGCCGAAGATCATGCGCGATTTGGCATATTCGGTCGCCTCCTCCAGGCAGCCCTCCGCGGCGCCGGTGGAGAGCGCCGCGATCGCGATGCGCCCCTCGGCGAGGATCGAGAGGAAGTTCGCGTAGCCGCGACCGCGCTCGCCGAGCAGGTTCTCCTCCGGCACGCGCGCGCCGGTGAAGGTCAGCGGATGCGTGTCGGATGCCCGCCAGCCGAGCTTGTCATAGGCGGGCTCGACCGTGAAGCCCGGGGTGCCGTTGGGCACGATGATCGTCGAGATCTCCTTGCGGCCGTCCTTCTCCCCCGTGACGGCCGTCACGGTCACGAAGCGGGTGATGGGCGTGCCCGAGTTGGTGATGAACTGCTTCGAGCCGTCGATGACCCACGCACCACCCTCCAGGCGCGCAGTGGTGCGGGTCGCGCCGGCATCCGATCCCGCCTCCGGCTCGGTCAGACCGAACCCGGCGAGGGCCCTGCCCGCGGTGAGATCGGGAAGCAGCTCGTCCCGCTGCGCATCCGTGCCGAAGTGGTAGATCGGCATCGCGCCCAGGCCCACGCCCGCCTCCAGCGTGATGGCGATGGACTGATCGACGCGCCCGAGGCCCTCGATCGCCAGGCAGAGGGCGAAGTAGTCGCCGCCCTGACCGCCGACCTCCTCGGGGAACGGCAGGCCGAACAGGCCCAGCTCCCCCATCTGGGCGACGACGTCCATCGAGAGCGTCTTCGTGCGATCGGCCTCGTAGGCCTGCGGCGCGACGACCTCGTTCGCGAACTCGCGCACCATTGCCGCCAGTTCGCGCTCTTCCGCACTGAGGAATTCGGTCATGATGACTCCTTGGGGGTCGGTTCGGCCCCGGTGGGGGCGTGAGGCACGCGCGCGACGGGCTGATCGACGCGCACCTGGTCTCCGACGGCGACGAGCAACTGCACCACCCCGTCGTGCGGGGCGAGCACGGGGTGCTCCATCTTCATAGCCTCGATCGAGACGAGACGGTCGCCCTTGCGCACCTCGACGCCGTCTTCGACGTGGAGCGCGACGACCGCGCCGGGCATGGGAGCCAGGCAGTCGGGGCCTTGGGCGGACTCGCTCGGGTCGAGTGCGGCGAGCCGCCGCTTCAGCGCCTGCCTGCGGGTCAGCGGACGCAGGCGGATGCTGCGCCCGCCGTCGCTCACCCACACGACCCCGTCGTCGGCGACCGCCGCGACCGCGCTCCCCCCGTCCTCCGATCCGCGAGAGTACATATCCGGGACGAGACCGACATCCACGACTGCTGTCTCGTCCCGGATATGTACTCTCGCGGCCAGGACGGCGTCGGTGTCGGTGAGGAAGGACTGAGGGTGCGGGGCGACGGGGCCGGTCAGGCGCCAGTCGCGCAGCGCCTGCCACGGGTTGGGGGCGGATGCGGCATCCGCCGGCTGCAGCACGCGCGCCGCCGCGGCAAGCGCCTCCTCCGAGATGGTCCCGGGCTCGAAGGGCAGCAGGGTCTCGATGAGTCCGGTGTCCATGTCGCCGGCCTGTACGCGCTCGTCGGCGCAGAGCGCACGGAGGAAGCCGATGTTCGTCTCGACGCCGAGCACGACCGTCGCCGTCAGTGCGGCATCCAACAGTGACAGCGCCTCGGCGCGGGAGGGCGCGTGCGCGATGACCTTCGCGATCATGGGGTCGTAGGAGGCCGAGACCTCGCTGCCCGACTCGACCGCGGCATCCGTGCGCACGCCCTCCGGCTCGCGGAAGGCCAGCACACGTCCCACCGACGGCAGGAAACCCTTCTCCGGCGACTCCGCGTACACGCGTGCCTCGATCGCGTGGCCCCGCGGCTCCGGGGCCTCCGCGACGCGCCCGCCCGCGGCGACCTCCAGCTGGAGCGCTACGAGGTCCAGGTCGGTGACGGCCTCGGTCACCGGATGCTCGACCTGCAGCCGCGTGTTCATCTCGATGAAGAAGAACTCCTCCGGACGGCTCTTGTCGACGAGGAACTCGACCGTTCCCGCACCGACGTAGTCGACGCTGCGGGCGGCGGCGATCGCGGCTTCGGCCAGACGCGCCCGGATCCCTTCGGAGAGCCCGGGTGCCGGCGACTCCTCGATGACCTTCTGATGACGGCGCTGCAGCGTGCACTCCCGCTCGCCGTAGGCCACGACCTCGCCGTGCGTGTCACCGAAGACCTGCACCTCGATGTGCCGGGGCGTGGAGATGAGCCGTTCCAGGATGAGGGCGTCGTCGCCGAAGGCAGCCCGGGCGACGCGGCGTGCGGAGGCGAGCGCCTGAGGCAGCCCTGCGGCATCCGCCACGATCTCCATGCCCTTGCCGCCGCCGCCCGCGCTGGGCTTGACCAGCAGCGGGAAGCCGACCTCATCCGCGCGCGCGGCGATCTGTTCGTCGTCGAGGCCCGCCGCATCGAAGCCGGGGATGATCGGCACCCCGTGCGTGCTCATGTGCTCGCGGGCGCGGGCCTTGTCTCCGGCGATCTCCAGCGCACGGATCCCCGGCCCGACGAACACGATCCCCGCCTCGATGCAGGCGCGGGCGAGCTCTACGCTCTCGGAGAGGAAGCCGTAGCCCGGGTGGATCGCATCCGAGCCGGTCGCGACGGCGGCGGCGATGACGGCATCCGTCCTCAGATAGGACTCGGATGCCGGATCCGGCCCGATCCGCACCGACTCGTCGGCCTCGCGCACGTGCGGTGCATCCGCGTCGCCGTCGCTGTAGACGGCGACGCTGCGGATGCCGAGCACGCGCAGCGTGCGGATGATGCGCCGCGCGATCTCGCCGCGATTGGCGACGAGGACCGTGTCGAAGGGCGGGGTCTCGGTCACAGGGATCACATCCGGAAGACGCCGAAGCGCGGTGAGGGCAGCGGCGTGCGGGAGACGACGTCGAGCGCGAGCCCCAGGACGTCGCGGGTCTGGTCGGGATCGATGATGCCGTCGTCCCAGAGCCGGGCGGTCGCGTAGTAGGGCTCGCCCTGCTCTTCGTAGCGCTTGCGGATCGGCTCTTCGAAGGCGGCGCGCTCTTCACCGGTCCAGCTCTCGCCGCGGGAGGCGAGCTGATCCTCCTTGACGGTGGCGAGAACGGATGCGGCCTGCGTCCCGCCCATGACCGAGATGCGGCTGGCCGGCCACGTCCACAGGAACCGCGGCGAGTAGGCCCGACCGCACATGGAGTAGTTCCCGGCACCGAAGGAGCCTCCGATGATCACGGTGAGCTTGGGAACCCGCGTCGTGGCGACCGCGGTCACCATCTTCGCTCCGTCCTTGGCGATCCCGCCCGCCTCGGCATCCTTCCCGACCATGAAGCCGGAGATGTTCTGCAGGAACAGCAGCGGTACCCCGCGCTGGTCGCAGAGCTCGATGAAGTGGGCGCCCTTGAGGGCCGAGTCGCCGAAGAGCACGCCGTTGTTGGCGACGATCCCCACCGGGTGTCCGTGGATGCGGGCGAAGCCGGTGACGAGCGTGGTTTCGTACTCGCGCTTGAACTCGTGGAAGGAATCGCCGTCGACGAGGCGCACGATGACCTCGTGCACGTCGTAGGGCTGGTTCACATCGACCGGGACGACGTCGTAGAGGCTCGACGTCTCCGACGGTTCTGCCGCGGGCTGCACGTCGGTCACCGGCTCTGCGGGTGCCGGGAGGGTGGCGACGATGTCGCGGAGGATCTCCAGCGCATGCTCGTCGTCCTCCGCGAGGTGGTCGGCGACGCCGGAGCGGCGGGCGTGCAGCTCTCCCCCGCCAAGATCCTCCGCGGTGACGATCTCTCCGATCGCCGCCTTCACGAGGGGCGGCCCGCCGAGGAAGATCGTGCCCTGGTTGCGCACGATCACGG
>CAYOTY010000070.1:11466-15026 GCA_964406995.1 uncultured Microbacterium sp.
CACGGTCTCGTCCGACATCGCCGGGACGTAGGCGCCGCCGGCGGTGCAGGAGCCGAGCACGGCGGCCAGCTGCGGGATGCCCTCGGCCGACATCCGCGCCTGGTTGAAGAAGATGCGGCCGAAGTGCTCGCGATCCGGGAAGACCTCGTCCTGCTTGGGGAGGAACGCTCCCCCGGAGTCGACGAGGTAGAGGCAGGGAAGCCGGTTCTCGATCGCGATCTCCTGTGCGCGCAGGTGCTTCTTGACCGTGAGGGGGAAGTAGGAGCCGCCCTTGACGGTCGCGTCGTTGCAGACGACCATCACCTGACGACCGTGCACGAGGCCGATCCCGGCGATGACGCCGGCCGCCGGCGCCTCCCCGCCGTACATGCCTTCGGCGGCGAGGGGTGCGACCTCGAGGAAGGGACTGCCCTCGTCCAGCAGGCGGTTCACCCGATCACGCGGGAGGAGCTTGCCCCGAGAGATGTGGCGCTCCCGCGCGGCATCCGATCCCCCGCGGGCGACCTCGGCGAGGCGCTGCCTCAGCACTGTCGCCAGAGACTCCTGCGTCTGGGTCACAGGCATCGTGGGCGTCCTCCTCGACTTCGCACATCCGCGTCATGTCGGTTAGTGTGCACTAACTGCATTATTTAGGTTAGCGAGGATTAACTGAAATGGCAAGGACCTCCCGCGACCGCGCGAAGGCCGAGCGCTACGAGTCGCTGCTGCGCGAGTCGGCGCGCCTTTTCGCCGAGCGCGGCTTCCCCGGGGTGAGCCTGGAGGAGCTCGGCGCCGCCGTCGGTGTCTCCGGCCCTGCGGTCTATCGGCACGTCAGCGGCAAGCAGGCGCTTCTGGGTGCGCTGCTGGTGCGGGTCAGCGAAGACCTCGTCACCGGCGGCACGGCGGTTGCGGAGTCGACGCCTGCGGGGATCGAGCGGATGCGGGCCCTCATCCGCTTCCACGTCGACTTCGCCCTCGGACACGCCGACGTCATCCGCGTGCAGGATCGAGAGGTTCCGCACCTCTCCGACGACGACTACGCCGAGGTGCGCCGCCTGCAGCGCGCGTACATCGGCCTGTGGATGCAGACCCTGGAGCCCCTGATCGAGGCCTCGGAGACCACGCTCCGCCTCCGCGTGCAGGCGGCCTTCGGCCTCATCAACTCCACCCCGCACTCGACGAGCGCCGCGGCCCGCTCCCAGGCGGCGACCGCCGATGTCCTCGCCGCGATGGCCGAAGCGGCGCTGCTGGCACCCTGACGTGAGCACCCTGACGTGAGCGCGCGACTCCCCGCGACGCCGCTCACCGCATGAGCATCGCGCGGCCGGGCTCCTCCAGGATGTCGGCGACGTCCTTCAGGAAGCGCGCACCCTCGGCCCCGTCCACGATCCGGTGGTCGAAGGACAGGCTCAGCGTCATCACCTGACGCAGCGCGATCTCTCCGCGGTGCTCCCAGGGCTGGCGACGCACGGCGCCGAGCGCGAGGATCCCACTCTGCCCGGGCGGAAGGATCGGGGTTCCCGCATCCACCCCGAAGACGCCGATGTTCGTGATCGAGAAGGTGCCGCCGGCGAGATCGGCCGGAGACGTCTTCCCCGATCGCGCCGTCTCGGTGAGCGCACCCAGCGCCTGCGCGAGCTCGGTGAGCGTCATGTCCTGCGCCTCGCGGATGTTGGGCACGATGAGACCGCGCTCGGTCGCCGCCGCGATCCCGAGGTCCACGTAGTGGTACTGGACGATCTCGCCCGAGGCGCCATCCCAGCGCGAGTTCAGCGTCGGGTTGCGCGTGAGCGCCAGGCACACGGCCTTGGCCGCGACCGCGAGCGGGCCGATGCGCGTGCCCGCCAGCGACCTGTCCTCGCGCAGCGACGCGATGAGCTCCATCGTCGCGGTCACGTCCACGGTGTGGAAGGTCGTCACGTGCGGAGCGGTGAAGGCGCTCTGCACCATCGCCTCGGCGGTATGCTTGCGCACTCCGCGGATCGGGATACGGATGTCCCGCCCCTCCGGGCGCGTCGGCGCCGGAGCCGGCTGCACCGGGGCGGCCGGGGCCGCCACCGCGCCCACGCGCTCGGCGTAGGCGTCGACGTCTTCCCGGGTGACCAGCCGGTCGCCGACCTCGGCCGCGACGAGCACGATGTCGATGCCGCGATCCTTCGCGTACTTGCGCACGGGCGGCGTCGATCGCGGACGCTCCCCCACCGGCGTCTCCTTCTGCGTCTCCGGGATCGCGTCGTGCGGGGCCGCATCGATCACGGCGGTGTCCGATGCCACGGGCTTGCTCCCCGCACGCCGCGCTCGGCGTGCAGGCCGGCCGGAGCTCGGGGCCGCCCCGTATCCGACGAGGTTCGGCTTCGACCCCTCCTCGCTCTCAGCGGCCCCGCCCTCGCTGTCCGGTGCGGCGGCATCCGTTTCGGCGCCCTCGATCTCGAAGACGATCAACGGGGCGCCCACGGCGAGCGTCTCGCCCTCTCCGACGTGCAGCTGGGCGACCGATCCCTCGTAGGGCGAGGGCAGCTCGACGATCGCCTTCGCCGTCTCGACCTCGGCGAGGGTCTGGTTGAGGGCAACCGTGTCGCCCGGCTTGACGTGCCACTGCACGACCTCGGCCTCGGTCAGTCCCTCGCCGAGGTCGGGGAGGCGGAACTCCTGCCTCATCGCTCCACCTCCGACAGGCTGTTCGGGCGGTCGAGCACGCGATCGACCGCGTCGAGGATGCGGTCGAGATCGGGCAGGTGGTACTTCTCCAGCTTCGCCGGCGGATAGGGGATGTCGTGGCCGGTCACCCGCAGCGGCGCCGACTCCAGCCAGTAGAAGCACATCTCGGTGATGCTCGCGATGACCTCCGCGGCGACCCCGGCCTCTCGTGAGGCCTCATGGGCGACGACGACCCGACCGGTCTTGCGCACCGATGCGGTCACCGTGTCGTAGTCCACGGGCGAGAGCGAGCGCAGGTCGATGACCTCGAGCGAGACGCCCTCCTCCTCGGCCGCGGACGCGGCATCCAGCGCGGTGGTGAGCATGGCGCCATAGCTGATGAGCGTGGCGTCCGTGCCCTCCCGCACGACATGAGCGAGACCCATCGGCGGCGCATCCGCCAGCGGGGCCTCAAGATCCACCTCGCCCTTGTGGTGGTAGAGGCGCTTGGGCTCGAAGAAGATCACCGGATCGTCGCTGGCGATCGCCTGACGCAGGCAGCGGTAGGCGTCCTGCGGGTTCGACACCGCGATCACACGCAGGCCCGCGGTGTGCACGAAGTACGCCTCGGGAGACTCGGAGTGGTGCTCGGCCGCGCCGATGCCTCCCGCCCACGGGATGCGGATCGTGATCGGCATCTTCACGCGCCCCTGCGTGCGGTAGTGGAGCTTGGCGACCTGCGAGACGATCTGATCGAAGGCGGGGTAGACGAAGCCGTCGAACTGGATCTCGACGACCGGGCGGTAACCGCGGAAGGCCAGCCCCACGGCCATGCCGACGATGCCGGACTCGGCCAGCGGCGTGTCCATCACCCGTTCGGCGCCGAACTCACCTTGCAGCCCGCCGGTGATCCGGAAGACCCCGCCGAGCCTGCCGATGTCCTC
>CAYOTY010000071.1:0-14664 GCA_964406995.1 uncultured Microbacterium sp.
TCGTCACGAGGTCGCCGAACCACATGTGCGCCATCTCGTGCAGGATCGTGTTCGCACGCCCCTCGCGCTGCGCCTCGGTGGCCGCTCCGCGGAAGACGTACGCCTCGGTGAAGGTCACCAGGCCCGGGTTCTCCATCGCCCCGAGGTTGTACTCGGGCACGAAGATCTGGTCGTACTTGCCCCAGGGGTAGGGGAAGGCGAAGGCCGCGGTGAAGAAGTCGAGACCTTGCCGCGTGACCTCCAGGATCTCGTCGGCGTCCAGGTGCGCGGCGAGGGACGCCCGGCACAGCACGCCGAGCTCGATCGTCTGGTCCTCGTGGCGCCACCGGCCGTCCACTCGGTGGTACGGCCCCGCCGCGACCGCCGTGATGTAGCTGGACAGCGGCTCCGTGGCCTCGAAGGCGACGGTCCTGCTCTCGCCCTGCAGCGTCACCGACGAGACCTTCTGGTTCGACAGCACCTCCCAGGATGCCGGCGCATGGACGACGAAGGAGTACCGCGCCTTCATGTCGGGCTGCTCGAAGCAGGCCATGACCCGGCGCGAATCCGCCGGCTCGTACTGGGTGTACAGGTAGGTCTCGCCATCGGCGGGGTCGAGGAAGCGGTGCAGCCCTTCGCCCGAGCGGCTGTACTCCCCGGTCGCCTCGACGATCACGCGGTTGCTCGCCGCGAGTCCTGTGAGCCGGATGCGTGCGCCGTCGTAGTCGACCGGGTGCGCAGCGCCGTTGACCTGCACGCTCTGCACGCCGAGCCCGAGGAAGTCCAGCCATGTGGCATCCGTCGCCGCATCGAACTCGAGCGTCGTCGTGGTGCGGAAACCCGCGCGGGAGGTGTCGGCGGCATCCTTCACATCGAGCTCGACCTCGACGCGGTGGAGGGTGATGGCCGCGGAGCGAGCGGCGGTCTCGGCACGGGTGAGGTTCGCAGAGGTCACTCCTCCATCGTGTCACGTCGCCTCACCCTCGGAGGATGAGATCGCCGCCCCGCACCGCGCCCGAATGCGACGCTGAGCACGCGAAACACGCAGGAACGCAGGGCGCCGAAGGAGAGAAACCATGCTGACCCCGTTCATGCTCGGCCCGGTCGAGCTCGATGTCGTCCTTCTGGAGTCTCCAGGACTCCCGCAGGCGGTTCTGCAAGCGCTCTACGAGCAGGTGCGGAACGGAACGGTGCGCCTGGTCGACCTGGTCGTCGTCTCTCGTTCCGATGCCGGTGAGCTCGCCTTCGAGGACCTCGATCCGGAAGAGGCGCGACTGGCCGGGCTCGACCTCCTCGCCCCCGGGCTCATCGGCGAGGAGGACGTCTTCGAGCTGTCGGAGATCCTCCCTCCAGGAAGTGGCGCGGCCATCGTCGCCTTCGAGCTGGCCTGGGCGCGAGACCTCGCGGAAGAGCTCGCACGGCACGGCGGTGTCGTGGCGGCGACCGAACGCATCCCCGCCCCCGTCGTCAACGCGATCCTCGACGCCGTCATCGAGGACTGATCCACCCATCCGAAGGAGGACCCATGCCCATGGTCAGAAGAGTCGGACGCCCCGGTCTCATCGGTCTCGCCGCCCGCACCGCCGTCGTCAGCGGGACGGCCAGCGCCGTCCAGGGCCGCGCTGCACAGCGACAGATGGCCCACGCTCAGCAGCAGCAGCTGGAGTTCGAGACGGCCAAGGCGGAGATCGCGGCGCCGGCACCGGCCGCGACTGTCGCGTCCGGAGGCGCTGATCTGGTCGCCGAGCTGAACACGCTGGCAGCGCTTCATCAGAACGGCGTGCTCAGCGACGACGAGTTCGCCGCGGCGAAGGCGAAGCTGCTCGGCTGAGCCGGTACCGCGTCAGACGAACAGACGCACGGCCTCGCGCCGCGAGGCGACGCCGAGCTTGCGGTAGATCGCGCGCTGGTGCGTCTTGACTGTGTTGATCGAGACGCCCATCGCCTCGGCGATCTCCTGCATCGTGCGATTCGTGCGCAGCTGCTCGAACACGGCGCGTTCACGCACCGACAGCAGATCCATCGCAGACCCCGAATCGCGCTCGGTCAGGCATGACGCGATGAAGTCGTCGTGGGCGCTGCCCCAGGCGATGTGCTCGGCGAGGAACTCGCGAAGCTCCAGCTCCCCCTCGCAGAAGGGACGGCGGATGCCTTCGGCCGAGGCGGCCTCCAGAGCCCGTTCGATCGTCTCATGAGCCAGTTCGGTCGCGCCGCGGCGCCGATGGGCCAGCGCACTGGTCGCGAGCCCGGCGACGCGCACGAACGGCAGCCTCCGATAGTGCCCCATGCCCTCCAGCAGCGAGAGCGCGCCGACCATGTCGTTCCCACGGCGAAGAACGCCCGCGACCGCCACCCCGACCAGAGGCAGCGCCTGGGCCTGGGTCGCAAGACCTCGTGCACGGGCGACGGCGCGGTCGCGACGCCCTGCGGCCTCGTCGAGCACGATCATCGAGCACTGGCGAAACGCGGCCCATGACCAGCCGTGCATATCCTGATGCGGCACGGCGATGAGCTCCTGAGCGGCGCGCCGCATGAGCGGCGGACGGCGGGCGGAGGCGGCGACCAGAGCGAGGACCAGGCGGGCGGCGCCGTCTATCCCCATCACGGATGAGGAGTTCCGGATCATCCGGTCGAGCTGCGGAAGCGCCGTATCGGGCTCGTTGCGCCAGTAAGCGATCAACGCCACCGCCATCTCCCTGGTACCGCGATCGGCACCGACCCACGTGCTGTGCGCCAAGCCCTCCCTGGAGTCGATCTCGACCAGCACCTCGCTGCCTCGAACGAGCATTCCCGCCCAGGCATATGTCACCGCCCGATGTCGGCGGCAGCGTGAGGCGAGATCGTGATCGCCGATCGCCTCCGACTCGCGCTCCGTTGCCGTCAGCAGCTCCAGGATGCGGTCCGGTGCGCTGCGCACGCGCATATGCGCCCAGGCGAGCACGTAGAGCACAGCAGCATGCTGAGACGGGGCGATGTCCCCGTTCTCGATGAATGCCTGTCGCACCAGATCCCCGGCCTCCAGCACCTTCGCGCGATCATCGTGCAGCATGAGACAGGCGATCACATGCACGAGCTCGTAGCCGTTCGGTCTCTCCCTCTCCGCAGCAGCCTGTGCGCGCGCGAGATGCATGCGCGCGACCTGCTCCTCACCGATCTGGTCCTGTGCACAGGCACGCACCAGAGTGATGCGAGGATCGCTGGCGAAGGGCTCCGGGAGCATCGCGCACACGCGGTCGAGCCCCGCAGCATCGGTACCGAGCACGAGCCGCACCCACCCGCCGAGGATGACGCGCACCGCCTCGCCCGGGTCGGATGCCTCGATCCACCGCTCCGCGGCGACCAGCGGCGCATCGCCCTCCACTGCTCGCGCCGCGCGACGAAGCCTCCCGGCGACCGCACCGGCGTCCTCGAGTCCCGCGATCTGCTGGCAATGCCGGGCGAAGACGGCATGCCAGCGGTAGGCCGTGCTCCGTCCGCTCTCATAGCGATCGAGGAACAGTCCGAGAGAGGCGCAGCGATCGAGCATGGCTGCGGCATCCGCGCGCCCGGTGATGGCCATGGCCACGGGCGCGGAGATCTCCTGCACGACGGTGGCCTCCAGCACGAAGCGCCGGAGCTCCTCCGGCAGAGCCGAGAGCAGGTGCTGATGCACATACTCCCGGACGAGCACATCGGTGTCGCTGATCGAATCGCGGACCTCCTTGCCCCCGGCCAGCAGCATCACCCGCACCGCGATCGGCCAGCCCTGGGTCTCCACGTGCACCATCGCAGGATCCGCGGATGCTCCGGTCAGCTCGCGAAGCTCCGCGACCTCGTCTCGGGTGAAGGAGAGGTCGGTCGGGCCGAGCTCTGCATGGGGGTTCGTCAGCAGGTGACGCGCCAGTCCCATGCGAAGTCGGGAGGTGCCCACCAGGACGAGCCGAAGCGCATCGGGGCGGGCGGAGATCAAGGCGTCGATGACGTCGATCCCCGAGCCGTCCGTCGCACGGTGCGCATCGTCGATCACGAGGCTGACGGGTTCTTCCAGCATCTCCAGGGCCGCCAGAAGCTGGCGCATCACATCTTCGGTGTGCTGGCGCAGAGGAGAGATCAGCAGAAGATCCGCCAGGTCCTCCCGCGAATCGTATGCGAGGCCCTGCAGTGCCCGGACGATCCCCTGAACGAGGCGCGAGGCATCGCTGTCGAAGGAGGTCAACCGCAGCCAGGCGACAGGACCCTGCACCTGCGCGGCCCACGCCGCCACCGCCACCGTCTTCCCGTAGCCGGCGGGGGCGGAGACCACGACGAGACCGTCCTGATCGCACCCGCGGCTGAGCCGTTCACTCAGGCGCACGCGATCGATCTGCGCCAGCTGTCGGCGAGGAGGACGGAATCGCGTGCTCGTGGCCGCAGGCCCCGGAGAGGACATAGCGTCAATCTAGCGTGCGAAAGGTGATGCGAACACGCCGAGACGCTCAGCGCAGCACGACGCGGACGTCGGAGCCGCCCTCCTCGGTGAGCCGCTCCCCCATCTGCACGAGCTGAGGCCCCGGCACGAAGCCGCCTGCGAAGAGCGCCTGGCCCTGCGTGAACGACATCGCCTGCGCCAGCAGCGCCTCGGGCGCATAGCCGAAGACGCGGCCGAGCTCGTCGAGGTCCTGCTTCGAGCTCATCTTCATCAGTGCGAGGTTGTCGCACTGCGAGAGGGCGTTCGGATGCACCTTCGAGGGCCGCTGCGTCGACAGCAGCAGCCACAGACCGTACTTGCGGCCCTCGGCGGCGATCTGCACGATGCGCTCGACGAGCAGCTTCTCGACAGCCGTCACCGGATCGGGCGGGCACAGGTTGTGGGCCTCGTCGATGACGATGAGGTGGCCGATCCGCGATGCCCGATTCGCCCACAGATGGTCGAGGATCGCGAGGGCCGCGGCCTTCGGCTCGACCGGGTTCGAGAAGCCGCCGATGTCGGCGACGACCACGTCGGGCTTCTCGTCGATGAGGTCGTTGATGTCGGCGTCGCCGCGTGCCCACAGGTCCCAGTCGACGATGCCGAGGTTCTCCAGGCGCGTGGCGATCCGCTGCTGTGCGGGATCTTCCTGCCTGCGGAACCAGTCGACGATCGACCCCTCGACGCCGCCGCGAAGCGCGGACTCGGCGCGCAGAACCGCGTTGAACTCCTCTGCGTCGGCGACCGGGTCCAGCTGCAGAACCGCGGCGCGGGCACGCACCCCCATGTCGAGGAACGTCACCTTGAGGGGATCGCCGTCGGCAGCCGATGAGCGGCGCACCCGGATGTCACGCGTACGCAGTTCGCTCGCAGCATCGTCGGGGGCGGTATCGCGCACCTCGGCCAGTCGCACGAAGTCGGAGTTCGGGTCGAGGATGACGACCGGCAGTTTCGTGTGCAGCAGGATCTGCTCCAGCAGGACGCCCAGGGCATAGGTCTTGCCCGAACCGCTCTGACCGCACCAGAACGTATGCCGGTTCAGGCGGGGTGCGAGGACGTGCGCCGGATCGGATGTGCCCAGCGCGGTGCCGACGGAGAGTTCCTTGACCATGTGCCCCATGCTATTGAACGACCTCGCTCGACACAGTGTCGTCTCGCGGTTCGGCGGCATCCGGCTCCTCTGCGGGAGCGGGGCGCCGCATCAGCTGCGCGACCAGCAGGACGCCGAGGAACAGTGCGACGGCGCCGATGACCGCCCCCAGGGTGACGGGACGCAGCGCCAGGAGCAGCAGGATCGAGGCGATCGCAGCGACGACGACGATCGCAGGATGCCATCGGTCGAGGGCCCGCCCGAAGCGGCCCGTCGAGAGTCCGTGCCGGTCGGCGGACGCGCGCACGGCGCCGAATCCCTGATCGGATGCAGCACACACTCCTCGCGCCCATCGGCTGCCGCCGGCGAGCCACGCGATGACCGCGATGATGACGGCGGCGAGGGTCAGCGCCAGGACGGTGGACAGCATGAGGGCGGTGAGCTGCTCGAAGATCGCATGAGCGGATGCCGCGGGCATGATCGCCGGACTCATCGCGGCGACGAAGAAGGTCCGCCCGATGCCGAGTCCCGCAGCCATCAGCAGGAAGACGACCGCCAAGCCGACACCGGTGAGGGTGACCGCTCGCGGACGGTTGAAGCTGAGCAGCACCCCGGCGGCCACGAGCGCGAGCACGACCCAAGGCAGCCAGTAACCGGCGGCGACGGCCACCTGATACAGGGTTCGCACGAGCACGAGCGCCTCCGCCTGCACGATCGGCACCGTGCGCTCGACCACCGGCAGTGCTTCGGCGAAGATCAGGCCGCGCTCGGTGAGCGCGTTCTGGGCGGTGCCGACGACCACTCCGAGATCGATGGCGATCACGCCCTCGTCGGTCAGGACCACCAGGGTGTCGGGCTGTCCTTGGAGCACTGCCACGGCCCGCTCGTGGGTCACGCGAAGAGTGCCCGCCCAGATGGTCGCGAACTGCTCGGAGGCGACGACCTCGTCGACGGCGCGGACCACGAGCGAATCGATGCCCTGCACCGCGGGAGCCTCCAGCAGGGTGAGCGCAGCAGACGCGCGCGGTGGCAGACCGAGCTGTCGGATGCCGTCGAAGACCTCTCTCACGAGCGCCTCGCTGTCGAGCTGGGCGATCACGGCATCCGACACCTGTTCGGAGACGAACGCCTGGACATCCGGATCCTGCGCGAGCGGCGCGAAGGTCGACACGAAGCGCTCGGTGTCGACGAGCTGAACGCGTGCCCAGGTGCCCAGCATGGCGACGGGCGCCAGGATCAGACCGACGACGATCAGCAGCCCGGCGACGAGGCTCCGCCACGAGAACCCTGCCTTTCCGATGCGCAGCTGCGCGTTCTCCTGCTCCAGCTCGGTCACCCGCGCCTGAAGCTCCTCGACATCGGCCATTTCGCACTCCTTCGGTTCGCCCGTGCTCATCGGCGCCTGCGGCACACCACGGCCGACACAACTGTCACTCCGATCATGATGACGCACGCGACGGCCAGAACGACACCGACCCGCGTCAGGAGATCCATTCTCCGATCATGTCGGATCGCGCGCCTCGGCTTGTACGAATGTCATCCGGACGGGGTGACCGCGCTCCGGGCTGCGTCAGTCGAGACCTTGAGCCCAGCCCGCTCCATCCAGCGAAAGCCCGGCAGTCATGTCGTCGAGGAAGCGGATGACGGACTCCCGTTCTTCTCGTGTGAGTCGCGCGGCCGCGTGAAAACGGCTCGCGTGCTGACGCCCGACGGTCTGCACCGCCGAGGCCTCGGTCTCCGGCGTCACGGTGATCGCGAATGCCCGGCGGTCGGTGGGGTGCACGTTCCGGACGATGTGTCCGCCCGACTCGAGACGGTTGAGCAGTTTCGTCGTCGATGCCGCCGAGATGTGGAGATGGGTCGCCAGCATACCGGGGGTGACGAAGGCACCGCGATTGCCGGCGACGATCAGGTAGTGGATCGCTCGCATGTCCTGCTTGCTGAGCCTCATGTACTTCTGCGAGGCCTCGGAGACTTCCTGTTCGGCCTGCCGAAGTGCGGAGAGAGAGGCCATCACTCGCGCGATCTGCTCCACGTCCTCGTCCGAGACCGGCCAGCGCGTCACCAGTTCATCCCGGAGGCTGCTGAACCGCACGTCGTAGAGACTCTGCGCGATCGGGTCCGTCGACCCTTCCTCCGAAGAATTCACCATTCGCATATATTATCCCGGGATCTTCGAGTCTGGTTTATAGTTTACTTATAGTTATTATTTACTTTTCGATATTCTCTCTCAAGCTCATCTAGTTTGTATAGAGTTAGGGAATGCCGAGCGACGCACCCGAAGATGTCGTACTCCTGGACGAGGAAGGCTCCCCGATAGGAACAGCGTCCAAGTCCGAGGTCCACACGCGCGACACTCCCCTCCATCTCGCCTTCTCCTGCTACCTGCTCGACGAGCGCGGACTGCTTCTGACGACTCGCCGCGCTCTCTCGAAGCGGACCTGGCCCGGCGTATGGACGAACAGCTTCTGCGGGCACCCGCGACCGGCCGAGTCTCTCGAGCAGGCGATCCACAGGCGCGCCGCCGAGGAGCTCGGCGCGAGCGTCGCCGACATCCGATGCGCACTGCCCGACTTCCGTTACCGCGCAGTGGACCCCGACGGCATCGTGGAGAACGAGGTGTGCCCGGTCTTCGTGGCGAGGCTGGCCGGAGAGCTCAGACCGGCCCCTTCCGAGGTCGCGGAATGGCACTGGATCGCCCCGGGCCCACTGGTCGAAGCCGTCTCGCGAGCGCCTTTCGCATTCAGTCCCTGGCTCGTCGAGCAGCTCCCTCTGATGCAGGAGGGCGGCTGGCTCGCTCGGATCGGTTCACGATGATCGGTCTGGTCGCAGCGCGTCCGGCGCACGAAGAGGCCACCGAGGCGATCGGCCGTGAACTCCGTGCCTTCCTCGAATCGCGCTCACGGAAAGCGGCCGCCTATGGAACGCAGTTCGAAGCGCTGTGGGAGGAAGCTGGCGCCTGCATCCTCGGCGGCAAGCTGCTCCGACCCCGGCTGCTGATCGAGTTGTTCGATGTCCTCGCCGCAGACCGCCGGGTCTCCGCATCCCGCCCGTCCGTCGTGCGGATCGCCGCAGCGGTCGAGCTCCTGCACTACTCCTTCCTCCTCCATGACGACGTGATCGATGGGGATCTCACACGGCGACACCGGCCGAATCTGATCGGAGCGCTGCTGCAGAAGACCAGCGCGGATGCCGCACAGGACCCGAGCTCGCCGGGGCGGCCCGGCCAGGACGATGCCCTGCACTGGGCGCGAACGGGCGGCATCCTGATGGGCGATCTCATGCTCACCGCGGCACTGCAGGCCTTCGCGCGCGAGCAGCTGCCCCCGCAGATGCGCCTCACACTCCTCGACCTCCTGGATCGCACCATCACCGAGTCCGTCGCCGGAGAGCTGCTCGACGTGGGCCTCAGCGACGGCGTCATCCCCGCGGAGCTGCGCACCGTGCTGTCGATGTCCCGCCTGAAGACGGCGACGTACACCTTCGAGCTCCCGATGCGTGCGGCGGCAGTCCTCGCCGCGGCCCCACCTGGGCTCGAGAGCGCTATCGGAGAGGCCGGCAGGCACCTGGGGGTGGCATTCCAGCTCCAGGACGACCTCCTCTCGACATTCGGCGCACCGGAGAGTCACGGAAAGGACCCCTTCTCGGATCTTCGCGAGGGGAAGGAGACGGCGATCATCGCCTTCGCCCGGACGACGCCGGCGTGGCCCGACATCGCACCGCACTTCGAGGACTTCGCCGCCGGCGAAGGAGAGGGGCACATGCTCCGGACCCTGCTCACCGACTGCGGCGCCGAGGAGTACGCGCGTTCCCTGATGGAGCAGCAGATGCGCGCCGGCATCGATGCGCTGGCGAATAGAGAGGATCTCGTCCCCGCGGCGGTCGTACGATTCTGCATCCGCCTCGCCTCATCGCTGGAGGGACGGCGCGCATGAGCCGAGCACTCGATCGCCTCGCGTCCTTCGACCGGTACTCAGCGACCGCGGAACGCGCCTCCAAGCAGGTCATCGACGCCTATTCCACATCGTTCGGAATGGCCACGCGCCTCCTCGGTCGTCGGCACCGCCGTCACGTGCGGAACATCTACGCGCTCGTCCGGGTGGCCGACGAGCTCGTCGACGGCGTCGCCTCCGAGGCAGGGCTGACACCGCTGCAGCAGCATCGCGCCCTCACTGCGCTCGCCGAGGAGACGGCGTCGGCCCTCACCCTCGGCTACAGCTGCAATCCGGTCGTGCACGCCTTTGCGGGAACGGCCCGGGAATCGGGCATAGATGCGACCCTCCTCGACCCCTTCTTCTCATCGATGCGCGCCGACCTCCCGCCGCTCTCCGAGAACACGAGCGGGCCCGCCGCACCGTCCGACGGTGTCGTCGCCTTCGGCTTCGAGGCGCATCGTGACTACGTCCACGGCTCCGCCGAAGTGGTCGGACTCATGTGCCTGCGGGTCTTCCTCCGCGATGAGCAGCAAGAGCCCGAGCAGTGCCACGTGCTCGAGCACGGCGCCAGGCAGCTGGGGGCAGCCTTCCAGAACGTGAACTTCCTCCGCGATCTCGCCGATGACACCTCTCGTCTCGGTCGCAGCTACCTCAGCCCTCAGGGGCGTCTCAGCGAGCCGGAGCTGCAGCGATGGGTGATGACCATCCGTTCCCAGCTCGCGGATGCGGCATCCGTCCTGCCGCTGCTCCCCCGCGATGCGCGCACCGCGGTCAGGAGCGCGCTCGGATTGTTCTCTGCCCTCACCGACCGCATCGCGGCCACGTCACCCGCCGAGCTGTACGAGCGGCGGGTGCGGCTGCCCGCACCGGCCAAAGCGGGTATCCTCCTGCGCTCGGTCGCGGGTGTGCCGAGAGTCGGGCGCGCATGACGCGCACGGTGGTCATCGGCGGCGGCGTGGCGGGTCTGGCGACGGCCGCGCTGCTCGCCCGGGAGGGACACGCGGTCCGGCTGCTCGAGAAGAACGACCGCGTGGGAGGGCGGGCCGGGGTGCTCGAACGCGACGGGTTCCGCTTCGACACCGGGCCGTCGTGGTATCTCATGCCTCGGGTCTTCGACCACTTCTTCCGCCTGCTCGGCACCAGCACCGAGGAGCAGCTCGATCTGACGACGCTCGACCCCGGCTACCGGGTCTTCCGTGAACCGGAAGACCTGCTCCCTCCCGATCCGCCTGTGACCGTTCCGTTCGGCGCCGCGAAGGTCGCCGAGACCTTCGAAGCCCTCGAACCCGGCAGCGCGAGCATCCTGGCCGACTACCTCGCCTCAGCCATCCACGCGACCGGCATGGCCGAGAAGCACTTCCTCTACAACCCCTTCACCCGTCCGCGTTCCCTCGCGAGCCCCGACGTCCTGCGCAATCTGCCGCGGCTTGCTCCGCTGCTCACGCGTTCCCTGGAGGGGCACGTCGCCAGGCGGTTCCGGCATCCGGTTCTCCGTCAGATCCTGGGCTACCCCGCGGTCTTCCTCGGGACCGATCCCGCCCGCGCACCGGCGATGTACCACCTCATGAGCGCGCTCGACCTCGACGAAGGCGTGCAGTACCCGATGGGCGGCTTCTGGGAGCTGGTGACGCGCATCGAGCGGCTCGCCGAGCAGCAGGGTGTGGAGATCGTCCGAGGTGCCGAGGTGACCCGGATCGCCGTCACCGAGGAGCGACGGAGAAGGCGCGTCACGGGTGTTCGCTGGGTCGACCGCGAAGGAACGGAGCACGGTGAGGAGTGCGACGTCGTCGTCTCGGCCGCCGATCTGCACCATACCGAGACCGTGCTGCTCGCCCCGGAGGCGCAGAGCTATCCGGCGTCGTGGTGGCGGCGTCGGGTGAGCGGCCCGGGTGCCGTGATCGTCCTGCTGGGTGTCTCGGGCGCCCTCCCCGAGCTGTCCCATCACTCGTTGCTGTTCGCCCGTGACTGGAAGGAGAACTTCTCCGCGATCTTCGGAGACGATCCCCGGATCCCCGATCCCGCCTCGATCTACGTCTGCCGGCCGAGCGCGACGGATGCCGGTGCCGCCCCGCCGGGTCACGAGAACCTCTTCGTACTCATCCCCGTGCCGGCCGAGCCCGCCCTCGGCTCCGGTGGAACCGAGGGCTCCGGCGACCCGGCTGTGGAGCGCGCCGCGGATGCGGCCATCGACCAGATCGCGCGCTGGGCGGGCATCCCGGATCTCCGCGAGCGGATCGTCGTGCGTCAGACGCTCGGTCCCGCCGACTTCGCGCGCGATTACCACTCCTGGCGCGGAGGCATGCTCGGGCCGGCGCACATCCTCCGGCAGAGTGCCTTCCTGCGTCCGCAGAACCAGTCGAGGCGCGTCGCGGGTCTCTACTACGCGGGGGCGACGACGGCGCCGGGGGTCGGTGTGCCGATGTGCCTGATCAGCGCAGAGCTCGTCCTCAAGAGGATCCGCGGCGACCATTCACCCGGGCCGACCGCCGTGCCATCGCCCGCCCGGACGACGGAGCGGAGCCGCTGATGGGCTTCGCGTATCTCGGCGCACTGCTGGCGGGCATCGGATGCATGCTGCTGCTTGACCGGCGCTTCCGGCTGTTCTTCTGGCGTGACGCCGCTGCAGCGGCGCTCGTCACCGCGGCGGGGGTGGTGTTCCTCCTGCTGTGGGATGCCGCGGGGATCGCCGGCGGTGTCTTCCTGCACGGCGACGCCGTCGTGGCGACGGGCATCATGCTGGCGCCCGAGATGCCGCTGGAGGAGCCCGTCTTCCTCGTCTTCCTGGTGCTGTGCACGATGGTGCTCTATACCGGGTCGGTGCGCATCCTCGCCCTCCGGAAGGCGCCGCGGTGACCTACACGCTCCTCGTCCTGCCTTTCCTCGCCGTCGCGGTGATCGGAGGGGTCCTCCTCGCGCGCCGCCTGCCCGATCGCCGCGGCCATGCACAGGCGGTCGCTGCGACGGTGACGATGCTCCTCGCGCTCACCGCGGTCTTCGACAGCATCATGATCGGCGCCGGCCTCTTCAGCTACGAGGAATCGCTCATCCTCGGCATCCGGATCGGCCTCGCGCCCCTCGAGGACTTCGCCTATCCGCTGGCGATCGCGGTGGCGCTGCCCGCGCTGTGGGCGACACTGACGCTACGGAGCCGGGTACCGATGCGGGAGCTGCTGCGCGGGGCCTTCGTCGCCTCGCGGCCGGTCAGCTGGGTGAACACGGCCTTCCCCTTCGGTGCGGCGATGCTTCTGACCACCGGCGAGGTGGACTGGCTGCTCGTCGTCGGCGTGCTCTACTACCTCATCCCGTACAACCTGGCGATGTACGGGATCAACGACGTCTTCGACTACGCCTCCGACCTCAGGAACCCGCGCAAGGGCGGGATCGAGGGGGCGCTGCTTCCTCCCCCGCTGCACAGGCCGCTCCTCATTCTCGTCGCAGCGACGAACCTCCCCTTCCTCGTTCTGCTCCTCGGCGCGGGGAATCCTGCCGCGTGGGTCGCGATCACCGTGAGCACCTTCGCCGTGATCGCGTACTCGGCCCCCGGCCTCCGCTTCAAGGAGCGCCCCGTGCTCGACTCGATCACCTCGAGCACGCACTTCGTCAGCCCCGCCGTCGTCGGGCTCGCCCTCGCCGGCGCCGAGTTCAGCATGCCCGTGATCCTGGTGCTCACCGCTTTCTTCCTCTGGGGAATGGCCGCGCACGCCTTCGGCGCGGTGCAGGACGTCCTCCCCGACCGGGAGGCGGGGATCGCCTCCATCGCGACGGTGCTCGGCGCCCACGGGACCGTACGGATCGCTCTGGCGCTGTGGGCGGCGGCGGGGCTGCTCATGCTCGCCGCCCCCTGGCCCGGGTCGCTCGCCGCGCTGATCGCCCTCCCCTACATCGTCAACTGCGCTCCCTCGCTCCGCATCACCGACCAGACCTCGGCGCAGACGAACGCCGCCTGGCGAAGGTTCCTCTGGCTGAACTACCTCTCCGGCTTCTTCATCACGCTCGTCCTCATCGCGCACTGGCGGCTCGCATCATGAGGATCTGGTCGCTGCATCCTGCACACCTGGATCGCATGGGGCTCGTCGCCTGCTGGCGCGAGACGCTCCTCGCGCAGGCGGTGCTGGCGGGACGCACCCGCGGATACCGGAACCACCCGCAGCTGGAGCGCTTCCGCACGCAGACCGAACCGCTCGCCGCCGTCGGGGCGTACCTCAAGGGGATCGCCGAGGAGGCGACCCGACGCGGCTACCGCTTCGACGCCACGCGGATCCTGCAGCCGGGCGGTGCGGATGCCGCAAGGATTCCGGTGACGACCGGGCAGCTCACCCATGAGTGGCAGCACCTAGGACACAAGCTCCGCGAGCGCAGCCCGGAGGACTTCACACGCTGGAGCACGGCATCCCCGACGCCGCACCCTCTCTTCACCGTCGCGCCCGGTGGGATCGAAGGCTGGGAGAGACCGTGACAGGCGCGGGGGATCACCAGGGCGAACAGCCTGCAGAGACGAGAAAACCCCCGGTGGAGCGGGGGTTTTTCTCTGCTGGGGTACCTGGACTCGAACCAAGAACAACTGAACCAGAATCAGCCGTGTTGCCAATTACACCATACCCCAAGGGCACGAGCCGAAGCGGTGCACCGAGGGTCAAGTCTACCCGACCCGGCGAGGTGCTCCAAACCCGCCACGCGCGTCGTGCCGGCTACAGCGCCTCCGCCAGCGCACGCAGGCGTGCGAGCGAGATCTCCTTGCCGAGCAGCTCCATCGACTCGAACAGCGGCGGCGAGACTCGGCGGCCGCTGATCGCCACGCGCGGCGGGCCGAAGGCGACGCGGGGCTTCAGGCCCAGGGTCTCGACCAGCGCGCCCGAGAGCGCCTCCTGAATCTCCGCGGCGGTGAATTCCTCCACCGGCTCCAGCGCCGCCGCGCTCGCCTCAAGCACCTCGCGGGTGTTGTCGGGCAGACCCTTGAGGGCGTCCTCGTCATAGGCGACAGCATCCGCGAAGAGGAAGCCGAGCAGGCCCGACACGTCGCCCAGGAGCGGCATCCGCTCCTGCACGAGGGGCGCGGCCGCCGCGATCAGCTCCTGCTCCCCCGCCGTCGCGGGGTCGCCGACGACACCGTCCCTCTGCAGGTACGGCGTGATGCGCGAGACGAAGTCGGCGGCCTCCAGCATCCGGATGTGGTCGCCGTTGATCGAGATCGCCTTCTTCTCGTCGAAGCGCGCGGGGTTCGGGTTCACATCGGC
>CAYOTY010000072.1:0-14559 GCA_964406995.1 uncultured Microbacterium sp.
GCAGGTAGTCGAAGCCGAACTCGTTGTTGGTGCCGTAGGTGATGTCGGCGGCGTACTGCTCGCGACGCACGGCAGGGGTCTGGCCGGAGACGATCGTGCCGGTGTTCATACCCAGGGCGCGGAAGACGCGGCCCATGAGCTCGGACTGGTAGCCGGCGAGGTAGTCGTTGACCGTGATGATGTGGACGCCCTTGCCGGCGATGGCGTTGAGGTAGGCGGGGAAGGTCGCCACGAGGGTCTTTCCCTCACCGGTCTTCATCTCAGCGATGTTGCCGAGGTGGAGCGCGGCGCCACCCATGATCTGCACGTCATAGGCGCGCATACCGAGGGTGCGCTTGGCGGCCTCGCGGACAGCGGCGAAGGCCTCGGGCAGGAGCTTGTCCAGGCTCTCCCCCTGCTCGTAGCGCTCGCGCAGCAGGGCGGTCTCGCCCCGCAGCTCCTCGTCGCTGAGCTTCTCGAAGTCCTCCTCCAGCGCGCCGACCGCCTTGGCGATGCCGTGCAGCTTGCGGAGGATGCGTCCCTCACCGGCGCGCAGCAACTTGTCCAGAGGATTCACCACGTACGTTCTCCCTGCCTGTGGTCCGTCCCGCCACGACCGGCATGGTCGTATCGGGCATACCGTGCCATGTTACCCGCCCGTGACCTGCGCGTCTGCTGGATACCTCTTTCGGTCTTCGCGCGAGCGCAGCGGGCGCCGTGCTGAGCGAGCGCAGCGAGTCGAAGCGACGAAACGCAGACACGCCCAGGACGGATGCGGCACCCGATGTTTCCCAGTATGCATATACTCGGAATTGCAATACTCGGAAACTCCGAGTCGTCGAAGGGAACACCATGTCCGTCCGCCAGAGCCTGCTCGCCATCCTCGACCAGGGCCCCTGCTACGGCTACCAGCTGCGCGCCGAGTTCGACCGACGCACCGGATCCACCTGGCCCCTGAACGTCGGCCAGATCTACAACACCCTCGAGCGCCTCGAGCGCGACGGCCTCGTCGAGCGCGGCGAGAGCGATGAGCAGGGGCACGTGTACTGGCACATCACGGATGCCGGCGCCGCAGAGGTCGCCGACTGGCTCTCCTCCCCCGTCGTCCGCAGCGGCGGCACACGCGACGAGCTGGCCATCAAGCTCGCGGTGGCGGCGACCCTGCCGGGAGTGGACGTGGCATCCGTCATACAGACGCAGCGCACCGCCTCGCTTCAGCAGCTGCAGAACCTGAACCGGGCCAAGTACGCCGGAGGCGGTGAGGCGACACCCGAGGAACTGGCCTGGTCGCTCGTGATCGACTCGATGATCTTCGCCGCGGAGGCCGAGGTGCGCTGGCTCGATCACACCGAGCAGCGCCTGGCGATGCATCCGGAGCACGCGATGACGCTGGAGTTGGCCACCGAGCGGCCCAAGCGCGGCCGGCCGGCGAAAGCTCTTAGGATCGGAGGGTGAGCGGATTCTGGGGCAGTCGTAAGAAGGAGCGCGAAGCGCAGCAGGCACAGGATGCCGACCTCGCCCGCCGCGCCAAGTCCGCTCTCGTCGCCGCGGACGAGCGCATCCGCACCACCCGGGACGAGCTGGCCTTCGCCGTCGCGGAGCTCGGCGAAGACCTCACCGCCGATCTGAAGGCCGCCATCGAGGCGGTGCGCACTCATCTCGGCGAGGCCTTCCACCTCCATCAGCTCGCGCACGACGAGATCCCCGACACCCCCGAAGAGCTGCGCACCTGGAACACCCGCATCCTGCAGCTGTGCGAATGGGCCGAGGCCCTGCTGGACGAGAAGACCTCCGCGCTGCAGGAGGTCGTCGCGCGGGTGCGCCGGGCGCCCGAGATCCTCGCGCAGGTGCGGTCGGATGCCGACGCCCTCTCCGAGCGCCTCTCCCCGACCCGGGCGACCATCGAGCGGCTCGGCGCCCGCTACGCCGATTCGGCGATGAGTCAGATCGCGGCATCCGCCGACGAGACCGAGCAGCTGCTCGCCTTCGCCCGCCACAGCGCGGACGTCTCCGAGCGCCGCCGCACGGCCGGACGCAACGCCGAGGCGAACCTCGCCCTGGAGACGGCCACGGAGGCGGTGCGACGGGCCCAGGCGCTCATCGAGGGCGTGGAGGACTTCGAGATCAACGCGCTGCGGGCCGAGTCCACCCTGGCGGATGTCGCGGCCGACTCCCGCGCAGACCTCGCCGAGGCCCGCCGCGCCACGCAGGCTCCGGCCGTGGCGGAGGCGGCCACAGCGCTGGAGCGCGCGCTGGGCGGCCTGGTTCCGCGCAGGAACGATCCCTTCGCCGAGCTGAGCACCCTGCGCGAGGCGAACGAGCGCCTGGAGCAGGCCGTCGCCATCGCCCGTCACCGCGCTGAGAACCCGCCGCCCCCGCGCGAGCACGTCGTGCACGCCCTCGACGACGCCGACCGGCAGCTCGGCGTCGCCCGCTCGCTCATCGCCGGCCACCGAGGGTGGATCGGAGCGGATGCCCGCACCCGCCTGGCCGAGGCGGAACGGCTCCGCGCGGAGCTGGCCGGCGTTCCCGACAGCGAAGACACCCGCGAGCAGGCGCTGCACACCGCCCGTCGCATCGCGCAACTGGCGACCGAGGCGCTGCACCTCGCCCAGCGCGACATCGACTCCTCGCGCCCGCAGCAGTCCGACTGGGGCGGCTGGGGCGGCGGCCAGCGGGGCGGCAACGGCATCGCGACCGGTATCCTCGGCGGCATCGTGATCGGCAGCATCCTCGACGGCCTCTTCGACTGAGGTTTCCGTCCGCCAACCGAGAACGGATGTCGGGAGAAACGACGGATGTCGGGGAACACACCGTGTGTTCTCCCGACATCCGTGAAAACTCCCGACATCCGTATGGGGAACGGAGCGCCGAGGTGCGTCGGATCAGGACGCCAGCGCCTCCGCGGGAGGCGCCTGCGCGCTCAGGGAGATCACACCGTAGTCCCAGCCCTTGCGACGGTAGACCACGCTCGGGTGGTCGGTGCGGGCATCGATGAAGAGGAAGAAGTCGTGCCCGACCAGCTCCATGCGGTCCACGGCCTCCTCGACGGTCATCCACTCGGCGTCGAACTCCTTGGTGCGGATGACGACGGGCGAGTACTCCTCTTCCTCCTCCGCCGCGATGACCGGCACCGAGCCTGTGGCCACCGCGCGGATCACGTCGACGGATGCCGGCTGCACATCGATCCCGGCCAGCGCCCCGCTGCCCTTCTCGAAGTGGGCGCCGCGCGCGTCGTTGCGCCCGTCGACCCGCTTGCGCTTGGCGCGCCGCAGCTGCTCGGTCATCTTGTCGATCGCCAGGTCGAGGGCGGCGAACTTGTCCGGATCCGTCGCCTCTGCACGGACGACGGGTCCCTTGCCCAGAAGAGTGAGCTCGATCGTCTCATCGGGGACGCGACCGTTGTGATATGCGCGATGAGTGACCTTCACATCCAGTCGCTGCGCTCGCGAGGCGAGCGTCTCGATCCGGGCGGTCTTCTCCTCGACAACGGTTCGGAAGCGATCGGTGATACCCACTCCAACGCCGACGATGCTCGTTTCCATCTTTGCCTCCTTGTCCCGGTCCGTCCGGTAGGGGGCGGACCCGTGGTCGCCTTGTGACCCCCACCGTAGTCGGCCCGGGCAGAACTGTCACCCCTTTCTTCGACGAGTCTTCGAGAACTCACGATCGGCGCGGGGTGGCGGCCACCGCGACCCCCGCGAGAACACGGATGCCGGATGCCGCGCACACCCTCGCCGCCTCGTCGAGAGTCGCACCGCTGGTGATCACATCGTCGACGAGCACCGCCGTGCGCACTCGGCTGCCCGCCCGCATCCGCATGCTCCCCCGGACGTTCCGCGCCCGCGCCTCGCGGCCGAGCGTGCGCTGATCCCGCGCGATGCCGGCCGGAAGGAGCAGTCGCGCAGGCCTCCGGCCGGCACGACGGACCAGGAGGTCGGGCACCCGGTAGCCGCGACGACGGAAGGCGGAGCGGCTGGTCGGGACGGGCAGGAGCGCGGCATCCGGATCGACGCCCGCCAGCACCTCCCCGAGCGCGAGGGCGAGCGGCCGGGCGAGGAAGGTCGCGCCCTCCTCCTTCAGAGCGCGGATCACCCGCGCCGGCACTCCGTCGAACGGCATCGCTGCGACGACGAGGAGCCCTCCGGGGGTGGTCCGGCGCGCGGGCTGCGGGGTCAGCGCCGCACGGCACGGCTCGCACAGGAGGGTGCCGGGCTCGTCGCAGCCCGCGCAGCCCGCGGCCAGGAGGAAGGCGGCCACCTCGTCGGCGGTGCGGGCAAGCGTGGTCCTCATCCCCCGATCCTGGCAGCGCACACGAGCCGCTTCTTGCGATCTCAGCCGTCGAGGAAGGACTCGCCGAAAGGCGATGCCTGTGCAGAAGGAGTCACTTGCCCGCCTGCGTGGCCAGCACCCTCACCCCCGAGAACGACTCCTGCCACCCCGCGCCGCGCTTGATCGAGACGACGCCGGAGCTGCTGAGCAGCCGTGCGCCGGCGACGTTGTCCGCCCCGGCGATCGCCACGGTCTCCGGCGGGACGACGGATCTGGCGACGGCGCCGCCGATGGTCTGCTCCAGCAGCAGCGGCGTCTCGTCGTCGACGGTCAGCACGCCCAGGGTGTCCTCCCCCAGCCAGGCGAGTCCGAGACCCGGGCCGGGGAGCTTGCCGACCAGCTCGACGGGACCGAGCTGCGTGGGCTCCTCCCCCGCGTCATCGCGGATGATCCCCGCGAGCGCGAGCCACTCCTGTCCGGCCAGGGAGATCACCGCGGCGACGCGGACGCCGTCGGGCGCGATGCGCAGCTGGGAGATGGCGGACGCCTCGGGCCACGCCCCCGCGATCGCGTGCGGCTCGACGCGGGGCGACCAGGCGATCAGCCCCTGAGGGTCGTCCCGCGGCACCGACCAGGTGTACCCGGAGGAGTCCAGGCTCGGGACGACCAGGCCGGGGCGCGGGTCGAGCTCGTCCAGACGCCCTTCGGTGACGCGCCACACGGCCCCCGACTCGAGCTGGACGGCGGCGCTGAGCGTGTCGCCGCTGACGTCGATCGCGGTGACCGGCTCCGCGATTCCCAGGATGCGCGCGCTCACGCCCGGCAGCGCGCTCACCTCGTCGCCGACGACCGAGCCGAAGGCGTCCTCGGTGAGGACGAAGGTGCTGGAGCCGATGCGGTTGGACACGGTCTCGGCGCGCTCCGCGGCGAGCTCGCGTCCGCCCACGGTGAAGCGCACGGCGCTGACGCCCGTACCGGCCAGGCTGCGCTCCAGCTGGGTGCGCATGCGCCCGAGCGTGGTCTCGTCCAGCGCCAGGGCGGTCTCGGTCAGCGCGACCTCCGCGATCTGGTCGTCCGCGCCGACGGGCACGGCATCGTGGGCCAGGAGCACTTCGGACGGAAAGGCGCTGCGCACCGAATCGGCCAGCCACCCGCTCGGATCGCCCGCCACGAGCGCCCGGGTGATCGTCGTGACGACGGAGTCCCGACGGGGGAACCAGCGAGGGTCGGGAACGAGATGCTCCCACACCGGGTCGAAGTACTGCAGCGAATAGCGTCGGAACACCGTCCGGAACGACTCCTCGTCGAGCACGATGCCATCCAGCGCCGAGACGATGCGCCACTCGTCGTCCTCGTTGCGGACCAGCTCGAACGGGGTCTCGCTGGATCCGCCCGACGACGAGGAGTAGACCCCCGTGGCATCCAGGCTCGCCACCGGTGCGAGGGTGAGCTGCACCGCGGCCGCCCGATCGGAGGGGTCGATCTCCTCGGCGACGGAGCGATCCGGCCAGGAGCGGTCGATGGTGACGGCGACTTCCGGCCGCCAGGTCGCCGCCAGCTCCGGAGCGAGGAACTGCCGGGCGATCCCCCAGTTGTCCACCGGGCTCATCCCCGCCTCGATGAACCCCTCCACGATCTCCCGCGGACTCGCGCCGGGGACGGGACCGGCGGCGAGATAGGTGACATCCACGCCGGTGTCCACGGCGCCGACGCGCAGACCGTCCGACACCGGCCCGCTCGTGGGGAGCCCGGTGCAGGCGGCGAGGCCCAGGGCGAGGGCGGCGACCAGGGCGGCCCGGAGCATCCGCTTCATCGCGCACCCCCTTCCAGTTCTCGCCAGAGCCCGGTGAGCTGGATCGGCTGGGTGGCGCCGCCGAGCTCCGTGCGTGCATCCTCGGGCTCGAGCAGCACCGGCGAGGAGCCGTCGAGCTCGTTCCCGCTGCGCGGCAGGGTCAGCACGAAGTGACTGCCCACGCCGAGCTCGGACCAGACCTGCAGGGTGCCGCGGTGCAGCTTCGCGTCGCCGAGCGAGATCGACAGCCCGAGCCCCGTGCCGCCGATGGTCCTCTGGCGGGAGGGATCGGCGCGCCAGAACCGGTCGAAGACCCGCTCGGCGTCGTCGGGCGACAGTCCCAGGCCGAAGTCGCGCACCCCCGCCGCGACGGCGTGCTGATTGCTGTCGACGGTGACGACCACCGGCCTGCCCTCGCCGTGCTCGATCGCGTTGCCGATGAGGTTGCGGAGGACGCGGCGCACGCGGCGCGCATCCATGTCGATCGGGGTGTACCCGCCGGGAGCGACCAGGCGCAGCTCGCTCCCGCGCTCCTCGGCGAGCGGGCGCAGCTGCTCGATGACGTCCTCGGCCAGCTGCGCCAGCGCCGTCGGCTCCAGCTCGAGCTGCACCGAGCCCGCGTCGTAGCGGCTGATCTCGAGCAGATCGCCCAGAAGCTGCTCGAAGCGCTCGACCTGCGTGTGCAGGAGCTCCGCGGTGCGGGCCGTGGTGGCGTCGAAGCCGCCCCGCTGGTCGTTGATCATGTCGGCGGCCAGGCGGATGGTCGTCAGCGGCGTGCGCAGCTCGTGCGAGACGTCGGAGACGAAACGCTGCTGCACGAGGGAGAGCTCGCCGAGCTCCTTGATCTGGCGCTCGATGCTGTCGGCCATCGCGTTGAAGGAGCGGCCGAGCACGGCGAGCTCGTCTTCGCCGTGCACGGTCAGCCGCACGCCGAGGTCGCCGGATGCCAGCCGCGCGCTCGTCTCGGCGGCCTCCACGATCGGCACCGAGACGCTGCGCACCACGAACCAGGCGATCCCGGCGATGATCGCCAGCAGCAGCAGGCCCGCGAGCCACAGCGTCCGCTGCACGAACAGCAGGGTGCGCTGGGGATCTGCCAGGTCGTAGGCGATGTACAGTTCATAGGCGCCGATCCCGGGCACCTCGATCTGCTGCCCGACGATGATCCCCGGAACCTGCGCGCTCGAGCCGTCGGCGAGCGCCACGGACTGCCACCACTGCATCTCGGGGAACTCCACGACGCGCATGCGCAGGTCCTCGCCGATGAGGTCGGCGGACAGCCCGAGGGATTGGAAGTCCGGCGGGGCCAGCGGATCGGGCTCGGTGCCGATGCGGAACGCGGCGATCCGGTCGGAGGCCGAGACCTGGCCGATCTGCGCGCTGACGCTGCGCCACAGCGACAGCAGCGGTCCGCGCTCACCGTGCACCTCGGCGGCGTCGAGAGTGGACTGGGCGTCGCTCGCGGCCCGCTGCGCGCCTTCCAGCGCCTGCTGCTTGCGCGTGTCGAAGAGGTCGTTCTGGATGAGCAGCGACATCACCACCAGGGTGACGAGGATCGCCGCCGAGGTCAGCAGCAGCGTCAGCGAGAGCGTGCGGAAGCTCAGCGAGCTGCGCCAGGTGCGGCGCATGTTGTCGGGCCAGCTGCGCCAGTCGCGCCACAGGACCGCCGTCGGTGCCGCCCCCGTCGTCGGCGCCATGGGAGACCTAGCCCGTGCTCCCGGCGCGATAGCCGACGCCGCGGACGGTCATCACGATCTGCGGGTTGTCGGGGTCGAGCTCGACCTTCGCGCGCAACCGCTGCACGTGCACGTTCACCAGCCGGGTGTCGGCCTTGTAGTGGTAGCCCCAGACCTGCTCCAGCAGCGCCTCGCGGGAGAACACCTGCTGCGGTTTGGAGGCCAGCGCCGCCAGCAGCTGGAACTCCAGCGGCGTGAGGGCGATCACCTGGTCGCCGCGACGCACCTCGTGCGCATCGACGTCCAGGACGAGGTCTCCGACGCGCAGGACGCCGGCGCTGGACTGCGGGGCCGGGCGGAGGCGGGTGCGGATGCGGGCGACGAGTTCTTTCGGGTTGAACGGCTTGATGATGTAGTCGTCGGCGCCGACCTCGAGCCCACGCACCACATCGGCGGTGTCGCTGCGGGCGGTGAGCATGATGATGGGGACGCCGGACTCCTCGCGGATCCGCGCGCAGATCTCGATGCCGTCCGTGCCCGGGAGCATGAGATCCAGCAGCACGAGGTCGGGGCGCTGTGCGCGCCACTGATCCACGGCCAACGCCCCGTCGGCGCAGAACACCGGCTCGAAGCCTTCCGTGCGAAGAACGATGCCGATCATCTCCGCCAGCGCGGTGTCGTCATCGACCACGAGGATGCGTGAGGTCATAGCGTCCCTGTCCGACTTTCTTCCGGATTCTCCCCACCGCTGCGGCGGCTGAGGATATTCCAGCGTACTTCACCGCCGCGGACCGTGCCTGTGAAGCGCTCCGGGAGCGGGTGCGCGGATCTGTGACACGATGGTGGGGCGCGTCTTCGGAGGGATTGCTGTGAGCGGACAGAGCTGGACCCCGGCCCCCAAGCTGGGCATCGTTCCCCTGCATCCGATGACGTTCGGAACGATCCTGGGAAAGGCCTTCGCGGCGCTGCGTCACAACCCGAAGGTCCTGTTCGGCTTCGCCGTGGTCGTGCAGGTCCTCGTCCTGCTCGCCGCGACGGCGGTGATCCTGGTGACGGTGGTCGCGACCTTCTCCCGTCTGGAGACCGTCTCGCCCTCCTCGCCGGACTTCGGCCCGCTCCTGGCGGGCTCCGTCGCCTGGAGCATCGTGGTCTCCTTCCTCGTCGGCCTCGCCTCGACGGCGTTCACGACGCTCGTGCAGGGCGTCGTCGCCGCCGATGTCGGCTTCGCGGCCGTCGGAGAGAAGGCGCCGCTCGGAAAGCTCTGGCGGAGGATGCGGCCGGCGCTCTGGCGCCTGTTCGGCTTCGCCGCCCTGTCCATCCTGTTCGGCTTCGTCGTGATCGGGGTGATCTTCGGGGTGGGCTTCGGGCTCGGCGCCGGTCTCGTCGCCATCGATCCGGCCCTGGTGGCCTTCGCCGTGCTGCTCGCGCTGGGACTCGGTCTGGCCAGCATCCCCTTGGCGATCTGGCTGGGCACGAAGCTCCTGCTGGTCCCGTCCGTGCTGGTCTTGGAGCGGGCGGGCTTCCGCGAGGCGCTCGTGCGCTCGTGGCGGCTGACCCGCGGCCGGTTCTGGGTCGCCTTCGGAGTGATCGCCCTCATCTCGGTCATCATGGGGCTGGCGGCGCAGGTCGTGAGCATCCCCGGCTCTCTCATCTCGAGCATGCTCAGCGTGGTCATCGCGCCCACCGGCGACCTCGAAGCTGCGGGCGTGGTGGCCATGATCGCCGCGATGGTGCTCCCCCAGATCCTCGTGCTGATCCTGCAGGCGGTGACGACGGTGGTCATCTGCACCGGTGCGGTGCTCGTGTACATCGACTGCCGGATGCGGTACGAAGGCCTCGATCAGGACCTGCTGGCCTATTTCGAGCGCCGCGATCGCGGCACCAGCCCGGAGCTCCTCCCCGACCCCTTCACGGTGGACCCGGCCCGTGCGGTGTCCAAGACCCCGCCGCCCCGCCCGGCACCCGCACCGGGCTACGGCCCGCCCCCTCCCGGATACGCGCCGCAGCCCCCGCCCTCCGCCGCGCCGCAGACCTCGCCGTATGCGCCGCAGCCCCCGTATGCGCCGCCTCCTGCGGCCGCTCCGCCCGCGGCACCGCCGGCATCCGACGCCCCGCCGGCCTGGACGGCACCGGGGTCTGACCGGCGATGATCCTCGGGGGCGAATTCTTCATCCCCGACGGGGACGAAGCGCGCGGATGGGCGGAGGAGGAGCTCTCCCGCACGATCTATCAGGAGGCCAGACCCACCGCCTTCGATCGCTGGGCGCAGGGCGTCGCCGAGTTCCTGCTCGACCTGTTCACCGGCGAAGGGGGCGGGAGCCTCGGCCCCTGGGGCGTGATCCTCGCCGGTGCGATCATCCTCGCCGCGCTCATCGCGGCCCTTCTCTTCTGGGGTCTTCCCCGTCGCTCCCGGGCGCTTCCCCGGACTCGCGTGGACCTGCTCGGCGACAGCGACGACCGCACCGCGGCGCAGCTGCGCGCAGACGCCGAGCGCAGCGCCCGCTCGGGCGCGTGGGCCGAGGCGACGATCCTGTGCTTCCGGGCGCTCGCCCGCGGCCTGCTGGAGCGCGACCTCATCGACCCCGCGCCCGGCGCGACCGCGCACGCGATCGCGCGTGAGGCGGCGAGCGCCTTCGCCTCGGAGGCGGCGGCACTGGAGACGGCGGCGGCGCTGTTCGACGAGGTGCGCTATCTCGAGCGCCCCGGCGCCGAGGAGCACTACCGGCTGGTCGCGGAGCTGGACGAGCGCATGCGCCGCGAGCAGCCCGAGCTGGTGACGACATGAGCGAGCAGACGATCGCCCCCTCGACGGCGGCTCCCCCGCCGCCGGGCAGACGCAGGAATCTCCTCGGCTGGGCGCTCATCGCCGTCCTCGTCATCGCCGTCGCCTTCCTCGGCCTCCGCATCGCCTGGCAGATCCCCGATCCGCACGCCGCCTTCGACCCGAGAGGGCATGGCCCCGCCGGCACGATGGCCCTCGCCGAGCTGCTGCGCGCGCAGGGGGTCGACGTGTCCGTCACCGACTCGCGCACCCAGGCGAAGGCTCTTCTCGGCGACGACACGGTCCTCGTCTTCGCCCAGCCTCCGGCACTGTCGGACGAGGCGGTCGAAGAGCTCGTCACCGCCTCGGGCAACACCGTCATCGTCTCGGCGAGCGCACGGATCCTGCGCCTGTTCGAGCTCGGCGAGGACGCCGGGGCCGGCACGGACGCCGTCACCGCCGCCTGCGACTGGCCACCCTTCTCCCGCGTGGGCGAGATCGCCCCCGACCGGCTCTTCCTCCCCGCGGAGGGCGTGACCGGATGCTTCGCCGACGCCGACGGCAACGCCGCCGTCCTGATGGACACCCGCGGCGGACAGACCCTCGCCCTCGTCCACGCCGCGAAGCTGTTCACGAACGAGCACCTGGCCGAGAACGGCAACGCGGCCCTGGGACTGGCCCTGCTCGCCCAGGGAGACAGGGTCGTCTGGTACGTGCCGAGCCTCGCCGACAGCGACCTGACCTACACCGAGCCCGACACCCTCGGCTCGCTGACCCCGGACTGGGTCACCCCGGCAATCCTCGTGCTGCTGGCAGCGGGGCTGGCCGCCGCCCTCTGGCGAGGGAGACGCTTCGGTCCGCTCGTGGCCGAGACCCTGCCGGTGACGGTGCGGGCATCGGAGACCATGCACGGGCGGGCTCGTCTGACGGCGAAGGCGGCGGATGCCGCGCACGCCGCCGAGGCGCTGCGGGACGGATCGCTGGGGCGTCTCGCGAAGCAGCTGGGGCTCGGCGAGCGGAGCACGGCATCCGTCGTCGCCGATGCCGCCGCCGATCGCCTTCGCGTGCCCCGCGCCGCCCTGCGCGAACTGCTGCAGGGCCCGCTGCCCGCCACCGACCCTGAGCTGATCGCCTTCGCCCGTCAGCTCGACGATCTGGAGAAGGCGGTCGATGCCGCCGTGCACACCGAAAGGAACACTCCGTGAGCACTGAGAACACGCAAAACCCTGCGCCCGTCGCCGATGCCGCCCTCCGCGAGGCGATGCACCGGGTCCGCCAGGAGGTCGACAAGGCGGTGATCGGTCAGGCCGGGACGGTGACGGGGCTCCTCGTGGCCCTCCTCGCCCGCGGTCATGTGCTGCTGGAGGGCGTGCCCGGTGTCGCCAAGACCCTCGTAGTGCGCTCCTTCGCCCACGCCCTGGGCCTGGACACCAAGCGCGTGCAGTTCACCCCCGACCTCATGCCGGGCGATGTGACCGGCTCCCTCGTCTACGACGCGCGCACGGGCGAGTTCGACTTCCGTCCGGGGCCGGTGTTCACCAGCATCCTGCTCGCCGACGAGATCAACCGCACCCCGCCGAAGACCCAGGCGGCGCTGCTGGAGGCGATGGAGGAGCGACAGGTCTCGGCCGACGGGGTCAGTCGCACCCTCCCCGACCCCTTCCTGGTCGCGGCCACGCAGAACCCCATCGAGCACGAGGGCACCTACACGCTGCCGGAGGCGCAGCTGGACCGCTTCCTCATGAAGCTCGTCGTCGACATGCCCGAGCGCGAATCGGAGGTGCGGGTGCTGCGCCTCCACGCGGGCGGCTTCTCCCCTCGGAGCCTGACCGGCGTCGAATCGGTGGTGACCGCCGAGGAGATCCGGGCGGCGCAGGACGCGGCGGCGAAGGTCGAGGTCACCGACGACGTCCTCGGCTATGTCGTCGATCTCGCCCGTGCGACCCGGCAGGCGCCCTCGGTGCAGCTGGGCGCCAGCCCTCGCGCCTCGACCGCACTCCTGGCCGCCGCCAAGGCCTGGGCCTGGCTGAACGGATCCAGCGCCGTCACGCCCGACCACGTGCAGACCATGCTCGTGCCCGTGTGGCGGCACCGCCTGCAGCTGCGTCCGGACGCCGAGATGGAGGGCGTGTCGGCCGATGCCGTGCTCACCTCCGTCGTCCAGCAGACCCGGGTGCCGATCTAGGACATGCCCTGATGTTCCTCACCGGTCGTTTCGCTCTCCTCGTCGGCGCGGGGATCGTCCCCGTCGTCGTCCTCGGCCTGCTCGGCGCGCCGCCGTGGGCGGTGCTGGGCGGATGGCTGGCGCTGTGCGTACTGCTGCTCGTGCTGGACGTGCGCTTGGCGGCATCCGTCCGCTCGGTGACGGTGTCCCGGCGTCTGCCCGGCCGCGCGCGGCTCGGCGAACCGGTGCCGGTGAGCGTGGCGGTGCACAACCACGGCCGGCGGATGCTGCGCGCCCTCGTCCGGGACGCGTGGCAGCCGACTGCGGGGGCCGCAGGCGCCGGGCGCGTGCGGATGGAAGTGCCGGCGGGCGAGCGGCGCCGGGAGGAGATCCTGCTGCGTCCGCGGCGGAGGGGGGAGCTGGTGAGCGAGTTCGTGGCGCTGCGTTCGACGGGGCCGCTCTCGCTCGCGGGCCGTCAGGCACGGCACGATGTGCGCGGGGCCATCCGGGTCCTCCCCGCCTTCTCCTCCCGCAAGCACCTCCCCTCGCGGCTCGCGCGCCTGCGGGAGCTGGACGGGAACACCTCGATCCAGGTGCGCGGGCAGGGCACCGAGTTCGACTCGCTGCGCGAGTACGTGCGCGGCGACGACGTGCGCTCGATCGACTGGCGGGCGACGGCGCGGGCGGGCACGACGATGCTGCGCACGTGGCGGCCCGAGCGCGACCGGCAGGTCGTGATCCTCATCGACACCGGCCGCACGGCGGCGGCACGCGTCGGCGACGGCACACGGCTGGACGCCGCCTTCGAGGCAGCCCTGCTGCTGGGCGCCCTCGCCAACCGGGCGGGCGACCACGTGCATCTGCTGCTCTACGACCGCGTCGTGCGGGCGCGGGTGACCGGCGTCGACGGGGCGAGCCTGCTCCCCGCGATGACCGATGCCATGGCTCCCGTGCACGCCCGCCTGGTGGACACCGACTGGCTGGGCGCCTTCACCGCGATCCGTTCGGTGACGACACGCCCCTCGCTGGTCGTCGCACTCACCGCACAGGACTCCCCCGAGACGGCGCGCAGCTTCCTCGGCGCCTTCCCCGCGGCGACGCGGGCGACCACCTTCCTCGTGGGCTCGGTCACCGACGACGAGATCGGGCGCCTGGCCGCGGAGCGCGGCTCGCGCGAGGACATCTATCTGGCAGCGGCGGCCGAGCGGACCCTGCGGGAGACCGAGACGGTCGCCGATGCGATCCGCCGGGCGGGCGGGGAGGCGATCGCCGCCGATCCCGAGCTGCTCCCCCCGCGCATCGCGGATCGCTACCTGGAGCTGAAGGCCGCGGGCCGCCTCTGAGGATCCACGCCGACAGGTGGCGGTCGTCGGGCGTTCGCCTCCCCCGAGAACGCGGAATGCCCCCGTCCGCGAGGACGGGGGCATTCCGCGCGCGGCTCAGCGCAGGTCGAAGCGGTCGAGCTCGGTGACCTTGCCCCAGGCGGCGACGAAGTCGCGCACGAACTTCTCCGCAGCGTCATCCGAGGCGTACACCTCGGCGAGGGCGCGCAGCTCGGAGTTCGAGCCGAACAGCAGATCGACGCGGGTGCCGCGGCCGACGAGCTCGTCCGAGCCGTCCTTGCGACCCTCGAAGGCGTGCGAGCCCTTGTCGAGCGGCTTCCAGGTGGTGCCGAGGTCGAGCAGGTTCACGAAGAAGTCGTTCGTGAGCACGCCCGGTCGCTCGGTCCAGACACCGTAGGACGAACCGTCCCAGTTGGCGTCCAGCGCCCGCAGGCCGCCGACGAGCACGGTCGTCTCCGGGGCGGTCAGCGTCAGCAGGTTCGCCCTGTCCAGGAGGTGGTGCTCGGCGGGCAGGAAGGCGTTCGGGCCCTGGTAGTTGCGGAAGCCGTCGGCCGCCGGCTCGAGGAAGCGGA
>CAYOTY010000073.1:0-14537 GCA_964406995.1 uncultured Microbacterium sp.
ACGGCGAGTACCGCCACCTGATCGCCAATGCGAAGCTCGCCCAGGACACCGGCATCCCGGAGGAGAACACGATCATCGCCGGCAACGGCACGATCATCGATCTGAAGGACGGGCAGGCGCGCATCGCCGGTCAGCTCGATCTCGGGTTCGTGTACGTCGACGGTTCGACGGTGGGCGAGATCACGGATGCCGACCTGAAGGACCGCCGCATCCTCGGCGAAGAGGGCTTCATCTCGATCATCACGGTGGTCGATGCGGCGACGGGGAAGATCATCTCCGGCCCCGAGATCCACGCGCGCGGCGTCGCCGAGGACGACGCGGTGTTCGAGGACGTCGTGCCGAAGATCGTGGCGGCGCTCGCCGAGGCGGCGCAGAACGGCGTGCGCGATACGCATGCGCTCTCGCAGATCGTGCGCCGCACGATCGGCCGCTGGGTCAACCAGAAGCTGCGTCGTCGCCCGATGATTGTTCCCCTCGTCATCGAGGCGTAGCGCACGTCCGCTCGCGAGGAGTTCCGGTGCGAGAGAGCGTTCCCCGTCGGAAACGTCCTTGTAATGCACCGCCGCTAGCCTCGGGTCATGCTCGCGAGCTTCACGGTGCGGCCGGCGGGGCAGTCCGACGGCGCCTTCCTCGGCGACATGCTCGTCGAGGCGGCCAACTGGCACGGCACGCTGCGCCTGCGACACGACGTGCTCACGAGCGCCGAGCACCGACGCTACATCGCGGGGTGGATGCGCCCCGGGGACGCGGGACTGGTGGCTGCCGACGATACCGGCCAGTCGATCGGCGCGGCGTGGTACCGGATGCTGCCGCCCAGCGATCCGGGTTTCGGATTCTCCGGCGTCGGGGTTCCTGAGCTGATCATCGGGGTTCGCCCGATCTGGCGGGCGCACGGCGTCGGCCGTCTGCTGCTGCAGCGGCTGTGCGATCTCGCGCGCTCCGAGGGGTATGCGCGGCTGAGTCTGAGCGTCGAGCGGGGCAACTTCGCCGCGGCGCTGTATCGCAGCGAGGGGTTCGCCGTGACGGGCGGCGGCATCGGCCGCGACACGATGGTCAAGCGCCTGCGCTAGATCGAGCCTGCGACAGGCGAGGGCGTGCGGTGGGAGAGCAGCCGTCGCCTCGCGTCGAGCGCGACGATCGTGCCGCCCCTGATCGATGCGTCGGTGGAGCTCTGCGGGATTCTGCGCGCGTCGCGTACCGTGGAGGCATGACCGACGCTCAGCCTCCGCGACCGGCGACCGCGCTCTACGAGGAGCGCGTCGCCTTCGAGGCGCCCGAAGGGCCGGAGGGCACGTGGCTTCCGGGTCTGGCGAGCATCACCGATGTCGCGGTGTTCCTCGTCGCCGACGAGCCCTATCGCAGCACCGCCGAGGGGCTGACCGAGGTCGGCGTCCCGTACTCCGGCCTGCAGGCGGCGGAACCGGAGCGAGGGCCGTTTCCGCGCCAGATCTCCCTCATCGGCGGCTGGGGGACGATCCGGGTGCGCTGTCGCCGCGCGAAGGCCTTCGCTGCGAAGGTCCTGGAGGCGGCGGAGGCGGCGCGCGGCTCGCGGTGAGGCCCGCGACGCTGCCGAGAAATCCATTGGCCTCGAGGCAGGGGAGGCACTAGAACTGGATTAGCTGCCCCCGCCAAGTAACACCGCGCCAGCCACGATAAGAGAAACGCCAGCTAGCAACACAACCGAGCCCAACATCAGCGCCCGTTTCGGGTTGAGACCGCGATCGACCCGCCGGGACCGACTCGCCACCGGGCCGAAAAGCACCCCACCGAGAAAAGCCGCTGCTGCTCCCAAGACTCCCATCGGAACGATCACGTACACAGACGACAGGTAGGTTACAAGAGGTGGAAGCAGCCGCCATGTCATATAGAAACCCACTGCGATCCCGAACCATGAGAAGTGCACAAGCATCTTCGGAGTCATTTTTCGCATCGACTTCTTCTGACCGGGAAATGCGGGACGTCACCGCTGGTTTGTCGAGCCCGGCAGATCGAAGCACCCATACCCAAGAACTCGGAGTCAGCCTCACTCCTTCACGAGCACGACAGTCTCATCTGCCGTTGCAAGGTCTATATGCACGAGATATGCCTCCAATGACAGTTGACCCGAGCTACTGTCACGAAAAACGTGCCCAGGAAAACCCCCCGCGAGATCTCCCTGGCACGTGTCATCAGGAAATATGAACGACACAGTATGAGATAGGTTGCCGTCGCTAAACCACCACTCTCCATAGAACTCAAGCGTATGACGCCAGTTCAATTCATCGGTGCTGGCCGCCCACTCTCCTTGGCAGAATAAGTTCGCGGGCCAGTTCGAGGCAAGAAAAGTTCCATCGTTGCGGATGTCAAGGATTGCCTGTGGCCCGGGCCCAGAGGTAGTCCAGATACCGGGCATCTCATCTTCGGTCAATCCGAAAGCGAGATTGTTGCTCGCACATCCACCGAGTGCGAGCGTCGCGGCACCCAGCAAGAGCGCAGCCCGGCTTCTCACGAATCTCGCTCTCGTCCCCCGTCGTGCCATCACCACGTAATTGTCTCCGTCCAGGTGTAGGTCTGGTAGACCGCCGACATTGGCCCAGTTTCACCTGGGAGCGTGTTGAGATATTGATACAATTCAGGGCCGCCGAACCGGAGAGCCGATCCGAGTGAAGTGCTGTTGCTTGCGATGAACTGCACCTCGGCCGATGACCCAGATCGTTCAATAACAGTCGCGTTCAGGTCAAAGGAACCCACCGTAACGAGTGAACGCTCGCTGTCCGACGCCCCCTCCCACATGAGAAGAGTGACCGCATCTCTCGTGTGGTGCTTGTTCCCGAATCCAGGCTCCCCAGCACTGTACTGCCCCGCTCGGGGATCCCTGCCTCTTTTAACAAGCTCCGTTACCTCGTTACGGTATCTCTGCATCGGTTCGCTATCACGGATACCTTGAGTGATCCTTGACGAGGGGCCAAGATCCACTTTGTTGGAGATCGATCCGGTCGCCCAACCGTGGATCAAGGCCCCGTGCTCACTCTTGAAGATACTGGCAAAGTTGTCGAGGGCTGCAGCTTGCATTGAGTTCTTTGCCCTTAGCTTAAGGTCCTTCGGCCGACATGTGAGGATGAAACAGGTCGGCATACTTGCACGCAAAGCGTTAGCCTCCTTCGTGAACTCACGCCCGTACGCGGACGATGCCCGTCGGACCGTCCCGCTGATGACTCCTGCCGAGTTCGTTGACGCGGAGTTGTTTGCTTTCTTGGTCTTGGCTGGCTGGTCGGGGATGTAGTGGCTTCCGGGGTTCCATATCAGCCCCGAAGGGTCATCCCAGGTGACCGGGTTGTTCCCGGAATACACGTAGGCGTTGAACTGTGCCGGCATCTTCGTATCCAGCAGCGGATCTGGACTGACGAAGGTGCCCGTGACCGGGTCGTAGAACCTCGCCCCCAAAAGCGTCAGCCCGGAGTAGGCGTCGGCGGAAGCCCCTAGGAACCCATGCCCGCCCAGCGTGCCCGCAGCACCGGACCGCGCGGCACCGAACGGATCGGTGCGCACACGCTGGACCCCGGCAGCCTGGTTCGTGTTGTGCACATGCGCGAGCGGTGTGCCGTGATGATCGGTGACCACACTGGTCACCCCGCCCAGACCCTGCCCGGTGCGCATCGCCACCGTCGCCCCGGCGAAGCTGTACCAGCGGGTCGCCGTGACGGCACTCGCCGTCGCCGTGACCTCCTGACCGCCGGGGAGGAACACCGTCACATGATGGTCATGCCGGCGCACCAGACGCGACCCGTTCGGATCGTAGATGTTGACCTCGCCCTCGCCGAAGTCCCAGACCGTTTCCAGTTTCCCCTCAGCATCCCAGACCAGATACTGCTGTTCAGAACCACGGCTCCTGCTCTCCATGTTGCCTGCCGCGTCCCACTCGAACCCTGATGTGACGGTGGTGGAGCCCGTGACAACGCTCATCGACGTCAGCTGGTGCGGACCCGCGCCCTCCTCACCGTGCCGGTACGTGGTGGTCGTCACCGCGCCCGCAGGTGTGCGGTCGGTCTTGGTCAGCCGGTTCCCGAGCTTGTCGTAGGTGAACTCGTGAAGGTACAGGGAGACGCCGCCGATGTTCGCGTTCGCGACGGTGGTGCGGGCGCAGTTGGCTGCGACATCCGTCCACGCGATCTGCAGGCGACGCAGGCCGTCATACCCGAAGCACTGTGCATCCCGCGGATTGCCCGCCTTGGTGGGGGTGTCGATGATGCTCGTGACGTTCCCTGCGGGGTCATAGGTGTACACCGCCGCCAACTCGCTCTGCCCCTGCGCCTGCTCCCTGGTCAGCGTGACCGAGCCCAGCCGGCCCGTGATCCTGTCCCAGTCGTAGGCGACCGCCGCACCGTAGGTATTACCCAGATCGACACCCCCACGGCGCCCCTCCTCGGTCCACGCGGCGTCGGCGACATAGGTGCCCCAGCCGAAGCCGCCGCTCATCCACTCCGGCATCGACGCGGCGTCGTAACGGGTGGTCACCGTCTCGGCGCCCAGCACCGTGGCGGCGCCGTTCTTCACCTGCGGGTAGGTGATCTGCGAGATCTGCCCGTCGATCGTGTACGTGTAGTTCGTCGCGTAAGTGACGCCGGACAGCGCGCGCAGCGCGGTATCGATCGGAAGAACCGTGTTGACCTGCGTGGGCCGGTAGGCGGCGTCGTAGGTCGGGTAGACCGTCTTGTACGACTTGCCCGACACCACGCGCGTCGCCTCGGCGAGCTGCCCGAGAGCCGCCCCGCCGCCGACGAACGTCGCCGTGTCGTACTTCCACGACGCGCGGATCGTGCCGGTCGTGCTGCCGTTGCGCAGGCTCGTCACGCGCCCGAGGGCGTCGTAAGTGTACGCCAGGGTCTGGCCGTTCGCGTTGGTGCGGGTGGTGACCTGCCCGAGCACGTCATAGGTCATGCCCGTCGTGCCGCTGTCAGGGTCGGTGGAGGAGATCAGCTGCCCGGCGAGGTCGTAGGCGTAGGTCCACTGGTTGCCTTCAGGGTCGGTCATCTTGATCCGCTCACCGGCCGCGTTGTACACGTAGGTGGTGATCTGCGATGCCAGCGCGCGCACCGCCGTCGGCGTGGTCGCCCCCGCCTGCGTGTCGGGGTCGCGCACGTACTCGCGCAGCGTGGTGATGCGACCGCGGGCATCCGTCACGGTCTCGGTGGGCGTTCCGCCCTTCGGCGGGATGGCGAGCACCGTGGCGCCGTCGTAGTAAGTCTTGCTGCGCCACCGCTCGTTCGCCGGGTTGGAATCGGTACCCGCCCAGAGCACCTCATCGGTGACGCGCCCGGCCTTGTCGTAGACGAAGGTGGTCTGCGACTCGGGCGCGGCCTGCGGCGTCACGGGCGCCTGGGCTGGCGCACCTGCCACCCACCAGGGGGCGACCTGTCGGACCGTGCGCCCGGCGGAGTCGTAGTAGAGGTGCGACACCATGCGGCCCCGGTCGCTGCGATCGCTGTTCAGCCCCTCGCTCTGCGACTGGAAGGGGCGCCCCATGCCGTCGTAGAACACCACTGAGGTGTGCTGCTGGCCGGCCGCGCCGAGCGTGCGGGTGGTGACCGCGTTCAGTCCGTTGGCCGCGATCAGATAGGAGTAGGCGACGGTCGGGTGCTGGGCGGACTGATGCTGCGGCGAACGCTCGCTCGTCAGACGCCCGAGCGAATCATACGCGGCCGTGGTCTTCATGCCGTTCTGATCGGTCGTGGAGATCTGGCGTCCCGTCAGCGGGTTGAACTCCTGCGTGGAGGTGGGTGCTGGAACGGGTCCTGCGCCATCGGGGTCCGGTGAGGTGGTGACGATCTTCGATACTTGTCCGCCGGCCGCGAAGGTGTACGCGGTGGTGGTCGCCTTGCCCGTGGCATCGGTGGTCGAGATCAGCCTGCCCTGCGCGTCGTAGGCCGCGGTCGACCGGGTGATGTCGGCCGCGGCATCGGAGGGATCGACCGACTTCGCCTCGACGGGGCGACCGGCATTGTCGTAGGCGGTCGTCGTACGCGAGATCAGGGTCGCATTGCTCAGGGTGCCGTCGCACGGCGCGCCGAAGACCTCGGTGCGATCGGCGTAGGCGAGCATGTTCGCCTGCGTGAAAGCGCTGTCGCGCCGGTAGCGAATCTTCGTGCACACGTCGTCGTTCGTCGTGGTCAGATCGCCGCTGTCGTGGATCGTCACCGGCAGGCCGGTGTCGTCGTTCACGGTCGTCGCGGAGGTGCGGTGCGCGAGCGAGCCGATGGCGTTGTAGGTGAACCCGTAGCTCGTCGTCGACGGGATGCGGGTCGACTTCAGGCCGCCCGCACCGGTGGCGACGGTCACCGGCGCTGCGGGCACCGTGATCGTCTCCGACACCTTCGCGGTGCCGTTGAGTTCCTGCGTGGCGAAGACCTGCCCCGCGAACTCTTCACGGTCGAGGGAGCTCACGGCGTGCCCGGAGGGACCGGCGGCCAGGGTCGCGCCGGTGCCGCGGAAGTACGTCGTCTTGTCGATCGTGGACTGCTCGGTGCCCTCGCCGACCAGGGTGGAGACCTCCGCGAAGCCGCGGAACTCGGAGTAGGTGACGTCGGCAGGATCGACCAGCGGGCCTGTGGGCTTGACCCACTTCGCCCCGCCGCCGTACACGTAGCGGGTGACCGAGGAGACCGAGCCGGTGATCAGCTCAGGACCGGACCCGGCCGGCGGCGCGCCGTCTTCGACGATGCTCTCGACCACGTACTTGTGGAACCAGTGATTCTGCGGAACCTGCTCTCCGTCGGGCTGCCACTTGACGAGATAGCAGAGCTTCTGATTCGCCGCCTGCGCGGCATCCGTCACCGCGGGGACGTTCTGCGGGGTGCAGTCGGGCGCGCGGTATCCGACGTGGACGGCGCCGCCGCCTTCGGTGCGCACCTGGATCACGCGGTGACGCCACAGCTGAGTCTGACCGCCGACGGGGGTATCGACCCGGTTGGGCAGGGCCGTGTACAGGAACTGGTTGGCGGGAAGGGCGAGGTCGTCGCCGGTGGCGGCCGTGCCGCCGTGGCCGGTGTGCTGCACCTGCTCCAGGCGCAGGCTGATGTTGGCCGCGTACTGGATGTGCCCCTCGCTGCCGTCGCCGACGAAGCGCTGCGTGAACCTCCACGAGTCCAGATCGCGGTAGGCGGTACCGTCCCACGCCTGCGCCGTGATCTTCGCGAGCCGGGTCGTATCGAAGAAGACCGGGGTGATGCTGCCGCAGTCGGTCGTCGACGTCGTGCACTGCAGGTCGGCGGGCGTGTCGAGCCACTTGCTCTTGTCGGTCTCGGACTGGCCGTTCGCGCACAGCGACGCCCCGTCGCTCGTGTTCGTCACGCAGCGCTTCTGCGCGTCGAAGACCACCCGGAAGGGGGCGCTGCCGCTGGAGTCGGTGCGGGTGCCGTACTCGATCCGCGACAGGCGGCCGCCGGCGACGTAGCCGATCGTGGTCCACGCCGTGTTGTTCCCGAAATCGGGCACGTAGGCGTTCTGCTCGGTCTCGTAGAAGTACGTCATCGTGTTGCCCGAGGGGTCGACGACGTGATCGAGGTTCCATCGCCACACCTGGGTGCAGCGGGAAGAGGCGAAGCCGCCGCTGCCTGCGGTCTTGTAGCAGGATTCGCCGGGGTGGTTGCCGTACACCGGCACCGTCCACGCCGACTTCAGATCCGTGCCCGAAGAGGTGACCTTGCCGCGGCCGAAGAAGTACTGCGTGCCGTCGGTGGTGGTGACCTTCCAGTACTCCTTGTCCTGAGCGCCGTGGAAGCCTCCGGTGAGCCGCTCGACTTTGGTGCCGTCGTGCTGCTTGGAGCGCCACAGGTTCGCCGCGGAGTCGAACACCAGCTCGCTCGAGGCGCCCTTCAGTACCATGGTGGCGTTCACCAGGCCCCAGCACAGATCCGCCGTGAGCCGCCCGGCGTTGTTCGCTCCGCTGCCCTCGTCGGCCGCACAGGGCTTGTACTGGCGCTCGATGTAGCTGGAGGTCAGATCGAAGCCCTCGCCGATCCACCCGGCCTGGTTGTTCGCCGACGGCACGCGCCCGTCGGAGACCGCCGAGGAGTACGACAGCGACAGCTCGGGGGCAAGCCCCGACAGGGGCGCGGGAACCTTGATCGGGTAGCCCCAGGAGAAGGCGCCCATGTTGCCGGACGCGCCCCAGCTCGACGAGCGCGACAGGCCGGTCTGCGACCAGTCGCCGCCCGCCCCGCTCGCGCCCGCGGTGACCGCGAAGGTGCCGGCCATCATCGGGACGACCATGGGCGCTCCGGCGGGCTGCGTCAGCGCGACGGTGGCGGTCACCGTCTGCGACGCCGGATCGTTCACCGTCTCGAGCGGGCGCGGAAGGCACTCGACGGAGTCGGCGTCGTCTTCGGCGCAGTCGGGCAGGTGCACGATCCGGAGCCTGGACGCCCAGTCGCCGCCGCCGAGACCGGCGAAGTCCGCGTAAGAGACCGTGAGCTCGACGGACTGCGCCTCCGGCGAGAGCGGATCCGCCACGGGCGCCTCGGGTTCGGTCTCCGCAGCCACGGGCTCGTCCGCGATAGCCTCTTCCTGCTCGTCGCCGGGGGCGGGCTCGTCTCCGAGGTCGCCGCGCTCCTCGGCCTGAGCTTCGGTGCTCGCGACCTCGAGGATGACGCCGGTAACACCCTGCGCGGCCGTCTCCGCCGGATCCTGCACGGCGATCTGCACCGCATCCGGCGAAGGTCCTTCGTCGCTCGGCGCGACGGTCACCTGCACGCCGCCGACCTCGACGGTGACGCTCTCGCCCTCGGTGAGCTCCACGGTGGCCTCGTCGGCTTCGGGGAGCCTCACCGGGAGCGCAGGCAGAGCCTCGCCGCCGAAGGCCGGCCAGTGACCGGTGATCTCGGTCGCGGCGGCCGGTTCGCGCTCCGGAAGGGCGGCCAGCGCTTCGGCGAAGTTCTCTGCACGATCGCCCTGCGCCGGCTCGTCCTGCGCGAGGGCCGCGGGGACCGATCCGAGGGCGAAGGGGTCGACGACCATCAGCACGCTCAGCGCGGCAGCGACCACGGCGATGCCCGCCCGGCGCAGGGCTTCGGCCTTCATGGACCGGTGACGGAGATTGTTGCGTGCGCTCATCGTGATCACTGTCCGTTCAGGGTCGTCGGGTCGAGGGCGTCGAGGCCGGTGCTGAAGTCTCGGGCTTCTGCACCCTGGCAGAGGCGGCGGATCTTCGCCTCCGCCGCGATCTGGCCGTCGAAGACCCTCACGTTGTCGATGCGGCCGGGCCACCACTGCGTCGCGGCGCCGTCAACGAGCCCGCGGCCCAGGACGAACGCGCCGGGCGCCGCCCACGGCGTCGCCGTGCGGGACTCGGACTTCTTGACAGGGTTGCCGACGCCCGGATTCTGCGGAGTGCCGATCTCGCACACCCACAGGCTCACCGTCTTCGTCGTCGCGTCGTGCGCGCCGACCAGGTGCACCCAGCGGTCGCCGACGACGGGCACGGCGGAGCGGGCGACGGTCGCCGCCGGGGCCGCATCGGTGTTCGCCATGCCGAACGCCCAGCAGCCGCCGGTGACGTCCGGGCAACTCTGCTGATAGGACAGGGCGAAGCCCGACTGCTTCAGGCCGTCCTGCGAGACCGCGGTGAACGTGCCGGTGCCGATCTTCGCCGCGTCCAGCCACACATAGGCCGAGACCACGAACGAGGTGCGCGTGTCGACGATCGCCGCCGACGTGGCCGCATCGTTGACGCCGTCGAAGCGCAGCGCCTTGTCGCCCGCCCGCGAGCCGAACTCCTCGTGAGGGCCGGCGAGCCAGGTGGCCCCCGACACGGTCAGGCTCTTCGCCTCGCCCCGCCCGCTCGTGTCGGCGGCGGTCGTGCCGGTGCCCTCGTCGAGCATCCACACCGCATCCGCCTCCAGATGCGCCACCGTGAAGGTGTACGTCAGGATCGGCGACAGGTTGCCCGCGGCATCCGCCGTCCGCACTCGCAGCGTCGTCGGGCCCGGCGCCGTCGGGGAGAACGCGATCGTCGCCAGCCCTGCCGCGTCCGGAACCGCCTGCATGTCGAGGGCGGTGCTGTTGAAGGAGTACGCGAACTGCACCACGTCGGCAGAGGCGCCGCGGTTCAGCTGGAAGGAGCCGCCGAGCCCGACGCCGCCGCGCTCGCGCCCGGACTCGTAGACGGCGGCGACGCCCGTCGTCACCGGAGCGACCGCAGGAGCCACCGGCGCCTCGACATCGACGGTGAACTCGCAGTCTGTCTCCCCCCAGCCCGACCAGGCCGTGCCATCCGTCGCCGTCGCCCGGTATCTGTACGACTGGCCGTGCACGAGCTTGCCCGCCGTGACGGCGGCGGTGAACGTCGAGCCCGAGGTCTTCGCCGCCAGGGTCCCGCTGGTCCACACCTCGGTCCCGCTGCCGGGGGCGGTGATCTGGAAGTGCGCCTGCACGTTGCCGCCGTCAGGGTCGGTCACGACCGTCGACAGCGTCGGTGTGGTCGTCGCGATCACCGGACGCCCGGCACCGGCGACGCACGCTCTGTCGGGCGAGGCCAGCTTCAGGCTCGCCGGCTTGCCGGGGGCCCGGTTGTAGACGATCTCCAGGCGGGCATCGGCCCGGTAGGTCTTGTAGCCGTTGGAGTTCGTCTCGTTGTTCGCCTTCAGGCCGATGGAGATGGTGCCCAGATTGGCGTTGGCCGCGTTCACGGCCGCCGCCTTCACGCTCCACGCGCGGCGAACGCCGCCGTCGCTGCAATGGTCGCCCTGCGGTGCGGTCAGATGCGATTGCAGCGTGTTGAACGAGATCGACGACCAGCTCGGATTGGTCGAGACGATGTCGCTCGTCACATGGGCGTCCGTGCGGCTGGAGGTGCAGTTTCCCCGATCGGTCGGATCCGCGGTGAACGTCGCCGAGATGATGTCGGCGCCGACCAGGGGCGTCATGAGGGAGCCGAGGCCGCCGAACTCCCAGACCAGACGCGCCGTGAAGTTCGCGTTGCACGACGCGCGCCACGACGTCAGGCACCGCCCCATCGACTCCCCGTTGCGGGCGGCGGTGTCGGTCCACTTGTACTTCGGGGCGGTGAATCCGCCCGTGCGGAGCTGCACCCACTCCGCCGGCGTGCGCGCGCCGGTGGTCGGATCGATGCGCACCGGCCATGCCGTATCGGAGGAGGTCAGCATGTCGTCGTCGGGCGAGACGACCACCGACGGCATGTCGGTGGACTCGTCCACGCGCACCGGCATCACGAGCGCACGATCGCCCGTGGCCGGAAACTCGCGGCGATCCTCGTCGGTGGGGCCGGCCGCCGAATCCCACATCACCGACGGAGGCGACCAGAACAGCACCTCCTCCTCGGCGGTGACCAGTTCGAAGCCGGCGTCCCCGATGCCGCGCAGGGTCAGATTCTCGGATGCCTCGACCGCGTAGGGGATCTCGAAGCCCTCCCCGGGCAGACCCTGCGCGGAGCGGGCCTCGACCAGAGCGAGACGGAACCACTCGGCGGCGGCCGGCGAGTCCAGCTCCACGATCGGTCGGAAGCCTGCGCCGTCGGAGAGGATCGCCACGACCAGGCGCGCACCGGGGCCGAGATCGTAGGTCACGAAGCGGCCGTCCACCTGGGACGCCCCCAGGGGCAGCGGGAACCACAGCTTCATCCAGCTCGCGTCGCGGGCGATCACACCGATCGGCAGGCCCTCACCGGCTTCACCTCCGGGGTTGACCCAGATCGGGAACGTCGGCGCGGTGACCGGCAGCATCCCGGCAACCCCCGGAGGGACAGCCTCGGCAGCCGCGCCGCGTGCCAGCGAGGCGCCATCGGGCCCAGGCTTCCCTGCACCCGGAAGCCCGAGGACGACGGGCTCGGGAATCTCGGACACCGTCGTGTCGATCGGCTCCCACTCGCCGTTCACGTCGGTCTGTGACGGGATGGCGCCCACCGTGTACCGCACGCTGCCGTCAGGGCGGGCGAAGCTGTTCTCCCACGGAGTGCGGGCGCTGAGCACCTCGACGTCCTCGCCGCACCGCACCGCGGCATCCGCCGCCGCCTCCGCGCTGTCGCGCTCCAGCGTGACGCACTCCGCATCGGTCCGGTGCTGCGTCCACACCGTGACGGCGACGAAGCCACCGGTCACGACCAGCGCGACGACCAGCAACACCGACAGCCAGCGCCGCTCGACCGACGCCTTTTCTGCGCGCGCAGTAATCCCCACTATCCCGCCTCCGAAGAATCAAGTGAACCGTGCTCAACGGAGACGCGAGGACGTAGTTATCTGCTACCGTCCATCAGCTCGGCCAATGAGTCAGCTGATAGTAGACCGAGGGTTTCCTGGAAGGCAAGAGGTGGACGGCGAAATACGTAGTATCACGTACGCTCCGTATCCCGGCTCCTGTGCTCCTTGTGTATGACCGGTCAGAGGCGATCACTTCCGTTCAGGGGCGTGTTGCGGAGATCAAGCCCAAGGGGACCTTCGTTCCTCGCAGGTATCCCTCGGTCATCGTCACAGTAGAGCGGGGAGGCGCCGTGCAGACCCTCACTCTCACACCGGTGATCGGCGCCTACGACAAGGTCTCCCCGGCACAGGCGGACGCCCTTGCCGGGGAGTTCGCATCCCGGCTCGGTGCAGGCCAGGCGGGTGCGCCGACGGCATGAGGCGGGCGCGCGGCAACCAGCGCGGACTCGTCGTCACGTGAACGGTCAATCCGCCGGAAACCCGCGTCATTGCGCGGAAATGTCGGTGCCTCGCCGTAGCGTGAGGCTATGGCCAAGAGCACCACGAAGACCTCGCGCGCGTCGGAGAAGAAACCCGCGCCGCGCTCGCGGGCGTCGGCTGCGCCCAAGAAGTACATCGACGAGGTCGACACCCCGCCGGTGGCCGTGCGCGCCTGGCTCGGGCTCGCCCACGCCGTGGGCGGTCTGTTCCGCGCCTTCGGCCCCGAGACGCTGGAGAAGGATCAGCGCCGCGACGGCTTTCCCCTCTTCCTCGTGCTGCTGGCGGTCGCCGGCGCCGTCAACGAGTGGTTCTTCATCGGCAACGAGGTCGCCGAGGGCATCAGCGCCTACACCTTCGGAGGCCTCTTCGGGCGCACCGCGTTCATCCTTCCGGTGCTGCTGCTGATCCTGGCGGGCTGGCTGTTCCGGCACCCCTCGTCGGTGCACGACAACGGGCGCATCGGCATCGGCTTCGGGCTCTTCATCCTGACCGTCGCCGGCTTTTGCCACGTCGCGGCGACCGACAGGCGGCTGGTGATCGATGCGGCGACCGTCATCGACGGCCGTCCGGTCCCCTCCGACGGCATGCCGGCGCTCAGTGCCGCCGGCGGCCTCTTCGGCTGGATGGTCGGTCAGCCCCTCGCGCTCGCCCTCACCCCGATCGGGGCCTACATCGTTCTGGGCCTGCTGGCCGTGCTCAGCGTGCTCATCCTCACGAAGACCCCGCCCAACCGCATCGGCTCGCGCCTGGGCGACCTCTATGCGTGGATGTTCGGCGCCGAGCGCGTCGAGCCCGACCAGGATGCGGCCCCCGCGGCCGAGGGCAAAGACGACGACGCCCTCCCATGGTGGCGACGCAACAAGACCGGGCGCGAGGAGGATCCCGACTCCACGCTCGGTTCGCAGGACCTCACCGCGCTGCTGGAGCCGGCCACCCCGCAGGGCGGCTTCGAGCAGGCCATCGCCCCCGTCTTCACGCCCGACCTCGTACCGGACGAGGCCCCCACGCAGATCCTCGCCGGGCTCGACCTGGGCGCCGATCAGGACTCGGCGATGACCGCCATCATCGGCGACGGCGAGGGCGACACCGGCGAGCTCGCGGGCATGTCCCTGCTCGGCACGGAGGGCCCGGGCGGGCGCGGTCCGCAGCCTCCGGCGGCCCCCTACGTGCTGCCGACCGTCGATGCGCTCGCTGCGGGAAGCCCGCACAAGGAGCGCTCCGCCGCCAACGACCAGGTCGTCGCGCAGATCACCATGGTGCTGGACCAGTTCTCCATCGACGCCAGGGTCACCGGCTTCTCGCGCGGGCCGACCGTCACCCAGTACGAGATCGAGCTCGGACCCGGCGTGAAGGTCGAGCGGATCACCGCCCTCACCAACAACATCGCCTACGCGGTCGCCTCGAACGAGGTGCGCATCCTCGCGCCGATCCCGGGCAAGAGCGCGATCGGCGTCGAGATCCCCAACAGCGACCGTGAGATCGTCACGCTCGGCGACGTGCTGCGCTCGCCCGCGGCCGTCGGCAGCACGCATCCGATGACGATCGGCGTCGGCAAGGACGTCGGCGGCGGTTATGTCGTCGCCAACCTCGCCAAGATGCCCCACCTGCTGGTGGCCGGCTCCACAGGCTCGGGCAAGTCGAGCTTCGTGAACTCGATGATCACGAGCCTGCTCATGCGGGCGACCCCCGCCGAGGTGCGCATGGTGCTCATCGACCCGAAGCGCGTGGAGCTCACCTCCTACGCGGGCGTGCCGCACCTGATCACCCCCATCATCACCAACCCCAAGAAGGCCGCCGAAGCGCTGCAGTGGGTCGTCAAAGAGATGGACATGCGCTACGACGATCTCGCATCGTTCGGGTTCCGCCACA
>CAYOTY010000074.1:0-14479 GCA_964406995.1 uncultured Microbacterium sp.
ATCCGGTGACCTTTCGATTTTCAGTCGAACGCTCTACCAACTGAGCTACAGAGCCAAGCTGCAGAGTTCTGGTGGACCAGAAACTGAGCCGAGCGACCCCGACGGGACTTGAACCCGCGACCTCCGCCGTGACAGGGCGGCGCGCTAACCAACTGCGCCACAGGGCCTTGCTTTCCTGCGTGCTCCGCGTAGACGCGATGCGTACCCCCAACGGGATTCGAACCCGTGCTACCGCCGTGAAAGGGCGGCGTCCTAGGCCGCTAAACGATGGGGCCGAAGAGAACCCGGAAGCTCTCTGCCGACGATCAAGCATAAGCGATGCGGCAGGGAAATTGCGAATCGGGATCAGGGCCGGTGATCCGATGCGCCGACAAGGTTCGAGGGCGGTCGTACGTGCGCCACCGCGAAGAGCGCTGCGCACAATATGCAAGAGAATGCTTGACAGGCCTTGGAACGCAGGACTAGTGTCCCGGCTAGGAAGGCAGCAAGCCGATGGGGATCGGCGCCGACCTTGATCGGATCTATTGGGAGATCCGGTCGATTCTGGGGAATCTGGGGATGGGAATCATGGGCGTAGTGCGTCTGGGGCCTGATCGTGTTCGTGTAACGCTGCGGGGGCAGCGACGAGCAAAGAGACAGCGAGCGCTGGCCATCCGGCGCCGATGGTATGCGGGTGGAGTGGCGACGCTGTTGTCCTTCGCACTCGTGGCCACTGGCGCGCCTGCGGCGCTCGCTGACGGTGCGGAAGACCTCGAACCACAGGCGACGCAGTCGCTCGTGGTCGAGGAGCCCGCCGTCGAGGACCCGGCGCCTACGCCCGACCAGCCCGAGGAACCGAAGAAGGAGGAGCCCAAGGTCGAGGGTCCCGCTCCGACCGAGGAGCCCAAGAAGGAAGAGCCGCAGAAGTCGGACGAGGAGAGCAGCGGTCTCGGGGAGGGCGACGACGAGTTGCTCGCCGAGGGAGATGCGGGCATCGGGATCATGTCGATCCCCAACCCGGATCCGGTTCCGAGCGGTCAGACGACGCTGCGCATCAAGAAGCTCGGCGACCGCAACGCGAACGGTTCGGTGTCCACCCTCTCGGGGGCGACCTTCGTCGCGTTCCCGTCGACGCGGGGCGGAAACCGCACAGGTTCGACGAGCCTGACATGTACGACGGATGCCACGGGGCACTGTGACATCATCGTTCCGGCTCGCACGGGAGGCAGCGGCGGAAGCACCCAGGGCTACTGGGTGTACGAGACCTCAGCGCCGAGTGGCTATCACGTTCCCGGCAATCTCGGTCTGGGGAACTACGACAGCGGAAAGACCTCCACCCCTTACTCGTACTTCACGAACAACGTGAGCGGTACCGGGACGATCTGGCTCGTCACCGAGGATGCGACGGCATACGTCGGCAGTGGATCCAACCCCTCCTCGACGACGAAGAGTTCCCAGAACGGCTTCGCGAACGTTCGCAACAATGCACCGTTCCCGCAGTGGTGCGGCCTGAGCATCGCCATCGTCTTCGACAAGTCTTCATCGATCAACTCGTCTGAGATGACCTCGATGCGCAACGCCGCGCTCGGCTTCGTCGGAACGAACGGCCTGGGCGGCACGCCGTCATCGGTCTCGCTCTATCAGTTCAACACCACGGCAGCCCGATTCCTGACGACCACGTCTATCGCAGGCAGCCAGACCACGGTCAACAACGCCATCAACAACAACATCAGCGGCTCGGGAAGCGGCTACACCAACTGGGATGACGCGATGCGCAAGGTCGCCTTCAACGGCACGGAGACCTATGATGTCGTGCTGTTCCTGACCGATGGCGACCCTACCGTCAACGGCACGAGCGGAAGCAACCAGGAGACGACGATCGGCTTCCGCAACATCGAGGAGGGCATTTTCTCGGCGAACACGGTCAAGAACATGACCGGCCCCTCCGGTCACCGCACGAAGGTCGTGGCGGTCGGCATCGGCCTCGCGAACAACTCCCACCTCAACCTGGCTGCGATCTCGGGCCCGAACTCGGGAAGCGACTACTACACGACCAACTTCGAGGGCCTCGCGCAGCAGTTGCGCGCCATCGCCCAGCAGAACTGCGGTGGCACCCTGACTGTCGTGAAGAAGACCATCGATGCCGACGGCACTGTCATCAGCAACAACGCCGGCGGCTGGACCTTCACCGGTTCGACGTCGGGAGCGTGGATCAAGCGTGAAGGCCAGTCGAACGTCTCGTCGCTCGCGCTGACGACCCCGTCCTCGGGTCCGAGCCAGGGCGCGGTCAACTTCCCGATCGACCTGACCGGGGTGCCCTCGCGCGTTGTGAACGTCAAGGAGACCATCGATACGACGCAGTGGACGGCGGAGTCGGTGATCTGTACCGGCGGCTCGTCCACGGGAAGTGCCGCTGACTTCAACGTCACGGTGGGCGTCAACGCCATCGTCAGCTGTACGGTGACGAACAGGAAGCTGCCGCCGACGCAGCTGACGATCACCAAGGCGTTCCAGAACCAGTACGGCGCGCCCGCGGTGCCCGGCGACTGGACGCTCACCGCCACCAACGGCGGAAACACGACGAACTTCGTCAGCGGCGTGACGCAAACCGTCGCCCCCGGCACATACACGATCGGGGAGGTTCTCAAGGACGGCTACGAACTGGTCGGCGTCACCTGCACCGGTGACACGGGCGTGACCTATGATCCTGGCACCCAGAACGTGACCATCCCGGTCAACACCAGCGCCAGCTGCATCGTCACCAACAAGGACAAGCCGGCATCGCTCATCGTCAAGAAGTACTCGACGCTGAACCCGAACGCCACGATCCCGGGTGCGACCTTCTCGCTGTGGAGCGACGTCAACGGCAACGGTACGCTCGAACCGGGAACGGACACGATCGTGCAGGTCGGCGGCTCGAACACCTTCACTGCCGGCGAGCAGACGATCAGCGGTCTGTCATGGGGCAAGTACCTCGTCCAGGAGGTGACGCCTCCCACGGGCTACTCGCTGTCGGTTCCGGCCGTGCAGGCCGTCGAGCTCGGCGGCGTCACGCTCACGCACACCGTGTCGTTCCACAATGCCCCGAGCTACACCGACCTCACGGTGACCAAGACCGCCGAGGAGTCGTTCTCGCGTGACTACGACTGGTCGATCGAGAAGATCGCGATCGATCCGAGCAAGAACGCCCGGCCCGGTGTCGCGACGTCGTTCGAGTACCAGATCACGGTGACCCCGAGCGGGCCCGTCGACTCGGACTTCGCGGTCCGAGGCGAGATCGCGGTGCACAACCCGAACAACGTCACGATGCCGGCGACCGTGTCGGATGCGATCGTCGGCGCGACCTGCACGGTTCAGAGCCCGTCGCGTGACATCCCGGCGAACACCACGGTGTACTTCGACTACGAATGCGAGATGCCCGCGGGCACGACGGCGACCTCCTCGGGGACCAACACCGCGACGGCCACCTGGGTCGCGGCGAACTTCCCGGGTACGACTGGATCGGCGTCGTCGTCGGCCGTGCCGTGGAGCTTCGTCGGCGTCAACCCGACGGTGACCGACGGCTCGGTCGTCGTGTCCGACACGGCGCCGGAGTTCGCCGCAACCTACACGGCAGGCGAGCGTACCGTGCAGGCGACGGGTGGCCCGAAGGTCTTTACCTACACCCGCGACCTTACGGTGACGGATCCGGGCACGTGTGAGGAGTTCGAGAACGAGGCCTCCATCGCCGCGGGTTCCCAGGGAACACTGAAGGACGATGCGACCGTCGAGCTCTGCACCGGCGCGAACCTCACGGTCTCGAAGAACGTCGTCACGAGCCTGACCCGCACCTACGACTGGGATCTGGAGAAGTCCGTCGACGAGACCGTGAGGACCGTCGACGAGAACGGCGAGGCCACCTTCACCTACACCGTCGAGGCGACTCCGGGTGACTTCAACGACTCCCTGTGGGCGATGAGCGGAAAGATCACCGTGACGAACCCGAACGCCTGGGCGGTCGAGGTCGATGTGACCGATGTCCCCTCGTTCGGAGGCAGCTGTGTCGTCACGGACGGCACCGACGCCGAGATCGCCGCGAACTCCTCCGAGGAGTTCGACTACACGTGCACGTTCACGAACCCGCCCGCCTCGCTGACGGGGACCAACACGGCCACGATCACCTGGGATCCGAACGAGGCATTCTCCACGGGCTCCACGGCGAACAACGTCGTGCAGATCACGGAGGACGACTGGATCAAGTCCTTCGTCAACAACGTGGTGACCCTCATCGACGACAAGACCGACCCGGCCAACCCGGTCACGCTCGGCCAGGCGACCTGGAACGCAGAGCGGACGCCGACCAGCTTCACCTACGACGTCACCTTCGAGGGCACCCCCGGCGAGTGCGTCGACTTCACCAACAAGACGTGGCTCGACGAGCTTCAGAATGTGAAGGACGAGCAAGAGGTCACCGTCTGCGCCTACACCGGACTCACGGTCACCAAGACCGCGAACACCAGCTTCACGCGGACCTACCCCTTCGACATCGACAAGGAGGCCGCCCAGACGCAGCTCACGGTCGACCCGCTCACGGGCGAGGCGACCGCGGCCTACACGGTCACCGTGACCGACGGCCAGCCCGCCGACACCGGCTTCGCCGTCACCGGCCTCATCACCGTGACGAACCCGAACAGCGTCCCGGTGACTCTGACGAGCGTCACTGACGTCATCGGCGACACCAGCTGCGCCGCGACGCTTCCGGCGACCCCGGTCGTCCCCGCGGGCGGCGGCACGCTCGGCATCCCGTACACCTGTGCGCTCACGGGCATGACCGCGTCCTCCACCGGGACGAACACGGCCACCGTCACCTGGGACTCCTCGAACCTCCCCGGCTCGAGCGGCACCGCGTCGGGCAACCAGGGCTTCGACTTCGCCGCGGCGACGATCACCGACGTGAACAAGACGGTGACCGTGGTCGACGACAAGACGAACCCGGCCGCCACGCCGCATCCGGTTCTGGGCACGCGCACCTGGACGGCCTTCGAGGCCAGCCAGTCGTACTCGTACGAGCTCGTGCTCACCGCGAACGCGGGAACCTGCGTCGAGTACGACAACACCGCACGGATCGTGGAGACGCAGCAGTCGGCCGGTGAGACGGTCACCGTCTGCGCGCCCACGGGAGAGATCGACAAGGACGTCCTCGGTGTCAGCGCGAACAGCGACGGCACCTGGACGGTCACCTACGGCCTCGCGGTGAGGAACCCCTCGACGACGGGAGTGGCATTCGAGTACTCCCTGCGCGATGTCTTCGACTTCGGTGACGGATTCACCGTGGTCCCCGGCACCCCGACGGTGCTCTCGACACCGGCGGGCGTCACGCCCAGGGCCGACTGGGACGGCGACGCCCAGCCGGTGATCGTCGACTCCGCCACGCTTCCGGCGAACGCCGGAGGGACGGCGACCCACTCCTACCAGATTCAGGTCGGCGTCTCGTTCGACGACGAGACGGCGAAACCCGGCCTGACCTGTGTCGAGGTCGAACCGGGAGCATTCCGCAACATCGGCCAGATCACAGCCGTCGGATCCTCCCGGCCCCTCGACCAGGATGACGCGTGCGCCGAGCCGGCCACGCCGACGTTCACCAAGACGGCGGACAGCGTGACGGCCACCCCGAACGCCGCCGGCAACTGGGACGTGTCGTACACACTCACCGTGACCAACCCCACCTACGGAACCCCTGACCCGCAGGCGCTCTACTACGAGCTCCGCGATGTCGCCGGGGCGTCCATCACCGGAGGGGTGAGCCTGGTAGGCGGCGGCTGGTCCGTCACCGCCTCGGGCACGATCGTCGCGAACCCGAGCTGGAACGGCATCACCGACACGACGATCACCGCGGGTCAGCTCATCGGAGCCGACGAGCAGACCCACGTCTACACCGTCACCGGTGAGATCGCGGTCGCGCCGACGGTGCCGGCCGAGCAGCTCACCTGCGACCCGCAGGAGGCCTCGAACTCCGGCATCGTGAACACGGCGACGCTCACCCACCCGTTCGGCGAGATCGACGGCCGGGCCTGCGTGAGCATCGAGCCGCCGGAGCTCGACATCGACAAGACGGTGACGTCGACCCAGCAGCTGGCGAACGGGAACTGGCAGATCCGCTACGAGGTCGAGGTCTCGAACACCTCCGGTCTCATCGCCTCGTACAACCTGGTCGACGAGCTGCAGTTCGGCGGCGACATCACGGTCGTCTCGGGCACCTGGAGCCTGGAGAGCACCCTCATCGAGGGCGTCTTTTCCGGAACGACGGCGACGCTGGCCGCCGGTCGCCAGATCGCTGTGGACGCCACGCACACCTATATCGTGCTGATCGAGGCATCCCTGGACGAGGGCGCCTGGGCGGGCGACACGCTCACCTGCGACGAGAGCGGCAAGCCGGATGCCGGAGGCTTCCTGAACACCGCCACCGTCACGGCCGGCGGCACCTCCAAGACGGCGGACGACTGCTCCGAGCCGGCCTCGCCCGAGGTCGCGAAGACGGGCACGAGCGTGACGCAGGATCCGACCGACCCCGACTCGTGGATCGTGACCTATGAGGTGACGGTGCAGGCGCCGGATGCCTCCGACACCTATTACACGTTGGAGGACATCCCGGGCTTCGCCAGCGGCGTGACCCTCGGTGACGGCACCGCGCAGATCGAAGGCGGCTCGCCCGTCGCGATCACCTCCGGCGGGACCTTCCCCGCGGCGCCAGTGCTGCTGGAGGCCGGTGACACGCACCGGTGGACGGTCAGCTGGCACGCGACGATCGCGGGCGGCATCGCTCCGCCGGAGGCGGCGCAGTGCGGCCAGGAGATCCAGCCGGGCAAGGGCTTCTACAACCTGATCGAGCTGTTCCAGGCGGGTGCCCTCGTCGACGACGACGACGCCTGCATGGACATCGTCGAGCGGGTCTACCCGACGCTGAAGAAGACCGCGACCTCGGTCACGCAGAACGCCGGAACCGGCCAGTGGACGATCGTCTACGAGGTCGAGGCGACCCTCGCCCCCGAGGGTCCGCAGAACCCGGCGAACCTGTCGGCGAGGTACGTGCTCGTCGACACGCTCGACTTCGGCGGCGACATCACCGTGAGCAGCGCGATGTGGACCGGCCCCGCCTCCAGCGGCGGCACGTTCTCGGGAGACTCGGCGACGATGACGCCTCCGGGCGGGCGCACGATCACTCCCGGCGCGACGCACACCTACACGGTGACCGTCATCGCCGACGTCGCCGCCACGGCGATCGAGGAGGGCACGACGATCTGCGACGGCGGCGAGGTGCCCGGTGCGGGCGGCTTCCTGAACACGGTGACGCTCACCTCGGGCGGTCAGGCGATCGACCGCGACGCCTGCGCCGAGCCGGTCTTCCCGGAGATCGAGAAGTCGGCCGCCGAGACCGTGGACAACGGCGACGGCTCCTTCGACATCTCCTATCTGGTCACGGTCACGCATCCGGCGACGGATGCCGACCCGGCACCGGTCGTGCGGTACACGCTCACCGACGAGCCGACCCTGCCCGCAGGCGTCGAGCTGGACGGCGACTGGACCGTCACGCCCGTCGGAGACGAAACCCCGGCGCCGGATGCGGCGACCTGGGACGGCAGCGGCACCTGGACGATCGTGGAGGATGCGGTGCTGTCCGCGGCCGACAACGGCGACGGGACGCACTCCTATCTCATCGCGGCGAGCGTGCAGGTCACCGCGCCGCCGGTGGGCGAGCCGGAGATCTGCCGAGAGCTTGAGGAGTGGGGCATCGTGATCCCGAACGTCGCGACGCTGACCTCGGGCGCCTATGAGGCCGACGACGACGCCTGCCAGGTCGTGCACTACGACGACGTGAGCCTGCTGAAGACCTCGGAGCTGCCGGAGGGTCAGACCTCGGTGGAGCCGGGCGACACCTTCGACTACGTGCTGACGGTCACCAACCACGGCACCCGGCCCGCGGAGGACGTCCGCGTCATCGACGACTCGATCAACGACCGGCTGGAGATCCTCTCCGTGACGGTGGAGGGCTACACCTTCGACGGCGACGGCTTCACCGGCAACGAGGTCGATCTGACGCTGAACGAGACGATCCCGGTCGACGGCACCGCCGTGGTGCGGGTGACGGTGCAGTTCCTGCCCGCACCGACGCCGGATCTGGTGGTCGTGCCGGAAGGGGAGACCCCCGAGTTCGCCGATCCTCTCGAGGTTCTGACGAACACGGCCTGCGTCCAGGCGTCGCGGGATGCCGATCCGCTGAACAACTGCGATGACGAGGACATCCCGACCAGGGATCTCACCGGCACCGTGTTCGCGATCTGCGTCAACGACGCGCCGCTGCTGGGCTGGGCGGTCAAGAAGTCCGAACTGCTGCGGGACGAGCCGATCTCGTTCCTGTGGACCCCCGACGGGGCCGTCCCCACGACCGACCCGGCGAACGTCTCGCTGACCTCGCCCGTCGGCGAGCTGGAGTGGAGCGACCTCATCCAGTGGCCGGGCACGGCATTCACCCCCTCGGGCGTGAGTGTGGACTACCCGGGCTGGCGGGCGTTGCAGGCGAGCGACCTCGCCCCGGGCGGAGGGTTCTACTTCCCCGGCACGACGACGGTGATGACGTCCGAGGAGGAAGCCAACAACATCTTCAACGGTCTCATCCTCGACGACAGCGAGCTCGATTACGCCTGGCGCGGAGCGACGACGGTCACCTTCACGGTCAACCCGGAGCTGGCGTTCTCGGCCTCCTACCCCGAGGCGACCCCCGACTGCCGGGCGGCGCGTCACACGGAGCTGGAGATCACCAAGACGGCCAGCGTCGAGAAGGCCGAGCGGGGCGGGTCGTTCACTTACACCATCGCGGTGGAGAACGTCAGCGACGACGCCGCCGCGGACGGGGTGGTCGTGACCGACCCGATCCCGGGCGACATCCGGATCACCGATGTCACCTGGCCGGGCAAGGACGATGCGAGCGTCTTCCCGAACTGGGAGACCTGCGCGGTCACCGGGCAGAACGCGGCCGGCTACGGCGGAACGCTCCGCTGCGAGCTGCACGGCCCGCTTCAGCCGGCCGGAGCCCCGGCAGGCGGTGCCTCTGCGGCACCGACGATCACCCTGGCGGCGACCGTGAGCGCTTCGACGGCTTCGCACAGGATCGTCAACACCGCGGTGGTGGATTACCACACCTTCGGCGACCCGGAGGACACCGGACGCGACGTGGACGACGCGACCGTTCTCCTCGGGGCGCTGCCGGCGACCGGCGGTGAGCCGATGATCGGACTCGCCGTTCTCGGCGGGCTGCTCCTCCTCCTCGGGATCACGGTGGTGGCGACCCAGCGTCGTCGCCACGAGATGGCCGAGCCGCAGGAGTGATGGACCGGCGGGCGGGTCCATGTCCCCCGGACCCGCCCGCCCCCCTCTTCCGATTCGCGTGCGCGAGGGGCATGATGAGGGCGGTGGCGTATGCGCCACGCCGAAGGAAATCGCCCCAGGGTGTTGCAAATGTGACTGATGTTGTTAGTGTGAATGACGTGACATCGGACAAGGGGGACGCGTGAGCCACGAGCGGGTGCGAGCGGATGCCGCACAGGCCAACCCGGAAGAGTGCGGCTGCAGCCCCTCGCCCGCGGAGGCGCGCGCCCTGTGGCCGAAGGCGTCCGTCACCCGCCGGGGAGCCCTGACGCTCGGTGCGATCGGGGTCGCGACCCTCGGTGCCCTCGGGCTGTCCTCCGGTGTCTCGGCGGCCTTCGCCGCGAGCTATCCCAGCTGGGACGATGTGCAGAAGGCCAAGCAGAACGAGGCCGCCAAGGCGCGCGAGGTCAACCGGATCGAAGGGCTCATCAAGGGGCTCGCCGATCGCGTGGCCGAGACGTCGCGTCTGGCCGAGATCGCCGCCGACGAGTACTACGAGGCTCAGCAGGCCTACTTCGAGGCGGCCGAGTACGCCGACCAGCTTCAGGCGCAGGCCGATGAGCAGGCGGCGCTGGCAGACCAGTCGGCGCGCAAGGCCGGCCAGGTCGCCGCACAGCTCTACCGCAGCGGCGGCGACGACACCTCGCTCGAGCTCTTCTTCGCCGGCTCGGCGGCCAGCGCCGACGACCTCCTCGCACGCCTCGGTCAGATGGACAAGCTCCTCGAGCACAACCAGTCGATCTACGATGCAGCCGTGGTCGCCCGCAACTCCGCCCAGCAGCTCAGCGACCAGGCCGCGGTCGCCCGCGACGAGCGCGACCGCCTGCAGAAGATCGCCGAGGAGAAGCTCGTCAAGGCCGAGGCCGCCGCGGCCGCCGCGCAGGCCGCGCTCGATGAGCAGACCGCCTACCTCACCACCCTCGAAGCCCAGCTGGCGGCGCTGAAAGACACCACCGCCAAGACGGTCGCCGGCTATCAGGCCGGCGTCGCCGAGCGCAAGCGACTCGAGGAGGAGCGCCGCAAAGCCGAGGAGGAGCGCCGCCGCAAAGAGGCCGAGGCGGCAGCTGGCGGCGGAGGCTCCGGAGGTGGTGGCGGTTCCGGGGGAGGCGTCACTGGCAGCGGCTGGGCCCGCCCTCACGGCGGACGGATCTCCTCGTGGTACGGCTGGCGCCCGCAGAAGTGCAACGGCAGCTACTGCTCTTCGTCACAGCACCTCGGGCTCGACTTCGCCAACGGATGCGGTGCCTACATCTACGCCGCCGCATCCGGCACCGTCGACATCGCCCGCTACAATGGCGGCTACGGCAACTACATCCGCATCCAGCACGGCGGCGGCATCGCCACCGGCTATGCGCACATCCGCCCGAGCGGGTTCCTCGTCCGCAGCGGTCAGCACGTCTCGGCCGGGCAGGCGATCGCCTACGCGGGCGACACCGGCAACTCCTTCGGCTGCCACCTCCACTTCGAGGTGTACGTCAACGGCCCGACCACCGACCCCGCGCCGTTCCTGCGCGCACGCGGCGTCTCGGTCTGACCGGGCCCTCGCGGCATCCGGTCAGACTTCCCGGCGCCGGATCAGAGCGAGTTCGGCGCGATGCCCTCGCCCTGCGTGGCGGTCTCGCCACCGTGCGCGGCGAAGCGCACGAACGCCTCCTCGACCAGGCGCTCGGCCTCAGCCGCATCCGCCCACTCGTCGACCTTGACCCACTTGCCGGGCTCGAGGTCCTTGTAGTGCTCGAAGAAGTGCGCGATCTCCTTCTTCGTGTACTCGGGGATGTCGTCGACGTCCTGGATGTGGTCCCAGCGCGGGTCCTTCGCCAGCACCGCCACGAGCTTGTCGTCGCCGCCGGCCTCGTCGCTCATCTTCAGCACGCCGACCGGGCGCACCTTGGCCAGGACGCCCGGGCTCAGATCGAAGTCCAGCAGCACGAGCACGTCGAGCGGATCGCCGTCCTCGCCGAGGGTGTTCTCGAAGAACCCGTAGTTGGTCGGGTAGCCGAAGGCCGTGTAGAGGATGCGGTCCAGGAACACCCGGCCGGTGCCGTGGTCGACCTCGTACTTCACGCGGCTGCCGCGCGGGATCTCGATGACGGCGTCGTATGCGCCCATGCGTGTTCTCCTCGAAGAAAGGGATAGGGATGCCGGGGTCTAGCCTAATAGCTGTGGCCGATCGTCCTCTTTCTCCCGCTGTCGCCGAGACGCGCCTCGCGGTGCGCGCGGCGCTGAGCCCCCTGCCCGACGGCTCCGCACGCGTGATCGTCGCGCTCTCCGGCGGCGCCGACTCCCTCGCGCTCGCGGCGGCGACAGCCTTCGAGGCGCGCTCGCGCGGGCTCGAGGTCGTCAGCGTCACCGTCGATCACGGTCTGCAGGAGGGATCGGCGGATGCGGCCGCGCGCGCCGCTGCGCAGGCGAGCACTCTCGGCATCCGCACCCGCATCGCGCGGGTCACCGTGTCGGGGGAGGGCGGGCCGGAGGCCGCTGCGCGTGAGGCGCGCTACGCCGCGCTGCGCACCGCAGCGGAGGAGGAGGATGCGGCCGCGGTGTTGCTCGGGCACACCCTCGACGATCAGGCCGAGACCGTGCTGCTGGGCCTGGCCCGAGGCTCGGGCGCGGGAAGTCTGCAGGGGATGGCGCCCGCGCGCGAGGACGGCGTGCGGTGGCTGCGGCCGCTGCTGGCGGTCAGACGCGAGACGACGCGGGAGTGCTGTGCGGCATCCGGGCTCGAGCCCTGGGAAGACCCGCACAACCGCGACGACCGCTACGTGCGGGTGCGGGTGCGCGAGCGCGTGCTGCCTGTGCTGGAGGCCGAGCTCGGACCAGGCGTCGCGCAGGCGCTCGCCCGCACGGCCGAGCAGCTGCGGGAGGACGCCGAGGCCTTCGACGACATGATCGCCGAGACCATCGAGGACATCGTCGCGCACGCCGAGGCGGGGATCGCGGTCAGCGTCGCCGCGCTCGCCGCGAACCCGGCGGCACTGCGGAACCGGATCATCCGGCACGTCGTGGCCAGCGAGTTCGGCGTCTCGCTCACCCGGGTGCAGACCGTGGAGGTCGCCCGGCTCGTGACCGAATGGTCGGGGCAGGGGCCGATCGACCTGCCCGGCTGCACCGCGGAGCGCCGGGCAGGGCAGATCGTGTTCGCGGCCAGGTAGCCGTCTCCACCCGCGAGACGGCAGCTGCAGTCTCGGTGAAGGGATGCCTACTTCTTGCCGCCGAGGAGGCCGCCGAGCAGGCCGCCGAGGTCGATGCCGCCGCCGGAGCTGTTGCCACCGCCGAGGAGGCCGCCGATCACGCCGCCCAGGTCGATGCCGCCGGAGTTCCCGCCGCCGCCGAGCAGCCCGCCGATGACATCGCCGATGCCGCCGCCGGACTCCGCCTCCGCGGGCGCCTGCTTCGAGGAGGCGTTGTTGGCGATCAGGCCCATCACGATCGGTGCGAGGATCGGCAGGAGCTTGGCGAAGTCGATGCCGCCGGCGGTCTTGTCGCTGGTGTTGAGCGTCTCGGCGACGGCGTTCTCCTTGTCGCCGAAGACGTGCTTGAGGATCTTCTTGCCGTCGTTCTCGTCGATGTCATCGACCGAGGATGCGCCGGTGAAGCCCTCGTGCTTGCTGAGCGCCTTCTGAATCGCGGCCGAGCCGTCGGAGCTCTCGGCGTTCTTGGCCAGGCCGCTCAGCAGCACGCCGCCGGCCTGGGCGATCGCCTGCTGGGCGACGTCCGGAGACACTCCGAGCTTCTGGGCGATGTCGTCGACGGGAACCGCCTTGAGAATGTCGTCGATGGCCATGTGGATCCTCCCAATCCGGCGGGCGCGAGCCACCCGCTCCGAGGCTCACATTACTGAATAGCCGGGCCGGGTACCATCGATCTATGCGTGCTGCGGACATCCACGACGACCTGGCCACCGTTCTCGTCACCGAGGAGGAGATCCGCGCGAAGCTCGCCGAGCTCGCCGCCCGCGTCGCAGACGACTACGCGGACGAGGATCTGCTGCTGGTCGGCGTGCTCAAGGGCGCGGTCATGGTGATGGCCGACTTCGTCCGCGAGCTGCCCATGCACGTGTCGATGGACTGGATGGCCGTCTCCAGCTACGGCGCCGGCACCAAGTCCAGCGGAGTGGTCCAGATCCGCAAGGACCTGGACACCGACCTCACCGGCCGCCACGTGCTCATCGTCGAGGACATCATCGACTCGGGGCTCACCCTCAGCTGGCTGCTGGAGAACTTCGCCTCGCGCGGCGCCGCCTCGATCGAGGTGCTGGCGCTGCTGCGCAAGCCCGAGGCGGCCAAGGTCGAGATCGACTGCAAATACGTCGGCTTCGACATCCCGCCCGACTTCGTCGTCGGCTACGGGCTCGACTACGACGAGCGCTACCGCAACCTCCGCGACGTCGCGGTGCTCGCGCCGCACGTGTACGCCTGAGGCGAATCTCAGCGCGGGCACAGAACCCCCGCGATACGCTGATTCACACTATGTGGAAGAAGCTCTTCAAGAACCCGCTGATCTACGTGCTGCTGATCGGCGCTCTTCTGCTGTCCGGGTTCTGGCTGGTCTCCAACCTCGGCGCTCCCCAGCGCATCACGACCCAGGAGGGTCTGGAGCTCCTGCGCGGCGACACGGTCACCAAAGCCGTCACCACCGACGGCGACCAGCGGGTCGATCTGGAGCTGTCGGATGCGTTCGAGGGCAGCGAGAAGGTGCAGTTCTACTACACCAGCGCCCGCGCCGACGAGGTCGCCACCGCGATCACCGCCGCGGCCCCGGAGGACGGCTTCGACGACGTCGTCCCCAAGCCCTCGTTCTTCGGCGGCATCCTCTCCCTCATGATCCCGCTGCTGCTGCTGGGCCTGCTGTTCTGGTGGCTGCTCTCCTCGATGCAGGGCGGCGGCAGCAAGATCATGCAGTTCAGCAAGTCCAAGGCCAAGCTGGTCACGAAGGAGACCCCGACGGTCACCTTCGCGGACGTCGCCGGCGCCGACGAGGCGATCGAGGAGCTGCAGGAGATCAAGGAGTTCCTCGCCGACCCGACCAAGTTCCAGGCCATCGGCGCCCGCATCCCCAAGGGCGTGCTGCTGTACGGCCCGCCCGGCACCGGCAAGAC
>CAYOTY010000075.1:0-9755 GCA_964406995.1 uncultured Microbacterium sp.
AGCGCCAGGTAGTTCAGCAGTCCCTCGGGGATCATCCCCTTCTCGCGGTGCAGGAACAGATCGGCGCGCGGGTCGCGCTTGGAGAGCTTCTTCGTGCCGTCGCCGAGCACGAGCGGCATGTGCCCGAAGCGGGGGACGAAGTCGGTCACCCCGGCGTCGATGAGCGCGGCGTACAGCGCGAGCTGCCTTGCGGTCGAGGGCATGAGATCCTCGCCGCGCAGCACATGCGTCACACCCATCAGCGCATCGTCGACCGGGTTCACGAAGGTGTAGAGCGGGGCGCCGTTCGGGCGGACGACGACGAAGTCGGGGAAGGACCCGGCCGGGAACGTCACCTCACCGCGGATCAGATCGACGAAGGTGAGATCCTCATCGGGCACGCGCAGGCGGAGGGCGGGCTGACGGCCTTCGGCACGGAAGGCCGCCTTCTGCTCCTCGGTCAGCTCGCGGTCGTGGTTGTCGTAGCCGAGCTGCTTCGCGCGGCCCGCAGCCTCGTTGCGGGCGTCGATCTCCTCCGCGTTGGAGAAGCTCTCGTAGACCGCCCCCGAGGCGACGAGCTTGTCGAGCACCTCGCGATAGATCTCGTGGCGCTCGGACTGCCGGTACGGCGCGTGCGGACCCCCGACCTCGACGCCCTCGTCCCAGTCGATCTTCAGCCAGGTGAGGGCATCCAGCAGCTGGTGGTAGCTCTCCTCGCTGTCGCGCGCGGCGTCGGTGTCCTCGATGCGGAAGATGAGCTTTCCGCCGTGGTGACGCGCGTACGCCCAGTTGAACAGCGCCGTGCGGACGAGGCCGACGTGCGGCAGACCGGTCGGCGAGGGGCAGAAGCGCACACGGACGTCAGAGCCGGTGGCGGTGGTGGTGCGGGGATCGATAGCCATAGCCTGTCCAGTCTAGTTCGGGCGATGCAGCGTGATTTCTCCGCCCCGTGGACAGTTCACACCGCTGCGGTCATGAACGAGGTAGAGGATGCTGAAGAGAGGCTTCACCATGGACGACACCGACCCGCACCCCGAACGCCTGTTACAAGGAGCACACCGTGGGACATCCCGCACACGACATCCTCGGATCGATGTGCTGACTGCAACATGGTGTGCAGGGTGCAACATCGCGGGTCAGGGCGAGGACGCGGATGCCGCGATCCACCACCCCCTGCGGACTAGCCGACCCGCCCCACCCCGATGACGGCCGTGTGCTCCAGGGGCAGCGCACCGTTCCCGCCGCACTCGGCGCAGACGGCCTCGAACCCCGCCCGGAAGCGCTCTCGATCGGCCGGCCCGAGACCGCGGTAGGCGGCACCGGCACCGGCGACCCCGCCCCGGACCGATTCCCAGAGCGCCTCGGGCGCCACCTCCCACGTCCAGGTGGATTCGAAGGCGTCGATGCCCGCCCATCCGGCGTCGGCGAGCATCCGCTCGAACCCCTCCGCAGTGCGCTCGAAGTCCTTGTCCTGGGACAGTCGTTCGGCAGGGGCGGGAGCGACCCCGGCGCGCTCGACCACCTCCGCCCAGAACCACGAGGGAGAGCGGGACCAGATCGTGGCGACCACACGGCCGGACGACACGCGGGCCAGCTCCCGGGCGCCGCGCCGGGGATCGGCGAGGTGGTTCAGCACGAAGTTCGCCGTGACGACGTCGAAGGCGCCATCTGCGAAGGGGAGCTCGGGAAGCCCGGCGGAGGCGAGGCGGAGCCCCGGATGCCGGTGAGTCGCCGCCTCTCGCATCGACGCCTCCGGCTCGCAGCCGGTGACCTCCCAGCCCTCTTCGCGGAAGCGCACCGCAAGATCCCCGACCCCGGCGCCCACGTCGAGCAGGGAGCGCCCCTCCGCGGCGCCGAGCGCATCGAGGATCGGCTCCGCCGTCGCCGCGCACAGAGGCGCGTAGCTCGCGGCGTAGGCATCGCCGACACCGGCCCAGCTCATCGCGCTTCCGCCGCGCGCGATGCACCGGGGCGCGCGAGCGGCGAGAGCACCGTGATCGCCACCACGACGATCAGCGCCACCGCGGCGAGGCCGCCATAGCCGAAGTGCGCCAGCACGACACCGGCCCCGGCCGCACCCGCGGCGGCGGTGAGGCTCATGAGCGCATCGCTGATGCCCTGGCGTCGGGGGCGCTGCAGCACGGCGGATGCCTCGGTGAGGAGTGCCGCGCCGGCCACGGTCGCCGCGCTCCACCCGAGGCCGAGGAGGATCAGCGCCGCGATCACCCCGGCAGCGTGATCGCCCGCGAGGATCGCCACGGCGAGCGAGGCGGCGAGCATCGCCTGACCGAGAAGCACCACCCGGGTGCGGCCCCAGCGGTCCGCGAGCACTCCGAACACCGGCGAGAGCGCATACATCCCCGCCACATGCAGGGCGAGCGTGACACCGACGAGCAGCGTCACATCGGCGCTCGTGGTGTGCTCTCCGTGCGTGTGATGCGCCATATGGAAGAGGTGGATCGGCGTCATCGCCATCACCGAGGCCATCACCGCGTGAGACCCCGCCACGGCGAAGATCGCGTAACGTGCCGCGATCGGGCGATCCTGCCCCGCGATCACCCCGCTGGCGGCCTCTGCGCCGCGCGCGATCCGCTGAGCCAGCAGCAGCGGATCGGGGCGGAGCGCCACGAGATACAGCACCAGGGCGATCGTCTGCGCGACGAGCGAGAAGAGGTAGGAGCCGGTCAGCGGCGGCATCCCGATGGCCTGGCCCACCACCTCGCCGGGTGTGAGCAGGAGGGGCCCCGCCACCCCGCCGATCGTCGTCGACCACACCACCACCGAGAGGTCACGGCCGCGATGCCGATCGGCGGCCAGGTCGGTCGCGGCGAAGCGCGACTGGAGGTTTCCGGCGTTGCCCATGCCGATGAGGATCACACCGACCAGCAGCAGCGGGAAGCTGCGCACGGCCGCCGCGGTGATGACGATGGCGACGCCCACGAGCGCCAGCAGGTTCCCCGCCGTCAGCGAGAGCCGGCGGCCATAGCGGCTCGCGAAGCGCGCGAGGGGGATGGCCGCCACAGCGGCTCCCAGGGTGACGGATGCCGTCGCCAGCCCCGACAGCGCATCCTCTCCCGAGAGATCGGCGGCCAGGAGCGCGCCGAGCGAGATCGTCGCACCGAAGGCGATGCCGCCGAGCACCTGGCCGAGCGCCAGCACCCGCACGGAGCGGCGCTGGATCTGCGCGACCTCCTCCGGGGAGGCGATCGCGGCCGTCACGAGACCGACAGTGCGTCGCGCGCCGGGTTGCGCAGCACGCCGATGCCGGTGACCTCCGCCTCCAGCACATCGCCCTGGACGAAGGCGCCGACGCCTGCGGGAGTGCCCGTGAGGATCACATCGCCCGGCAGCAGCGTGAAGACCGCCGAGGCGTACTCGATGATCTCCGGCACCGAATGGATCATGTCGGTCAGCGGCGCGCTCTGGCGCACTTCGCCGTTGACCCGCGAGGTCAGGGTCGCCTGTGACAGGTCGAACTCGGTCTCGATCACAGGCCCCAGCGGGCAGAAGGTGTCGAAGCCCTTCGCCCGCGACCACTGGCCATCGGACTTCTGTAGATCGCGCGCCGTGATGTCGTTGCCGACCGTGTAGCCGAAGACGTAGTCGAGGGCGTCTGCCGCAGCGACGTTCTTCGCGATGCGGCCGATCACGACGGCCAGCTCGCCCTCGAAGTGCGTCTCGGCCGACTGCGGCGGGCGCACGACCGAGTCCCCCGGTCCGATGACCGCGGTGTTGGGCTTGAGGAACAGCAGCGGCTCATCCGGGGCGACCCCGCCCATCTCGGCAGCGTGCTCGTGGAAGTTCTTGCCCACGCACACCACCTTCGAGCGCGGGATCACCGGCGCCAGCAGCGCGGCATCCGCCACCGGGATCCGATCCCCGGTGGTCTCGAACCCGGCGAACATCGGATCGCCGGCGAGCACGACGAGCTCCTCGTCGTCGAGGATCCCGTAGGCGATGGCGTCGTTGTGGCTGAAACGTGCGATCTTCACGTCACCAGCCTACGCCGCATCCCCGTCAGAGCGGCCTCTGGGCACCGGCATCGCAGATCGGCGGGGATGTCGCAGAGGTTCTCCAGATTCCTGCGACATCCGTGCTCTTCTGCGATATCGGCGCTCAGGGACCGGAGGCGCTCAGGCGTCCAGGCGCAGCAGCCAGCCGTGGCGGTCCTCGCGGCGCCCGTACTGGATGTCGGTGAGCTCCTCGCGCAGCGACAGCGCCAGTTCGCCCTGCGGCTGCGCGTCCTCGAAGCCTGCGCCCTTGAGCGTGCCGATCGGGGTGACGACGGCGGCCGTACCGCAGGCGAACACCTCGACGATGTCACCGGATGCCACGCCCTCGCGCCATTCCGCGAGCGAGACCGGGCGGCGCTCGACCGTGTGCCCGCGATCCTCGGCGAGCTGGAGCAGCGAGTCACGGGTGATGCCGGGCAGGATGCTCTCCGACGACGGGGTCACGATCGTGCCGTCCTTCTTCACGAAGAGCACGTTCATGCCGCCGAGCTCCTCGACGTTGCGGTCGGGGTCGAGGAAGACCACCTGGTCGCACCCGTTGGCCGAGGCCTCGGACTGCGGCAGGAGACTCGCCGCGTAGTTGCCGCCGGTCTTGGCCGCGCCCGTGCCGCCCTTGCTCGCCGCTCGGGCGTAGTCCTCGGAGAGCCAGATGCTCACGGGCCTGACGCCGCCGGTGAAGTAGGCGCCGGCAGGGCTCGCGATCAGGTAGTACGCGACCTTCTGCGCCGGGCGCACGCCGAGGAAGGCCTCCTTGGCGAACATGAAGGGCCGCAGGTACAGCGTCTGGTCCTCACCCGAGGGCACCCAGCCGCCGTCGACGGCGATGAGCTCCTTGAGCGACTGGATGAAGTACGACGTCGGCAGCTCGGGCAGCGCCATGCGGCGTGCGCTGCGCTGCAGGCGCAGGGCGTTCTGGTCGGGCCGGAAGGTGTGGATCGAGCCGTCGGCGTGGCGGTAGGCCTTGATGCCCTCGAAGATCTCCTGGCCGTAGTGGAGGACGGCGGCCGCCGGGTCGAGCGAGATCGGGCCGTAGGGCTGCACACGCGGGCGGTGCCAGCCGCCGCGGACCGACCAGCACAGGTCGACCATGTGGTCGGTGAAGGTCGTCCCGAACCCGGGATCGGTCAGGATCTCCGCACGGCGCTGCGGAGCGACCGCCTGGAGGTTGCGGGTCACGGCGAACTCCAGCGGCTTCACGGCCGCCGTGTCATCGATCGTCGTCATTGTCGTGTCCGTTCTGCGCGTATGCGCTCGTCTCTGCGCACCGATGGGTGCCCTCAGCCTACGCCTGTCGGCGGTGTGCGACAGCCCTGGGTCGGGCTGTGGTCAGAGCTGGGCGATGACGGCCGCGCCGACCTCTGCGGTCGTGCGCGCCTGCCCGGTGCGTACTGCGACATCGGCTGCAACGGCGGCAGTGACCCGTTCGGACTCCGAGGTGAGCCCGAGGTGATCCAGGAGCAGAGCGACCGACAGGATTGCTGCCGTCGGATCTGCCTTCTGCTGCCCTGCGATGTCAGGAGCCGAGCCATGTACCGGCTCGAACATCGACGGGAATGTGCCGTCGGGGTTCACATTACCGGATGCGGCGAGCCCGATGCCGCCGGCGACCGCCCCCGCGAGGTCGGTGAGGATGTCGCCGAAGAGGTTGTCGGTGACGATGACGTCGAAGCGCGAGGGCCGGTCCACGAAGAAGATCGTCGCGGCATCCACGTGCAGGTAATCCACCTCGATGTCGGGATATTCGGCGCCGACCTGCTCGACGATGCGCTGCCAGAGGCCGCCGGAGTGGACGAGGACGTTGGTCTTGTGGACGAGCGTGAGCTTCTTCCGGCGGCGCTGTGCGAGCGCGAAGGCGTATCGGACGACGCGCTCGGCGCCGAAGGCGGTGTTCACCGAGGTCTCGTTGGCGATCTCCTGCGGCGTGCCGCCGCGGATCGAGCCGCCGTTGCCGGCATACGGCCCTTCGGTGCCCTCGCGCACGACGACGAAGTCGATCTCCCCCGGGTCCGCCAGCGGCGTGTGCGCGCCGGGAAGCAGACGCGCGGGGCGGACGTTGGCGTAGTGATCGAGCTCGAAGCGCAGCTTCAGCAGCAGTCCGCGTTCGATGTTCGCCTCGCGCAGACGCGGGTCGCCGGGCACTCCGCCGACGGCACCGAGCAGGATCGCATCGTGGGCCTTGATGGCGGCGAGATCCTCGTCGGTGAGGGTGTCTCCCGTCTCGAGGTAGCGACCGGCGCCCAACGAGAAGTGCGTCTTCTCGAACGCGACGTCGCTGTCGGCGGTGACCGCATCCAGCACTCTCTCCGCCTCGGCGATGACCTCGACCCCGATGCCGTCACCGGGGATGACGGCAAGCTTCACGACACGCGACATGGCTCTCCTTCGTTGTGCCCCCGGCTCCGCCGGGTCCTCTCCAGCGTACCGAGCGCGCGGATGCGCCCCGACCACGTTTCCGCCGGCGTCACGCGTGGTCTTCGTCCGAGCCCTCGCGAGAGAGCAGCCTCCGCGCGCGCCGCAGCATCGCATGGACGACGAACGGATGCAGCAGGCTGACGGGGGCGAAATAGAGCCGACCCCGCCCGTTATGCAGTCGCACGATCGTGGTCACGCGCACGATCTCGGAAAGCGGGTCCACGGCGACCGCGCAGCGGAAGTCGAGATGGTCGTCGTCGAAGGCGAGCAGCGCCTCCTCCCCTACGACTTCCCGCACCTCGAAGACGCCGCGCGGTGCCGGTCGCAGTCCGATGAGCGGCACGAGCGCCATGCGGAGGCCGAACAGCACCTTCACGGGCCATGGCGTGCTCCGCACCGAGAACATCGTCTCCGCCCACACCCGCGGGTCGCGAGGAGCGCGCGGCGGCAGGGAGGCCAGCAGCACGTCGCCGTAGTCGAAGCGCCCTTGGCCGAACGCCAGACTCGTGAAGGTCGGCTCCTGGGTCGGCATGGTCCTCCTCCGGTGCGCTCCCGCGGCTCACTCCGTGCGCGCGCGTCCGCCCAGCGTAGCGCCCGCGATCGCGACCGCGGCGACCACGAGGACGGCACCGATCAGCGAGGTGACCGTGACGCCGGACTCGAAGGCGGCCACGGCGGCGTCCCACAGCGCGCCGCCGATGTCGCCGGGCAGATCCTGAGCGACGGTCCAGGCGCCGGCGAGCGTCTCGCGAGCGGCGGACGCCGCAGCATCCGGCACGCCCTCCGGGACCTCGAGAGCGCCGCGATAGAACGCGGTGAGGAGCCCCCCGAGCACCGCGGTGCCCAGCACGGCGCCCAGCTCGTACGCCGTCTCGGACACGGCGCTGGCGGCACCGGCCTTCTCCGCCGGAGCGTGGGCGAGGATGAGCTCGTTGGAGATCGTCTCGGCGGCGCCGATGCCGAGGCCGAGCACGACGAAGGCGAGGATCAGGGAGGTCAGCGCGTGCAGGTCGGTGGCGAAGGCCACCAGCAGGTAGCCGACCACCGAGAAGACCAGGGCGACGGGTACGACGACACGGGGCGCGAAGCGCCGCGCGATCGGCACGATGCCGATCCCCGAGACGATGATCGCGAGCATTCCGGGCACGAGCGCGAGGCCCGCCATCATCGGCGACATCCCGAGGACGAGCTGCAGATGCTGGGGAACGAAGTAGAGGAAGCCCACGAGCGCGACGACGCTCAGCAGGTTCACCAGGATCGCCCCGGAGAACGCGCCCCGGCGGAACAGCGCCATGTCGAGCATGGGCGTGCGGCCGTTTCCCGGCGCCGCGGCGCTCAGCTGCCGCCGCACGAAGAGCACACCCATCGCCACGCCCAGCAGGCCCAGCGCCCCGGCGGGGATGTTCGGCCCGTCGACGGCGAAGGACTTGATCGCGGAGACGACCGGGATCATCGTCGCCATCGACAGCACGATGCTCACCGGATCGATCCGGCCCGGGTTCGGGTCACGGCTCTCCGGCAGCAGGAAGGGCGCCGCGATCAGCAGCGGGATCAGCACCGGCACGGCCATGAGGAAGACCGAACCCCACCAGTAGTGCTCCAGGAGGAGACCGCCGACGATCGGGCCGAGGGCGGCGCCTGCGGAGAACGCCGCCGCCCACACCGCGATGGCCAGGCGCCGCTGATCGCGGTTGGTGAAGATGGAGCGCAGGAGCGAGAGCGTGGAAGGCATCAGCATCGCGCCGAAGAAGCCGAGGAGCGCCCGCGCCGCGATCAGGAGACCCGCGGTCGGAGCGAAGGCGGCCAGTGCCGAGACGGCGGCGAAGCCGACGGCGCCGATCAGCAGCATCCGGCGCCTGCCGAAGCGATCGCCGAGCGTGCCCATCGTCACGAGAAGACCCGCCAGCACGAGCGGGTAGACGTCGATGATCCACAGCTGCTCGGCACCGGTGGGCGCCAGCGCCAGAGCGATCTCTGGCAGCGCGAAGGCGAGCACCGTGTTGTCGACGGAGACGAGCAGCACCGGCAGCATGAGCACGACCAGCGCGAGCCAGCCGCGGATGCCGGTGCGCGGCCCGTCTGCCTGGTCGACGGGGATCGAAGCGGTGGAGACCATGATGTACCTCAGAAGTGTGTGATGACAGAAGTTACTATACCGTCCAGCTGGTATAGTAATTCATATATCCCTGGGCATCCGCTGAGCAGAGGAGGATCCGATGGCTCGTCCCCCACACGCCCGAGAACGCGTCCTGGACGCCTTCGAAGAGCTGCTCCTCCGAGACGGAGAGCGCGCGGCGACCCTCGACGCCACCGCAGCCGCGGCCGACGTCTCCAAGGGCGGCCTGCTCTATCACTTCGGCTCCAAGGAGGAGCTCGCCGGCGGGCTCATCGATCGGATGCACGCCCTCGTCGAAGCCGACATCGACACGATGCTCACGGCCGACGACGGCCCCGTCTCCTACTACCTGCGCACCTCGATCATCCTCGACGATCCCCTCGCCCGTGCGCTCACCGCCGTCTCACGACTCGCGCAGTCCGGATCGACGAACGCCTCCGATGCCCTGCACCGCGTGCGACAGCGATGGGCCGACAGCATCCGCCCTCATGTGCGCGACGAGCCCGCGCTGGAGCTGGTCATGCTCGTCAGCGACGGACTGTACTTCAACAACGCGCTCGGGCACGACGCGGATCTGCCGCTGAGCCCGAGCGGCGATCGCCTCGCCGCCGTGATCGACCTCGTGCGAGCCGCTACAGCTCCGTGATCTGGATCTGACGCAGCAGCTCGGCGTCGATCGCCGCGCGCACGTCCTCGAGCAGCTCCTCGGGCACCGGCGAGTCCAGCGTCAGAACGCTCAGCGCCTGGCCACCGGCCTCCTCGCGCGCGATCTGAAGGCCGGCGATGTTGATGCCCGCCTCGCCGAACTTCTGGCCGTACACGGCCACGATGCCCGGGCGGTCGGTGTAGAGCATGACGAGGTGGTGCTTCTCGATCGGCAGCTCCAGCGCGTAGTCGTTGATGCCGACGAGCTTCTCGATCTGCTTCGTGCCGGTGAGCGTTCCCGACACCGACAGCTGCGCGCCGTCCGAGAGCGCGCCGCGCAGGGTGATGACGTTGCGGAACTCGTCGCTGACCTCGTCCTGTAGAAGGCGCACCGCGATGCCGCGCTGCTCGGCCAGAAGCGGCGCGTTCACGTATGACACCGTCTCGCTGACGATGTTGGTGAAGACGCCCTTGAGAGCCGCCAGCTTCAGCACGCTCACGTCGTAGTCGTTGAGCTCGCCGTGCACCTCGACGTCCAGGCTCGTCAGCGGCGAGTGCGCGAGGGCCGAGAAGATCTGGCCGAGCTTCTC
>CAYOTY010000075.1:9765-13935 GCA_964406995.1 uncultured Microbacterium sp.
GCTTCTCCACCAGCGGGATGCCGGGGCGCACGTAGGGGTCGATGACGCCGCCTGCGACGTTGACCGCATCCGGCACGAGATCTCCGCCGAGCGCGAGGCGCACGGAGTTCGCGACCGAGATGCCGGCCTTCTCCTGCGCCTCCTCGGTGCTCGCCCCCAGGTGCGGGGTGACCACGACGTTGGGAAGCGAGAGCAGCGCCCGCGCCGTGCTGCCCTCGGCGGGCGGCTCGGCCGTGAACACGTCCAGGCCCGCCCCGGCGATCTCGCCGTTCTGCAGAGCGACGAGAAGGGCGTCCTCGTCGATCAGGCCGCCGCGGGCGACGTTGACGACGAAGGCGGTGCTCTTCATCGCCCGTAGCTGCTCGGCACCGATCATGCCGGTCGTCTCGGGCGTCTTGGGCATGTGGATCGTGAGGAAGTCGGCCTCGGCGACCAGCTCGTCGAGCGAGACGAGATGCACGCCCAGCTGCTGTGCCCGCGCGCTGGTGACATAGGGGTCGTAGGCGATCAGCTTGACGTCGAAGGCGGCCAGCCGTGCCGCGACGAGCGCACCGATCCGGCCGAGGCCGACGATGCCGACCGTCTTCTCGAAGAGCTCGGCGCCGGTGAAGGAGCTGCGCTTCCACTCCCCCGCCGCCAGCGAGGCGTGCGCGGCGGGAATGCGGCGGGCGAGGCTCAGGATGTGCCCGACCGTGAGCTCTGCGGCCGAGACGATGTTCGACGTCGGGGCGTTCACGACCATGACGCCGGCGGTCGTGGCCTCCTTGATGTCGACGTTGTCGAGGCCGACACCGGCGCGGGCGACGACCTTCAGCTTCGGCGCGTGCGCGAGCGCCTCGGCGTCGATCTTCGTCGCCGAGCGCACGAGCACCGCGTTGGCGTCGGCCAGGGCGTCGAACAGCGCCGGGCGGTCGGTGCCATCGACCGAGCGGATGTCGAAGTCGGGGCCGAGCGCATCGATCGTCGCGGGCGAGAGTTCTTCGGCAAGGAGCACGACAGGCTTCGACACAGAACATCCTTCGGGTTGGCGGCACAGCGCGGAACGGTCCGATGCGCCGCACACCGTGGGGGCGCGATCAACACCACTTTAGCCCAGCGGACGGGCGCCCTCGGAACGTGTGACCTCCCGTATCGGCCCCGCGGATCAGGCGGAGAACAGCGCCGGGGATGCCGCGTAGTGCGCGAGCACGTTCAGCCAGAACACCGCGACGACGCCGAGTCCGGCCAGCGCCACCAGCAGCAGCTCCAGCGCCGGTCTCCCGTTTCCGATCGCGAAGACGACGGCGAAGGCGATGACCGGGAAGAGGATCGCGAAGATCAGCACGAACCACCCGTATCCGGACAGCCCGCTCCCGGCGTGCTCGATGAGGAAGGCGACCGCGTTCCACAGGGCATAGGCGTAGAGGAGCCCGGTCAGCCCCAGGATCAGGACGACCAGCCAGCGCGGGGCGGCCTTCGCGGAGACGGCATCCGTCATCACAGACCACCTCCGAGCGAGCCGAACATCACGAAGGGCCAGGGGATCAGCACGGCCATCCCGGCCAGCAGCGCCAGCAGCCGCACCCAGACCTTCGATCGCCGGGTGAGCACCCACGCCGCGAGGAACCACAGCGCCGGGGCCAGCACGGCGATCCACATCGCCGCCTGATAGGCGACGTCCGCCACGAGGAACTGCGCGACTCCCTGCAGCCGGAGACCGCCGATGACCCACCCGATCGCGTACAGCAGATACGCGCCCCCGATCACTCCCGTCGCGACGAGCATCGCCGTGCTCAGCGGCGCAGGATCCCCCGCCGGGATGACGGTGCCATCCGGCTCGACGCGGCCGACCTTGTCGCTGCCCTTGCCGACCGCCGCCCAGCCTTCGGGAAGCGCCGGCTCGACCGGAGCGGACGGGGCGGATGACGGGATCTCGTCGCCCTCCCAGCGGAGTGCCTCATCGGAGTCGCGTTCCATGTCACCAACGTAGCGCCCCGAGCGGGCGCCCCACTAGGCTCAGGTGCGTACCCGAGGGAGGAACTCCACAGATGACCGAGCCCAAGAAGAAGAAAGTCGTCCGCAGCACCGTGGACGCACCGACGCCCAGCGATCCGAACGCCCAGTGGACCGCGACGCCGGAGGCCAGGAGCAAGGCGCTGACCAAGCGCATCATCGCCGGCGTGCTCTGGCTCGTCGCGATCGTGCTGCAGGCCTTCGCCATCTTCGGACTGCTGAACACCCCGGCCCGCACGGGCATCGCCAACCAGTTCGGCTGGAGCACCGGGATCACGCAGGATGCCGCGGGCAACCCGACCTCCTCCTTCCCCGGCTGGGCGTTCTGGTGGATCATCGGCATCCTCGCCGTCAACCTGACGCTGTGCCTCATCGCCGGCTTCCTCTGGAAGGGCGCGAACCGCCTGGACCCGGCGAAGAAGGAGGACAAGGTCCGCTTCTTCGTGCAGAACCAGCTCGGCGCGATCATCCCGATCATCGCCTTCCTGCCTCTGATCATCCTGATCTTCCTGAACAAGGACATGGACGGCAAGCAGAAGGGCATCGCCGGCAGCATCGGCATCGTGGCGCTGCTCATCGCCGCCATCTTCGGCGTCGACTTCAACCCGCCCTCGGTGGAGCAGTACACCGCCGAGCAGAACTGGGACCGCACCCGGGTCGTCGCGATCACCGGCGACGATCTCGTCTACTGGGTCGAGACCGGCACCGTCTACCACCTGTGCGCGGAGGTCTCGCCTCTGCAGAGCGGATCCACTGCGGAGTTCATCCACAGCGGCACCGTCTCCCAGGCCACCGCCGACACCGCCGGAGGCATGGAGCGGCTGACCAAGCAGGTGCAGATGGAGATCAACCAGTGCAACGCCGCCGGGCACGACTTCTCGCTCCCGGATCCGCGCTATCTGGAGTTCGAGCCCCAGCTCGACCTGATCGGGGAGGCGCCCGCCGTCGAGGACGAGTCCCCGGCCGATGAGGACGAGGAAGAGAGCGAATAGCCCTTCGCGACCGCAGAACGACATCGCCGCACCCGCTCCTCGGAGCGGGTGCGGCGATGTCGTCTCTCGTGAGGGCTATCGCAGAGCCTCGGATGCCGCGGCGACCGTATCGGCGTCCGTGACGTCGAACCCCGCCGCTCCCCCGCCACCGGGGCCGCCGCCGGCGTCCTCGGCACGGCGTCTGGCGGAGAGGTGCACGGCATCGACTCCCACCGCGGCGAGGGCGGGGATGTCCTCCACGCGCACTCCGCCGCCGGCCATGATCTCCAGCCGTCCGGCGGCGCGCCGGGCCATGCGGGAGAGCATCGCGACGCCGTCGATGCTGCGGGCCGCTCCCCCGGAGCTGAGCACGCGGTGCACGCCCGCGGCGACCAGGGTCTCGATCGCGGAGCACGGATCGGGCAGCGTGTCGATGGCACGGTGGAACACGAGCTCGGCGTGCTCCGCGGCATCCGACCAGCGGCGCAGCGCCTCCTCATCGACCAGGCCGTCGCGGGTGAGCGCTCCGATCACGACCGCGCCCACGCCGCACTCGACGGCGTGACGGATGTCGCGGGTGGCGGTGTCGATCTCTTCCGCGTCATAGACGAAGCCGCCCGGGCGCGGGCGCACGAGCAGGGCGACCCGCTCCGGGCCGACCGCATCGAAGACGGCGTCGATCGCCCCGGGCGAGGGGGTGAGCCCGCCGACCTCGAGCGCCTGGCAGAGCTCGAGCCGATCGGCTCCGGAGGAGAGCGAGACACGAGCGCCCGCAGCATCCTGCACGGCGATCTCCAGCAGGATGCTGCGGGCACTCATCACGGATTCAGCGCGGTCGGCGCGTCAGCGCGCGGCGCTGCCGTCGACGTAGTCCTCGTCCTGCTGCTTCCAGGCGAAGAGCGAACGCAGCTCCTTGCCGGTGGCCTCGATCGGGTGCGTCTCCTCCTTGGCGCGCAGCGAGAGGAACTCCTCGCCTCCGTTGTCCTGGTCGTCGATGAAGCGCTTCGCGAAGGCGCCCGACTGGATGTCGGCCAGGACGCCCTTCATGCTCTCCTTCACGGCGCTGTCGATGACGCGCGGGCCGGAGACGTAGTCGCCGTACTCGGCGGTATCGGAGATCGACCAGCGCTGCTTGGCGATGCCGCCCTCCCACATGAGGTCGACGATGAGCTTGAGCTCGTGCAGCACCTCGAAGTAGGCGACCTCG
>CAYOTY010000076.1:0-13903 GCA_964406995.1 uncultured Microbacterium sp.
GCAGCACCACAGACGCCATCCTCCGCGCCAACGGCATCGGCCCCAGCGCCATCATCTACCCCGGCCAGACCCTCACCATCCCCGGGACCACGACGGCGCCCGCAGCGGCACCGGCCGCCACCGCGCCGCCGCAGCGCTCCGCCTCGCTGAACGCCGCCCAGATCGAGAACGCGACGATGATCATCCAGATCGGGCGCGAGCTCGGCGTGCCCGACCGCGGCATCGCCATCGCTCTGGCCACGGCGATGGTCGAATCCACGATGCGCAATCTCGATTACGGCGACCGCGACTCGCTGGGGCTCTTCCAGCAGCGTCCGAGCACGGGCTGGGGCACGCCCGCGCAGATCATGGACCGCGATCGCAGCATCCGCGCCTTCTACGGAGGACCCGGAGATCCGAACGGCACGAAGACCCGCGGGCTCCTGGACATCTCCGGCTGGGAATCGATGGCCTTCACCGTCGCCGCCCAGCGCGTCCAGATCTCCGCCTTCCCCGACCGTTACGGTCAGTGGGAGACCCAGGCGTACCAGTGGCTCGCGCAGCACGGCTGAGACACGCCGGATTCTCCGGCCTTCAGGGGTGCGCCTCCCCGGCGAACAGGCGACTTCTCCCTAGACTCGCGGTGTGACGACGAACGCGCAGGCCGATCCGCTCATCGGGAAGCTCGTCGACGGTCGCTACCGGGTTCGCGCGCGGATCGCGCGCGGCGGGATGGCCACCGTGTACGTGGCCACGGATCTGCGCCTGGAACGCCGGGTCGCCCTGAAGGTCATGCACGGGCACCTCTCCGACGACTCGATGTTCCAGAGCCGCTTCATCCAGGAGGCGCGTGCCGCCGCCCGGCTCGCCGACCCCAACGTCGTCAACGTCTACGATCAGGGTCAGGACGGCGAGCTTGCCTACCTGGTCATGGAGTATCTGCCCGGCATCACGCTGCGCGAACTCCTGCGGGAGCAGCGGCGCCTCACGCTGGAGCAGGCCGTGACCATCATGGACGCGGTGCTGTCGGGCCTGGCCGCCGCGCACGGCGCGGGCATCGTGCACCGCGACGTCAAGCCGGAGAACGTCCTCCTCGCCGAAGACGGGCGGATCAAGATCGGCGACTTCGGACTGGCGCGCGCCTCCAGCGCCAACACCGCCACCGGACAGCAGCTCCTCGGCACCATCGCCTACCTCGCCCCCGAGCTCGTCACCCGCGGCACCGCCGACGCGCGCAGCGACATCTACGCCCTCGGCATCATGCTCTACGAGATGCTCACCGGCGAACAGCCCTACAAGGGCGAGCAGCCCATGCAGATCGCGTTCCAGCACGCCACCGACTCGGTGCCGCGCCCCAGCATCCGCAATGCCGGGGTTCCGGAGTCCCTGGACGAGCTCGTGCTGTGGGCGACCGAGAGGGAGCCCGACGACCGCCCGGACGATGCCGGGGTGATGCTCGACCGGCTGCGCGAGATCGAGCGGGAGCTGGGGATCAGCCCTTCGACCACTCCCCCGGTCGCCCCGCCGAGCGCGACGGGCAGCTTCGCCGACTCCGCCGATCTCACCAAGGTCATGCCCGCCTCGCTCTCCCCGACGGCGCCGACCGTGTCGGTGGAGTCCCAGGTCGACAACGCCGCACGGCTGCGCCGCAGGACTCAGCGTCGCCGCAGCCGCGGCGGCTGGTTCCTCGCGCTCGTGCTGCTGCTCGCGGGGGCGGCGGGCGGCGCCGGGTGGTGGTTCGGCTCCGGCCCCGGCTCGCTCGTGGCCGTTCCCGAGGTCGTCGGAGTGGGCTACGACGCGGCGGCCGCCACCATCTCCGAGGCAGATCTCACGCCGATCGCCGACGAAGATCACTCTCTGACCGTCGAGAAGGGCCTCGTGATCCGCACGAACCCCGAAGCCGGCGAGCGGCTCGAACGCGGCGCCGCGGTGCGCGTCTACGTGTCGCTCGGTCCCCGGGAGACGGATCTCCCCTCGTTCCGCGGCATGCCGCGCGGCGAGGTCGAAGACGCCCTCCGCGCCGAGGAGATCGGAGTGGATCCGGATGCCGCCGAGTTCTTCTCCGACCTCGCCGAGGGCGAGGTGCTCGGTGTCACGATCCTGCAGCACGGCACCGGAGAGCAGGTCGAATGCACCGAGGGGTGCCGCGTGCTCCAGGGCTCGACGGCGGCGCTGCAGGTCTCGCTGGGCCCGGTGCCAGACGTCGCCGGGCAGACCCTCGAGGACGCGACGAGGACGCTGAGCGATCTCGGGCTGCTCGTCGATTCCGAGGAGGCCTTCAGCAGCGAGGTCGAGAGAGGCCGCGTCATCCTCATGCGCGACCGCGACCCCGCAGGGCTCTGGCAGAAGGAGGACACCGTCGTCCTGGAGGTGTCGAAGGGCCCGGAGCTGTTCGCCGTGCCGAACGTCATCGGACTGACCCGGGACGCGGCGTCACAGAGACTTCGCGACCATGGCTTCCGTCCAAGCTATTCGAGCCTCTGGGATCTCCTCCCGAACGGACTCACCCGTATCACGAAGCAGGACCCGGAGGAGGGAGCCATGCACGAGCGGAACTCGCGCATCACTCTGGAGATCACCGCCACCGGCAGCTGACGCTCGGCGGAGCCTCTCAACGCTCCTCCGATCCTCTTCATCCCGCTCATCCGACGCGAGAACGCACAGACCGTCCTTCATCGGACCCGGGAAGGACGTTTCGTGTGTTCTCGGTGCTGGCGACCTGCGTCAGGACGCTCGGGAAAGTGCACGCCGCACTCGCTGCACGAGAGGCAGCGAACGCCCGTCCACATCGTGGGCGCCGACGAGCATCACCCGGTATCCGGCGTCCTCGAAGAGCTGCACCCGCGTGAGATCCTTCAGCCACCGGGCGCGCGAGGTGCGGTGCTCATCGCCCTGGTACTCGAGGAGCAGTCTCTCCTCGAGGTATCCGAGGTCGGAGTGCAGGATGCCGGCGGCGGTCATGATCGCCGGCTGCACGACGGGCTCAGGGAGCCCTCCGTCTGTCAGCGCCAGCCTCAGCAGCGTCTCCCTCGGCGAGTCGACAGGACTGCGCAGCAGTGAAAGCGCCTCGGCGAGGGCTCGCGCACCCCGGCGTCTGCCATGCCTTCGGATCGCCGCGTGCAGTTCGTCGCGCGTGCACAGCGGCTGCTCCCTGCCACGATCCGTCCGCGCCCCGCTGAGGAGGAAGTCCCCCGCCGCGACGAACCACTCGCGCGGCAGCTCGGAGGCGAGCTGACACCACACGTCCGCCGGCGCGAAGACGGGAAGCCCGAAGCGACGCCTCACGACGAGATCGACCTCGCTGCGCTCCCAGCCCACGACGCCGGGCCGCCGCATCCGCCCGCGCTCGCCCATCGCCATGACATGCAGCGGGCCGCCCGATCGGGGCAGCGGCATGCCCCACAGCTCCGCGGCCGTGAGGTGGCTGAAGGCCTGGTGAGGCCTCATGACGGTGCCGAGATTCCGACAGCGGGCGACCAGCCCGGTCGTCGCGGCATCCGCGCGAACACCGTGGAAGGGGCGAGATCGGATCCCCGCATCCGCTCGACACCGGCCCCGTGCGCCCGACCGACGGCGACGCTGAACATCCGTCCGCGCAGGGACTCGGGGAGGGGAACACGGGCGCTCACCCTCCCGATCCTGTCCCACCGCCGTCATCACCAGCGCCTTATCCACAGGCCCGCACGCGAGAACGCATAAAACGTCCTTCACCGGGTCCGGGAAGGACGTTTTATGCGTTCTCGACGAGTGGGAGAGGATGTCCGCTCAGCGGCGCTCGAGCTCCTCGGCCACGAGGAAGGCCAGCTCCAGGCTCTGCATGTGGTTCAGACGCGGATCGCACAGGCTCTCGTAGCGCGTGGCGAGGCCGGCCTCGTCGATCTGCTCGGAGCCGCCCAGGCACTCGGTCACATCGTCGCCGGTGAGCTCGACGTGGATGCCGCCGGGGAAGGTGCCGACGGCGCGGTGCGCCTCGAAGAAGCCGCGCACCTCGTCGATGACGTCGTCGAAGCGGCGGGTCTTGTACCCGGTGGGCGTGGTGATGCCGTTGCCGTGCATGGGGTCGGTGACCCACAGCGGGGTGGCGCCGGAGTCGCGCACCGCTTCCAGCAGCGGCGGCAGGGCGTCGCGGATCTTTCCCGCGCCCATGCGCGTGATGAAGGTCAGGCGTCCGGGCTCTCGCTCGGGGTCGAGCTTGTCGATGAGGGCCAGCGCCGTCTCGGGCGAGGTGGTCGGGCCGAGCTTGACGCCGATCGGGTTGCGGATCTTGGAGAAGTAGTCGATGTGCGCGCCGTCGAGCTCGCGCGTGCGCTCCCCGACCCACAGGAAGTGCGCGGAGGTGTTGTACGGCGTGTCGGTGCGCGAGTCGATGCGGGTCATCGGACGCTCGTAGTCCATGAGCAGGCCCTCGTGGCCGGTGAAGAACTCCACGCGGCGCAGCTCGTCGAAGTCGGCGCCGGCGGCCTCCATGAACTTGATGGCACGGTCGATGTCGGCGGCCATCCGCTCGTAGCGCTGGTTGGCCGGGTTCTGCGCGAAACCCTTGTTCCAGGAATGCACCTCGCGGAGGTCGGCGAAGCCGCCCTGGGTGAAGGCGCGGATGAGGTTCAGGGTGGATGCCGCCATGTGGTAGCCCTGCAGCAGCCGGCCGGGGTCGGCAGTGCGGGAGGCCTCGGTGAAGTCGTAGCCGTTGACGATGTCGCCGCGGTAGGCGGGGAGGGTGACATCGCCGCGGGTCTCGGTGTCGCTCGAGCGCGGCTTGGCGAACTGGCCCGCCATGCGCCCCATCTTCACCACGGGCATCGAGGCGCCGTAGGTGAGCACGACGGCCATCTGCAGCACCGTCTTGATGCGGTTGCGGATCTGGTCGGCGGTCGCCCCGGCGAAGGTCTCGGCGCAGTCGCCGCCCTGCAGGAGGAAGGCCTGACCGGACGCGGCACGGGCGAGCCGCTCGCGCAGGTTGTCGACCTCGCCGGCGAAGACGAGGGGCGGCAGGCCCGCCAGCTGCTCGGAGACCGCCGCGACGCGCGCGGAATCGGGCCACTGAGGCTGCTGCTTGATCGGAAGTGAGCGCCAGGCGTCGAGGGCGTCTGCGTGCTGAGGCATACCCATCAGCTTAGACGCGTCTCGGATCAATGCCGCGCAGCGGCGTCGAGGCGAGATCGGGTCCAGACCCTGCCAGCCCGCCGGGCGGGTCGGAACCCTGCAGGGAACGAAGGGCGCCCTCTCCTTCAGCGACGGGCGGCGGGGAGACGGTCCTTCACCGTCGAGGCGTAGACGTCCTCGTACTCCTGCTCCCCCAGCCGCTGCAGCGCCACCATGATCTCGTCGGTCACCGAGCGCAGGATGTAACGGTCGTTCTCCATCCCCTCGTAGCGGGTGAAGTCCAGCGGCTCGCCGATGACGACGCCGACGCGCGCGATGCGGGGCATCCGGGTGCCGATCGGCATCATCGTGTCCGTATCGACCATGATCACCGGGACCACAGGGACCTTCGCCTCCAGCGCCATGCGGGCGATGCCGGTGCGCCCCCGGTAGAGCTTCCCATCGGGGCTGCGGGTGCCCTCCGGGTAGATCCCGAGCAGATCTCCGCGCCCGAGCACCTGCAGCCCGGTGTTCAGCGAGGCCTCCGAGGCCTTGCCTCCGGAGCGATCGATCGGCAGCTGCCCGGTGGCCTTCATGAAGATGCGCGTCGCCCAGCCTTTGATGCCCCTGCCCGTGAAGTAGTCGCTCTTGGCCAGGAACGACACCGGACGATCGATCATCAGCGGAAGGAAGACGGAGTCGACGAAGGAGAGGTGATTGCTCGCCAGGATCGCCGCACCCTCCGCGGGGACGTGGCCGCGACCGACGATCCACGGCCGGAAGATCGCCTTGACGATCGGGCCGATCACGACGTACTTCATCAACCAGTAGAACACCCTCGTGATTCTAGCCCTCGGTCGCCCCCGGCACCGGGCACGATCCGTGGGCCGGAGTTGCGGCATCCGCCTGCGCCTGGGTCTCACGATCGATGCGACCGAATGCCAAAACCAACCGTCGCGGCGGCGCTGCGTGCTTTAGACTCGGAGGAAATACCGCACTGTCCGGTACCGAAGGAGTTGCCGTGTCCCAATTTGACATCCCCGCGATCGTGCCCGCCGATCCCGAGGCGAACATCACCGATCTGCTGGTCCAGCGCGTGGAGAAGACGCCGAATCTGGCCCTGTTCTCCGTGCCCGAGGGCGAGGGGTGGCGTGACATCAGCGCGGCCGACTTCCAGACCGCGGTGATCGCCCTCGCCAAGGGGTTCGTCGCCGCCGGCGTCCAACCCGGCGACAAGGTCGCCTTCATCGCGCGCACCACCTATGAATGGTCGCTCGTGGACTTCGCCCTGTTCTACGCCGGCGCCGTCATGGTCCCCATCTACGAGACCAGCTCCCCCGCCCAGATCCAGTGGATCATGGAGGATTCCGGCGCCGTCGCGCTCATCGTCGAGTCCGCCGAGCACAACGCCCGCGTCGACGAGGTCCGCAGCGAGCTCCCCCTCGTCCGCGAGGTCTGGCAGATGCACCTCGACGCTCTCGGAACGCTCACCGCCCAGGGCACGGATGTGACCGATGCCGAGATCGAGCGCCGCCGCAACCTCGCCATCGGCTCCGACATCGCCACCCTCATCTACACCTCCGGCTCCACCGGGCGTCCGAAGGGCTGCGTGCTCACCCACAGCAACTTCGTCGAGCTCGTGCGCAACTCCGCCAAGGCCCTGGATGCGGTCGTGAGCACCCCGGGCGCCTCCACGGTGCTGTTCATCACCACGGCGCACGTCTTCGCGCGCTTCATCTCGATCCTGAACATCCACGCCGGCGTCCGCACGGGCCACCAGCCCGACACCAAGCAGCTGCTGCCGGCGCTCGGCTCCTTCAAGCCGACGTTCCTGCTGGCCGTGCCCCGCGTGTTCGAGAAGGTCTACAACTCGGCGGAGCAGACGGCGGAGGCCGGCGGCAAGGGCAAGATCTTCCGCGCGGCCGCGGCCGTCGCCATCGAGCACTCCCGCCGTCTGCAGGACGGCGAGAAGATCCCGCTGGGCATGAAAATCAAGTTCGGACTGTTCGACAAGCTCGTCTACAGCAAGCTCCGCACGGCCATGGGTGGGAACGTCCGCTACGCCGTCTCCGGTTCCGCTCCCCTCGGCCCGCGCCTCGGCCACTTCTTCCACAGCCTCGGCGTGCACATCCTCGAGGGCTACGGCCTGACCGAGACGACGGCGCCCGCGACGGTCAACCTCGCCGACAAGTCGAAGATCGGCACCGTCGGACCCGCGATTCCGGGCGTCGGCATCCGTCTCGCTGAGGACGGCGAGATCGAGGTGCGCGGCATCAACGTCTTCAAGGAATACTGGCGAAACCCCGAGGCCACGGCCGAGGTCTTCGACGGAGACTGGTTCAAGACCGGCGACATCGGCACGATCGACTCGGAGGGCTTCCTCACCGTCACCGGCCGCAAGAAGGAGATCATCGTCACGGCCGGCGGCAAGAACGTCGCCCCCGCCGTGCTCGAGGACCCGGTGCGCGCGAACCCCATCGTCAGCCAGATCGTCGTCGTGGGCGACCAGAAGCCCTTCATCTCGGCCCTGGTGACCCTCGATGTCGAGATGCTGCCGACGTGGCTCGCCAACAACGGCCTCCCCGAGGACATGTCGCTGACGGATGCCGCGCAGCACGAGGCCGTGCGGGGCGAGATCCAGTCCGCGATCGACCGGGCCAACAAGGCGGTCTCCCGCGCCGAGTCCATCCGCAAGTTCACGATCCTCGACACCGAGTGGACGGAGGCCTCGGGCCACCTGACGCCGAAGATGTCGATCAAGCGCGGCGTCATCCTCGACGACTTCGCCGAGGAGATCGAGGCGATCTACAACGAGCCGGTCACGACGACGAGCACGCCGATCGGCTGAGCCTCGAGTCTGAACGACCTGGCGTCACCCGCAGTGACGCCAGGTCGTTCAGACTCGCTCGCCCTCCGCGCGGGCTCGCGCGGAGCCCGGGGTCGCTCTCGCGTGAGGTTTCGACTCGGGTGCGCTTCGCGCATCCTCGCTCAACCTTGACCCGAGCCGCAGCAACGCCGCTGCGCGGCATTGCTGCGATCTCGCATCAAAACCAGTCGCTCTCGCGCACCTCGCGCATCGCCTGCCGGCGGGTCTCCGGCGCAAGCCGGGAGAGATACACCATGCCGTCGAGGTGGTCGGTCTCATGCTGCAGCGCCTGGGCGAGAAGCCCCTTCCCCTCCAGCACGACAGGATCGCCGTTCAGGTCGATCCCCTCCACGCGTGCCCAGGGATGGCGCAGCGCCTCATGCCACAGCCCTGGCACGGACAGGCATCCCTCCCCGGTGGGAACCGGCTCGCCACGCACCTCCACCAGCTCGGGGTTGAGAACATACCCGATGTCCCCGTCGATGTTGTAGCTGAACGCGCGGACCGCGAATCCGATCTGCGGGGCGGCGACGCCTGCCCGGCCGGGCAGTTCCACGGTGTCGATCAGATCCTGCACGAGGGCGCGCACGCCCTCGTCGATCTCGGTGATCGGCGCGCAGGAGGCGCGCAGCACGGGGTCGCCGAAGAGGCGGATCTCACGGATCGCCATCAGTGCGCCCGTGTGCGCAGGCTCTCGGCGACGAGCGCGGCGAGCTCCCTGGCCGCAAGACGCGTCTCGGGCAGGAGCTCTGCGAATCCGATCTCCCCGCCGGCCGCGATCTGCGGATCGTAGGGCAGATGCACGACGTGACGGACGCGCGACGAGAAGTGCTTCTCGATCTCGCTCTCCTGAACGAGCGGCTTGCCCGGCACGGTCTTGTTGATCACGACGATCGCCTCGCGCGCGAGCTCGCCGCGGCCGTTCGCCTCCAACCAGGTGAGCGTCTCGGAGGCGAGTCGCGCCTCATCGACGCTGAGGCCCGCGACGATCACGACCTGATCGGCCAGATCCAGCGTCTCGGTCATCACCGAGTGCACGATGCCGGTGCCCGTGTCGGTCAGCACCACGGAGTAGTAGTGGGCGGCGACCTCGGCCACCTTGCGGTAGTCGGCGTCCCCGAAGGCCGAGGAGATGCTCGGGTCGGCGTCGGAGGCGACGACGTCCAGGCGCGTGGCATCGCGACCGACGATCGCGGAGAGGTCCTGGTAGCCGTGGACGTCGGCGCTGATTCGCGCGAGGTCGCGCACTGATTTGGTGCCCTGGTGCGCGATGCGGTCGGCCAGCGTACCGCGGTCGGGGTTGGCGTCGAGGGCGACGACACGGTCATCGCGCGCGTCGGCCAGCGCCATGCCCAGCAGGGTCGTGACGGTCGTCTTCCCCACGCCGCCCTTCCGGGACAGCACGGCGACGAACCGCGCGCCGCCCGGCAGCGGCGTGGCGATCCGCGCGGTGAGCTGCTTGCGCTCCCGGGCGCGCTTGCTGTCGCCGATGTTGATCGTGTGCGCGGAGATCGCGTAGAGGAAGTGCGGCCAGGCCCCTTCCGGCTCGGGCTTGGGGCGGCGCCCCCGCTCGACCAGGCGGTCGGAGGTCAGCAGGTCTGCCGACTCCCTCGAAGCCTCGCTGAGCTCGCCCAGCCGCTTCGCGGTGAGGGTGACATCCGCGCGCGGCGCCACCCGGGCGGCGTCGTCTTTCGGTGCGCTCACGGCTCCTCCTTGTTCGCTCTCTTCGGCGGCCGGCTCCGCGACCGCAGGTGCGGGCAGGTCGAGGTCCTCGCCGCGACCCGGCACAGCACTCGCTCCCGGCGCGACGGGAATCTCCTCGGCCTCCTCGACGATCCCCTCGTCGATCTCGGTCTCGTCGATCTCGATCCCGTCGAGGTCGACGAGTTCGTCGTCCGCGGGCTCGCCGAGCAGCTCCCCGACCACCGCCTCGTCGTCGACGAGATCGTCGTCGTCGGCGGTCGCGATCGGCACCGAGACGCTCACCTGCGCGGTGCCGCCGATGATCCCGATGCCGGTGGTCTCGACCGATGCGGCAGCGTCGAGCACGCCCAAGGATTCATCCTCGGTGCGTATGTCGTCCTTCTTGCCACTCATGGTCCACCCCTAGCTCGATCGTGCTCGCCCGGTCAAGATTAGTGCGCCGGACGGATGACGAGCAAAAGATCCCCTGCGTCGACCTGCTGGGTCCCTCCGATCGCGAGCCGCTCCACCACGCCGTCGACGGGGGCGGTGATCGCCGCCTCCATCTTCATCGCCTCGATCGACGCGACCGGCTCGCCGGCTCGCACGGCGGCCCCCGCCTCGGCCTTGAGCGTCACGACGCCCGAGAAGGGCGCGGCCACCTGGCCGGGCACCGAGGTGTCGGCCTTCTCGACCTCGTGGCTCTCCACCGAGACCGACTCGTCGCGCACCGTCACCGGGCGCAGCTGGCCGTTCAGCGTGGTCATCACCGTGCGCATGCCGCGGTCGTCGACCTCGCCGATGGCGACGAGGGCGGCATACAGCTGCACACCGCGATCGATCTGGATGACGTGCTCCGCACCCGGTTCGAGCCCGTAGAGATAGTCGCCGGTCTCCAGGACCGACAGGTCGCCGTAGCGCTCGCGCACCCCGGCGAGCTCCTTCGTGGGCCCGGGGAACAGCAGCCTGTTGAGGGCGTCGCGCCGGCTCGCACTGTCGCCGCCCAGGGCTGCGTCGTCCTCGACCGAGATCTCGGTGAGTCCGGCGCGCACCTCGCGCCCGGCGAGCACCTTGCTGCGGAAGGGCTCAGGCCAGCCGCCGGGGAGATCCCCGAGCTCCCCGGCCATGAAGCCCACGACCGAGTCGGGGACATCGAATCGCTCCGGGTGCTCCTCGAACTCCGCCGGGTCGGCCCGCACGGCCGCCAGGTGCAGGGCGAGGTCGCCCACGACCTTAGACGAGGGCGTCACCTTCGGGACGCGCCCGAGGATCCGATCCGCGGCCGCATACATGTCCTCGATGAGCTCGAAATCCTCGGCGAGTCCCAGCGCCTTGGCCTGCTGACGCAGATTCGACAGCTGCCCGCCGGGGATCTCATGATGGTAGACGCGACCTGTCGGCCCCGGCAGTCCCGATTCGAACGGCGCGTACTGGTGACGCACGGCCTCCCAGTACGGCTCGAGACTCGAGACGGCGTCGAGGCCGAGCCCCGTGTCCCGCTCCGTGTTCAGGAGAGCGGCCACCAGAGCCGAGAGCGAGGGCTGGCTCGTGGTTCCCGACAGCGGTGCGGATGCGGCATCCACCGCGTCCACCCCCGCCTCGCTCGCGGCCAGCAGCGTGGCCAGCTGGCCGCCCGCGGTGTCGTGGGTGTGCAGGTGCACCGGCAGGTCGAAGCGCTCGCGCAGCGCCCGCACGAGCGTCGCCGCAGCGCTCGGACGCAGGAGACCTGCCATGTCCTTGATCGCGAGAACGTGCGCGCCGGCGCCTGCGATCTGCTCGGCCAGGCGCAGGTAGTAGTCCAGCGTGTAGAGGTCCTCGGCGGGATTCAGCAGATCGCCCGTGTAGCAGAGGGCCACCTCGGCGAGGGTCGTGCCGGTCTCGCGCACGGCATCGATCGCCGGGCGCATCTGAGAGACGTCGTTGAGCGCGTCGAAGATGCGGAAGACATCGACGCCGCTCTCCGCGGCCTCGCGCACGAAGGCATCCGTGACCTTCGCCGGGTACGGCGTGTACCCGACGGTGTTGCGTCCGCGCAGCAGCATCTGGATCGCGACGTTCGGCAGCGCGGTGCGCAGCTTGTCCAGGCGCTCCCAGGGGTCTTCGCCGAGGAAGCGCAGCGCGACGTCGTAGGTCGCCCCACCCCAGGCCTCGACCGAGAGCAGCTCGGGCGTCAGCCGCGCGACCGCGGGGGCCGCAGCGACGAGGTCCCGCGTGCGCACCCGGGTCGCCAGCAGCGACTGATGCGCGTCGCGGAAGGTCGTCTCGGTGACCGCCAGCCGCTTCTGCGCGCGCAGCTCGGCGGCGAAGCCCTCCGGCCCGAGCTCGAGGAGCCGCTGCCGGGAACCGGGGGCCGGCTCGGCGGAGGCGTCGAAGGGCGCGAGCTTGCTGAGCGGATCGATGCTCAGCGGCCGGGGCCCGTGCGGGGCGTTGACGGTCTTCTCGGTGAGCCACGTCAGCAGCTTCGTGCCGCGGTCCTTGGACTCTCTGCCGCGCAGCAGCCGCGGGCGCTCGTCGATGAAGGACGTGCTCACGTCTCCGGAGATGAAGGCCTCGTCGTCCAGCAGCGCCTGCAGGAACGGGATGTTGGTGGAGACCCCGCGGATGCGGAACTCCGCCAGGGCGCGCCGCGCCCGGGCGACCGCGGCCGGGAAGTCGCGGCCTCGGCAGGTGAGCTTGGAGAGCATCGAGTCGAAGTGCGGGCTGATCTGCGCGCCCTGGTGCACCGTGCCGCCGTCGAGGCGGATGCCGGCGCCGCCGGGCGAGCGGTAGGTGGTGATCTTGCCGGTGTCGGGGCGGAAGCCCTGCGTGGGGTCCTCCGTGGTGATGCGGCACTGGAGGGCGGCGCCGCGCAGGCGGATGGAGTCCTGCGTGAGGCCGATCTCCGCGAGCGTCTCGCCCGCGGCGATCCGTATCTGCGCCTGCACGAGGTCGACGTCGGTGACCTCCTCGGTCACGGTGTGCTCGACCTGGATGCGCGGGTTCATCTCGATGAAGACGATCTCGCCGGTGCGCTCCCCGGCCGTCTCCAGCAGGAACTCCACGGTGCCGGCGTTCTCATAGCCGATCGAGCGGGCGAAGGCGATCGCATGGCGGTGCAGCGCCTCACGGATGCCGTCGTCGAGGTTCGGCGCCGGCGCGATCTCCACGACCTTCTGATGGCGCCGCTGCACCGAGCAGTCGCGCTCGAACAGGAGCACCGTCTCGCCGCTCTTGTCCGCGAGGATCTGCACCTCGATGTGGCGCGGACGCACGACGGCCTGCTCCAGGAACATGCGCGCATCCCCGAAGGCGCTTCCGGCCTCGCGCATCGCCTCCGCCAGCGCCGGCGCGAGCTCTTCCGGCTTCTCGATCCGGCGCATCCCGCGACCGCCGCCGCCGGCGACGGCCTTGGCGAACAGGGGGAATCCGATCTCCGCGGCCTGCGCGACCAGCGCGTCGACGTCGTCGGACGCCTCGGTGGAGCGGAGCACGGGAACACCCGCCGCCATCGCGTGGCGCTTGGCCTCCACCTTGTTGCCCGCCATCTCCAGCACCGAAGCCGGCGGGCCGATGAAGACGACGCCGGCCGCCGCGGCCTTCTCGGCCAGCTCCGGATTCTCGGAGAGGAAGCCGTAACCCGGGTAGATGGCATCGGCGCCGCTCTCCACGGCCACGCGAACGATCTCGTCGACGCTCAGATAGGCGCGGACGGGATGCCCGCGCTCTCCGATCTCGTAGGCCTCGTCGGCCTTCAGCCGATGCACCGAGCCGCGGTCCTCCCAGGGGAAGACCGCGACGGTCCTGGCTCCCAATTCCACCGCTGCCCGGAATGCCCGGATCGCGATCTCGCCTCGATTGGCGACCAGGATCTTCGTGAACATGCACACCTCTTTTGCGGAGTCGGCGGCAACGGGGATCTGCACGCACCTGCGGCAGGTTGACGTTTCTCACAGCCTAGGGGACGGTAACGTGGTCTCCGTGCACGTACTCAGCGTCAGCTCTCTCAAGGGAGGCGTAGGAAAGACCACGGTGACTCTTGGTCTCGCCTCCGCCGCCTTCGCCCGCGGCATCCGCACTCTCGTGGTCGATGTCGACCCGCAATCCGATGCCTCGACCGGCATGGACATCCAGGTCGCCGGCCGACTCAACATCGCCGACGTGCTGGAGAACCCGAAGGAGAAGACCGTCCGCCAGGCGATCACCGCCTCCGGCTGGACGAAGGTGCACCCGGGAACGATCGACGTGCTCATCGGGAGCCCTTCGGCGATCAACTTCGACGGCCCGCATCCGAGCGTCCGCGACGTCTGGAAGCTG
>CAYOTY010000077.1:0-1392 GCA_964406995.1 uncultured Microbacterium sp.
TGCGCTCAACTTCGTCCCGGACCATCCGGCGCGCCAGATGCAGGACACGTTCTATGTCGATCCGGTGGCCGCGCACCTGCTGCTGCGCACGCAGACCAGCCCCGTGCAGATGCGGTCGATGCTCACTCGCGACCTGCCGATCTACATCGTCTCGCCCGGCCGCGTCTACCGCACCGACGAGTTCGACGCGACGCACCTGCCGGTGTTCAGCCAGTTCGAGGGCCTCGTGATCGACAAGGGCATCACGATGGCGCATCTGCGCGGCACCCTCGACCACGTCGCCCGCGCCCTGTTCGGCGCCGAGGCCAAGACCCGCCTGCGCGCCAACTACTTCCCGTTCACCGAGCCGTCGGCCGAGTTGGACCTCTGGCATCCGACCTTCACGGGCGGTGCCCGCTGGATCGAGTGGGGCGGCTGCGGCATGGTCAATCCCAACGTGCTGCGCGCGGCCGGCATCGATCCCGAGGAGTACTCGGGCTTCGCCTTCGGCATGGGGATCGAGCGGACGCTGATGTTCCGCTCCGATGTGAAGGACATGCGCGACATGGCCGAGGGCGATGTCCGCTTCAGCGAGCAGTTCGGAATGGTGGTCTGATGCGCGTCCCGCTCTCATGGCTGCGCGAGTACGTCGACGTGGCAGACGATGTCACTCCGGAAGACGTCCTCGCCTCTCTCGTCTCCGTCGGTTTCGAGGAGGAGGACGTACACGGATTCGGCCTGACCGGGCCGATCGTGGTCGGTCAGGTGGTGGAGTTCGTCGAGGAGCCGCAGTCCAACGGCAAGACGATCCGCTGGTGCCAGGTCGACGTGGGCGAGGCGAACGGGGGAGTCCGTGGCATCGTCTGCGGCGCCCGCAACTTCTTCGAAGGCGACAAGATCGTCGCCACGCTCCCCGGTTCTGTTCTTCCCGGGCCTTTCCCGATCGCCGCACGCAAGACCTACGGACACGTCTCCGACGGCATGATCGCCTCGGCCAAGGAACTCGGCCTCGGCGAGGAGCACGACGGCATCCTGCGCCTGGTCGAGCTGGGCCTGGACCCCGAGGTCGGGACGGACGCCATCGCGCTGCTCGGCCTCGACGACGTCGCCGTGGAGATCAACGTCACCCCCGACCGCGGCTATGCGCTCTCGCTGCGCGGCGTCGCCCGCGAGTATTCGCACGCCACGGGCGGTGCCTTCCGCGATCCCGGTCTGCGCGACGAGTCGGAGCTGGATCCCGGTACCGGGTTCCCGGTCGCCGTCAGAGACGACAGCCCGATCCGCGGCAGGGTCGGCGCCACCGAGTTCGTCGCCCGCATCGTGCGGGGAGTCGATCCCACCAAGGCCACGCCGGCATGGATGGTCGCACGGCTCACTCTCGCCGGCATCCGCTCCCTCGGCATCCTCATCGAC
>CAYOTY010000077.1:1402-10650 GCA_964406995.1 uncultured Microbacterium sp.
ACTACGTGATGCTCGAGCTCGGCAACCCCGTGCACGGCTACGACCTGGATCTGCTCCAGGGCGGGATTACCGTGCGGCGGGCGCGCGAGGGTGAGAAGATCACGACCCTCGACGACAAGGAGCGGGCGCTCCACGTCGAAGACCTCCTCATCACCGACGACTCGGGGCCGATCGGCCTCGCCGGCGTCATGGGCGGCGGCACGACCGAGATGACCGATGCCACGCGCAACGTCCTCATCGAGGCCGCCACCTTCGATCCGGTGACGATCGCGCGCTCGGCCCGCCGGCACAGACTGCCCAGCGAGGCGTCCAAGCGGTTCGAGCGCGGGGTGGACCCGATGATCCCCTTCGTGGCCGCGCGGCGCGTCGCCGACCTCATGGTCGCCTACGCCGGTGGGACGCTCGACACCGAGACGGGCGGTGCGCTCTACGCCGAGGTGACCGTCGCCGGAGTGGAGCTGCCCAAGCGCTTCGTCCCAGGCCTCATCGGCGTCGGCTACACCGAGGACGAGATCAGCGGAGCGCTGGAGAAGATCGGTTGCGAGGTGACGGAGCAGGGAGGCTCCTGGCTCGTCATCCCGCCGTCCTGGCGCCCTGACCTCACCGACAAGTGGACGCTCGCCGAAGAGGTCGCCCGCATCGACGGCTACGACCGCATCCCCTCCGAGCTGCCCGTCCCGCCGTCCGGCCGGGGCTACACCGCCGCGCAGGCGGGCCGCCGCCGGGTGGCGAACGCGCTCGCCGCGGCCGGCTTCGTCGAGACCCCTTCGTTCGGCTTCACCACGGCGGAGCAGAACGATCTGCACGGCTCCGCCTCGGGGAAGCACCTTCCGAGCGTGAAGCTCGCCAACCCCCTCGACGGGCAGGCGCCGTTCCTGCGGCGTTCGCTCGTTCCGGGCCTCCTGCAGGTCGCGCACCGCAACGTCGCCCGCGGTTTCACCGATGTCGCGCTCTTCGAGACGGGAACGGTGTTCCTGCCGGAGACGGGTGTCGAGTACGGCACCGACATCGTTCCCGCCCCCGCGGTGCGCCCGGATGCGGCGACCCTGGCCGCTCTGGATGCGGCCATCCCGCCGCAGCCCCGCCACGTCGCGGTGCTGCTGACCGGAAACCTGACGCCCAAGCAGCCGGGGCAGTCCGCCGTGGCCGCGACGCTGTCTGATGCGTTGGACGCCGTGCGCGCGATCGCCGTCGCCGCGGGCGTGGAGATCGAGGTCGCCCAGACGCGGCGAGCGGCCCTTCATCCCGGCCGCGCCGGTGTGCTGACCGTGGACGGCGCCGAGGTCGGCTACGTCGGAGAGCTCCTGCCGACCGTCTCGGCCGAGGCCGATCTCCCCGGTCGCGTGCATGTCGCCGAGCTCGATCTCGACCTGCTGCTCTCGCTCGCCGGCTCCCGTGTAGTCGCGGCGCATCTGTCCGGGTACACCCCCGCCACGCAGGATGTCTCGCTGGTGGTTCCCGCGGAGGTCGCGGCATCCGACCTGCGCGCCGTCTTCGTCGAGGGCGCGGGGGAGCTGCTGGAGTCGGCCCGCCTCGTCGACGACTACCGCGGAGAGGGCGTACCGGCCGGCTCTAAGAGCCTCACCTTTGCGCTGCGCTTCCGCGCCACCGACAGGACGCTGACCGCCGCCGAGGCGACCGAGGCGAAGCTCGCCGGGGTCGCCGCGGCATCCGCCCGCTTCGGCGCGACGCTGCGCGAGTGAGCGGTCGTGCCGGTGGCCGAGAGCCCGACGGTCATCTCTCGCGGATGACTTTCCCGGGATTCAGGGGCTCCCGACGCCCTCGTCGCGGTCGACCGCTGGGTTCGGCATAGGGAGGATTCCCTGAACGCGGGGGGAGAGGCCTCGGCGCAGGATGGTGAAGACGCGGCGTGCATTCGACGTCGCCGAAGGGTGGGTGTTCATCATCACCGCGGCGAACACGGCGGAGTTGACCAGATCGACAGCGGTGATGTCGGAGGCGAGCAGGTCGGCGTTCTTCGCATCGCCGATGACTGCGGTGAGCTCTCTCACGACGACCGGGTCCGTGATGCGATCGGGATAGAGGCGGACGCCATGGACGGCGAGCTGGCCGTAGCTGGGATGCTCGACCACTGCGTCGACGATTGTCGTGATCAGTGTGTCCAGTCGTTCAGCGGGTTGGGCATTGCGAACGCGTTGCAGCGAGTCTCTCACCCGATCGGATAAGGCCGTGGCCGCGCGATCGTAGACTTCGATGATCAACTGCTCGCGATTGGCGAAGTGGCGGAACACGCCCGCCTGGCTCATGCCCGCGCGCTGACCGATCTCGCGCAGGGGCACCTCGAGGCCTCGTGCATCGAACAGCTCCAGAGCGGCGGTGAGGATCTTATCGTGGTTGCGGAGGTGGTCTTCACGCGCTGCTCGCCGACGCTTGGAAGGCGGAGAGTCTTCTGAAGCACGACCCTGGCTACGGGCATCGCGCATTATTCTCACCACTGCTCTCTCATTTCCGATAGTCTAACTCTCGTTTAGCAACTTCGCTCCATGCCATAGCAAGCCACGGGAGAAGCCAGGATGACTATCGCACGAACAGAGCCCTTTTCTCGATCGGCCTGTGTTCTGTTCGCCTTGCTCCTGGCGCTCAGTGCCGTCCTTCTGCCCGTGCCCGCTCTCGCTGACGGCCACGAGGAGTCGCCAATCCTCACGACACACATCGAATGGGGTGATGTGCGAGTCGGTCAGGCGAGCGAATGGCAGGAGGTGCGTTTCGCGACGTCCAACCCTCCGAGGCAATACAACGTCAATGTCTTCCCCGGGGTTGAAGTGAGCGGTGGTGTCTTCAACTGCGATGCGACCTCTTGCGCGTGGCACTTCCGCTTCACGCCATCGACGCGGGGTCCGTTCTCGCCGACGTTTTACATCGGTGAGAGCGGCGTAGCAGGATATGTCGGCGTGGTCACATCCTCTGGGCGCGCACTCGCCGATGCGGCATCGCTGACCCCCTCGTCCCGGAACTTTCCTTCAACCTTGCAAGGGGAAACGAGCGATCCAGAGACCTTCGTCGTCCGCAATGCGGGTGACTTTCCCTTTTCCGTGACCGACGTCGAGGCGAGCGGTCCTTTCGAGGTCGTCGAACACGTGTGCACGGTTCAGCTGAATCCCGGTGACACGTGCGAGATCAGGGTGCGGTTTGCTCCGACCGTGGCGGGGGCGCAGAACGGGCAGCTGCGCGTGTCGACATCGACGACCGGGGAAAGCGTGGCAGGCCTTTCTGGCACGGGTTTGAGCGACGTGCCCGCCTTCGCGGTCTCGCCCGAGGTGGTCCACTTCCCCCAGATCACAGTCGGTGACGCTTCTGCCCCGGCCGTTCTCACCGTCACCAACACCGGCCACGTGCCGGTCGCAATCGGCGAGACATCAGTCTCCTCGGCATTCGCTTCCACCGTCGCACCCGAGTGCGGTGTGATTCCCGTCGATGGTTCGTGCGAGATATCGGTCATCTTCACTCCCGCGACGGGCGGAGTAACGACGGGCGAACTTGTGATCCCCAGCGACGGCGAAACCCGGCAGGTGACGCTCGAGGGGGAGGGCGTCTACCCCTCGCTCGTCTTTGAACCGGCAGCGGTCGATTTCGGCACTGTGGTGATCGATGGTCAGGAGGAGGTGACGGTGATGGTCGTGAACGAGGGACCGGGTGACTCGGTCATCGACTCCGTCTCGATCGGAGCGCCGTTCGAGGTGGCGAGTACGGATTGTCTGGGAACACTGAGCCATGAGGAGTCTTGCACCTTCGTTGTCCGGTTCGCTCCGGGTGAAGCGGCGACGTTCGAGGAGACGCTGCGCGTGGCGGATCAGTTCGGCAACACCACATTCTCGATCACCGGTAACGGCGTCCTCTTCGACGTGACGCCGGACGTGACGCACCGCGATCTCGGATCGTTTCTCGCGGGGTCTGATTCGGGACCGCAGGTGGTCGCTTTTACCAACAACGGGGGGAGTGATGTCGTCGTCGACGCCGTCACCATTTCCGGAGGGTTCGAGATCCTCGAGGAGACGTGCGCCGGTGATCTGAGCGCGGGGGCACTCTGTGAAGTCACCCTCCGGGCGATCGCTGCGGCAGGTGAAGCAGGGGCGATGACGGGTTCCCTCGTGATCGAGGCTCACGCAAACGGACGGCACGAGTCCTTCTCCGTGACGCTGGAGGCATTCGCCGCCGTGCCCGAACTGTTCTTCGAGCCGCGTGAGCTGGATATGGGGAAGGTGCCGGCCGGCAGCAACGCATCCGGGGTGATCGGAACGCTCACCAATACGGGCAATGTCGCCCTGAACGTCGCTATCGGTCATTCGGGGGCATCCGCCCTGTCGATCCGTGACGCATCCTGTGCGCTCACGCCTCTCGAACCCGGCTCCACCTGCGAGCTCATCGGTGACTATGCGCCGACGCTCACCGCGGTCGATGAGGCGACGTTCACAGTCACCGCCAGTGCCGATCTCACGACGGGTGTGTACCGGATCGAGCCAGTGAGATTTACTCTGGTCGGCCAAGGTGTGACCGGCGCCGGGACAGGATTGTCGGAGTCAGGGTCCGCAGCGCCCGCTGCAGCCATTGGATTTGGTGTGGTGATGATCGCGCTGGGAGTTGCTTTCGTGCTGCGCCGTCGGCGCGCAGAACCCGTCGGGTCGCGCTGATCACCTCCCTGATCCGGGAAGACCGCATCCTCGACAGATCGATACCCGGACAAAAGGGTCGTAGACTTCTGGCAGTGACACGGGGTGCCGCGACCTGCGGCTGAGAACACACCCGTCGAACCTGATCTAGTTCGTACTAGCGAAGGGATGTCGCATGAGCGATCTTCTGCGTACACCGTCCACCGATTCCGCCGTCGCCGAAGAGGCCGCCCGACTGCTGGCGGGCCTGCGCGCGGCGCCTCCCCTCACGCACTGCATCACGAACGCGGTCGTGACCGGCTTCACGGCCAACGTGCTGCTGGCCGTGGGCGCCGCCCCCGCGATGGTCGACATCGTCGGCGAGTCCGAGCTCTTCGCCGGCATCGCCTCGGGCGTGCTCATCAACCTGGGAACGCCCACTCCCGAGCAGCGCGCGGCCAGCCTCGAGGCGGTCGCGGGAGCCCGCGCCGCAGGCACCCCGTGGGTGCTGGACCCCGTCGCGATCGGGGTGCTGCCGGTGCGGACCGCGCTCGCCCAGGAGCTCGTCGCTCAGCGCCCGACGGCGATCCGCGGCAACGCCTCGGAGATCCTGGCTCTGGCGGGGATGAGCGCGGGCGGGCGCGGCGTGGACGCCACCGACGCCACCGATGCGGCGGCGGAAGCCGCGCAGGAGTTGGCGCACCGGCACGGCAGCGTGGTGGCCGTCTCCGGCGAGGTCGATCTCGTCACCGACGGCGACCGCGTGATCCGCATCCCGGGAGGCGATGTGCTCCTGACCCGCGTCACCGGCGGAGGATGCGCGCTGGGAGCGGTGATGGCCGCCTTCCTCGGAGCCGCCCGCAGTCTCGAGGTCTCGCCGCTGCTCGCCGTCGCGGGGGCGAGCCTGGTCTATGCACGGGCCGCCGAGCGCGCCGCCGGACAGGCTTCGGGGCCGGGCAGCTTCGCGGTCGCCCTGCTCGACGCGCTGGCGGCCATCGAGCCCGCCGACATCGCCGCCGGGGAAGAAACGCGATGAGCATGGATCTCTCGCTCTATCTCGTCACCGATCCGGTCCTGTGCGGGCCGCGCGGCGTCGTCGAGACGGTCCGCGAGGCGGTGGCCGGCGGTGTGAGCATCGTCCAGCTCCGGGACAAGACCGCTTCGGATGCCGAGATCGCCGACCAGCTGGTCGAGCTCTCCGCCGCGATCGACGGGCGCGCCCTTCTCGTCGTCAACGACCGTCTCGACGCCGCTCTGGCGGCACGCGCGCGAGGCGCACGCGTGGACGGCGTGCACCTCGGACAGTCCGACGTCTCCGTCGAGCGCGCGCGGGAGCTCCTCGGGCCCGACGCGATCATCGGCCTGACCGCGAACACTCCCGCGCATCTGGCCGCCGCCCAGGCCCTTCCCGCCGGCACCCTCGACTATCTCGGCGTCGGAGTCATCCGACCGACCAGCACCAAACCGGATCACCCTCCGGCGCTGGGCGTCGAGGGCTTTCGCGCGCTCGCCGCAGACAGCCCGCTCCCGTGCGTCGCGATCGGCGGCGTCGGCCTCGGCGACGTGGAGTCGCTGCGAGATGCGGGGGCGGCCGGCATCGCGGTCGTCTCGGCGCTGTGCGCGGCGGAGGATCCGCGTGCGGCGGCGCGGGACTTCCGGCGTCGCTGGCGAGGTGCTCCGCGCGTGCCCCGGGTGCTCAGCATCGCCGGAAGCGACCCCTCCGGCGGGGCCGGCATCCAGGCGGATCTGAAGGCGATCGCCGCGAACGGCGGCTACGGCATGGCCGCGATCACGGCCCTGACCGCCCAGAACACCCAGGGCGTGCGCGCCGTGCACGTCCCGCCGGTCGACTTCCTGAGCGCGCAGCTGCGCACGCTCTCCGAGGACATCGAGATCGATGCGGTCAAGATCGGCATGCTCGCGAACGCGGAGGTGGCCCGCGCGGTCACCGCCTGGCTGGACGAGGTGCGCCCGCCGGTGGTCGTGGTCGACCCGGTCATGGTGTCCACGAGCGGGGACCGTCTCCTCGACGCGGAGGGGGAGTCCGCGCTCCGCGAGCTCCTCACCCGTGCAGACCTGGTGACGCCGAACCTCGTCGAGCTGGCCGTGCTCGCCGGGGAACCGGTGGCGGGGGAGTGGCCGGAGGCGATCGCCTCGGCCGAACGGCTCTCGGCGGCGATCGGCACCGCGGTGCTCGTCAAGGGGGGTCACCTCCGCGGCGAGGAGGCGCCGGACGCCCTCGTCGATGCCGCGTCCGCGACGATCAGGGAGTTCCCCGGCGCGAGGATCGACACGACGGCCACGCATGGGACGGGCTGCTCGCTCTCATCGGCCCTCGCCACGCACCTCGCCGCCGGCGAGGACCGGGTGGAGGCCGTCGCGTCGGCCCGCGCCTGGCTGCGCGAGTCCCTCCGCGCGGGAGCGGATCTGGCGGTCGGGCGCGGGCACGGCCCGATCGACCACTTCGCGGGCCTGCGCCGGCGCGGTGGGGTGCACGCGTCGCCCACGGCCGAGGAGATCGGGGCGGACTGGTGGGACGGCATCGCCGGCATCCGGGCAGACATCGATGCCCTCCCGTTCATCCGTGCGCTCGCCGACGGCACGCTCGAGGAGGCGCCGTTCCGCTTCTACCTAGCCCAGGACGCGCTGTACCTGCGCGACTATGCGCGTGTGCTCGCCGCCGCGGCCCGCCTGGCGCCGACCTCGGCCGAGCAGGCGTTCTGGGCGCAGTCGGCGCACGGCGCGATCGCGGGCGAGCTCGAACTGCATGCGTCATGGCTCACCCCCGAGCAAGGAGTGACCGGCGAGACCTTCGCCGCGGAGCCGTCCGCGACGACGACCGCCTACCTCGACCATCTGCGCTCCGTCGCCTTCGGCGAGGACTACGCGGAGCTCATCGCCGCGCTCCTGCCCTGCTTCTGGATCTACTCCGATCTCGGCACACGCCTGCACCGCGGAGACTTCGGCGCCTTCGCGCTCGATCCGGAGCATCCCTATGCCTCGTGGCTCGCCACCTACGCCGATCCCGCGTTCGAGGAGGCGACCGCCCAGGCCATCGGACACGTCGCCCGGGCCGCGGCTTCCGCAGGTCACGAGGCACAGGCACGGATGCGGCGCGCCTTCGAGGCGTCGGCGCGGCACGAGTTCGCGTTCTTCGCCGCGCCGCGGGAACTCCCCCTGGCCTCACCGCGAGAACGCACAAACAGTTCTTCCGTCGTCGCCTGAACAACGTTCTGCGCGTTCTCGGCGAAGGGAGAGGGGCGGGCGGGCGACATCGGCGGATTCGAGTGCGAGGGCGCCGGGCGATTTGCGGATGCCGGGGCGAGGGCGCTATCGTCACGGCATGGCCTCGAACGCACCCGCTTCGCCGACGCTCCTCCCGAGCGTCGCTCCGGTGCGCCGACGCCGTCTGGGCGGTCGCCGACTCTAGGCGACCCCGCGATCCCCGCGCAGCGTGGACGCCGGTGTCGCCGCTTCGGCCCCGACCCTCCGACCGTTAAGGTAGAACCATGACGTATTCCGTCGCCGTCTCCGGCGCATCCGGCTATGCGGGCGGCGAGATCCTCCGCCTCCTCGCGAGCCATCCCGATGTGGAGATCCGCACCGTCACCGCGCACTCCAACGCGGGGCAGCCTCTCATCGACCACCAGCCTCATCTGCGCTCGCTCGCGCATCTCACCCTGCAGGACACGACCCCCGAGATCCTCTCCGGGCACGATGTCGTCTTCCTCGCGCTGCCGCACGGGCAGTCGGGGCAGTACACGGACGCCCTGGGCGACGCCGCCCTCGTCATCGACGCGGGCGCCGACCACCGCCTCGAATCCGAGGCCGACTGGGCGGCGTTCTACGGCGGCGGCTTCCACGAGCCCTGGACCTACGGCGTGCCCGAGCTTCCGGTCGCCGGCGGGAAGCAGCGCGAGCGCCTCGTCGGCGCGACCCGGATCGCCGCCCCCGGATGCAACGCCTCCACGGTGTCGCTGAGCCTCGCCCCGGGCGTGGCCGCCGGGGTCATCGACCCGGGCGACATCGTGAGCGTGCTCTCGGTCGGCCCCTCCGGCGCAGGCAAGAGCCTGAAGACGAACCTCCTGGCATCCGAGATCCTCGGCAGCGCCAACCCCTATGCCGTCGGCGGCACCCATCGCCATATCCCCGAGATCCGGCAGGCGCTTCGGGCGGCCGGCGCGGCATCCGATGTCCGCATCTCCTTCACCCCGGTGATCGTGCCGATGTCGCGGGGGATCCTCGCCACGAGCACGGCGCCGATCGCCGCAGGCGCGACCGACGCGCAGATCCGCGACGCATGGGAGTCCGCCTACGGCGATGAGACCTTCGTGCAGCTGCTCCCCGAGGGACATTTCCCGCGAACCGCCGACGTTCTCGGTGCAAACACCGCGCTTCTCGGCCTGGCGATCGACCGCGCGGCGAACCGCGTCACGGTCGTCGCCGCCGTCGACAACCTCACCAAGGGCACCGCGGGGGCGGCGATCCAGTCCATGAACATCGCGCTGGGCCTGGCCGAAGGCACCGCGCTCCCTGTGAACGGAGTCGCACCGTGAGCGTCACCGCAGCGAAGGGCTTCGAGGCGGCGGGCGTCGCCGCAGGGCTCAAGACCACCGGATAACCGGATGTCGCCGTCGTCGT
>CAYOTY010000077.1:10660-12247 GCA_964406995.1 uncultured Microbacterium sp.
GGGCCAAGGCCAACCCCATCATCTGGTCGCAGCAGGCCGTCGCCGACGGCGTCGTCGAGGCGATCGTGCTCAACTCCGGAGGGGCGAACTGCTTCACCGGCTCCTTCGGCTTCCAGACCACCCATCAGACCGCGGAGAAGGCCGCCGAGCTCCTCGGCGTCAGCGCCGGAGACGTGCTCATCTGCTCCACCGGACTCATCGGCACGGGAGACGAGGTCTTCCGCCAGCGGGTCCTCGACGGAACCGTGGGAGCCATCGCGACGCTGAGCGCCGAAGGGGGAGCGGCGGCCTCCGAGGCCATCATGACCACCGACTCGCGTCCCAAGCGCGCGGTGCACGCCGAGGCCGGCTGGACGATCGGCGGCATGGCCAAGGGCGCGGGGATGCTCGCGCCGGGTCTGGCCACGATGCTCGTGGTGATCACGACGGATGCCGAGGTGACCTCGGAGGAGGCCGATGCCCATCTGCGGGCGGCGACCAGGGTGAGCTTCGACCGGCTCGACTCCGACGGCTGCATGTCCACGAACGATCAGGTGACGCTCATGGCCAGCGGGGCCAGCGGCATCCGCCCCGACCCGGAGGTCTTCCGCACGGCGCTCGCCGCGGTCTGCAACGACCTGGCCGAGCAGCTCCAGTCGGACGCCGAGGGAGCCAGTCACGACATCACGATCCGGGTCGAGAACGCCGCGACCGAGGAGGAGGCCGTGGAGGTCGGCCGCTCGGTCGCCCGCAACAACCTCTTCAAGGCCGCGATCTTCGGCAACGACCCCAACTGGGGGCGGGTGCTCGCCGCGATCGGCACCACGAGTGCGGCCTTCGACCCCTACGATGTCGATGTCTGGATGAACGGCGTGCGCGTGTGCACGGCCGGCGGCCCCGACCGCCCGCGCGAAGAGGTCGACCTCGCCCCGCGCGCGACCGACGTGCTCATCGATCTGAAGGCCGGCCACGCCGCCGCCCGCATCCTCACCAACGACCTCACCCACGACTACGTCCACGAGAACAGCGCCTACTCCTCATGACCGATATCCAAGACACCACGCCTGCGGTCGCCGCCGAGAAGGCGGCGACCATGATCGAGTCGCTGCCCTGGCTGAGGAAGTACCGCGGGCAGATCGTCGTCGTCAAGTACGGCGGCAACGCGATGATCTCCGAAGAGCTGCAGGACGCCTTCGCGCAGGACATCGCCTACCTCCGCTATGTCGGGGTGAAGCCGGTCGTCGTGCACGGAGGCGGACCGCAGATATCGAACATGCTCGACCGTCTGGCGATCCCCAGTGAGTTCAAGGGCGGATACCGGGTCACCAGCACCGAGGCGATCAGCGTCGTGCGGATGGTCCTCACCGGCCACATCAACCCGCAGCTGGTCGCGAAGATCAACTCGCACGGTCCGATGGCGACGGGCCTCAGCGGCGAGGACGCCGGGCTCTTCGGCGGACGCCGCCGCTCGGCGGTCATCGACGGCGAGCAGGTCGATCTCGGCCGTGTCGGCGATGTCGTCGAGGTCGACCCGACACCGGTCCTCGACCATCTGAAGGCGGGCCGGGTGCCGGTGGTCTCCTCGATCGCCCCCGATCTCGACCACCC
>CAYOTY010000077.1:12257-13835 GCA_964406995.1 uncultured Microbacterium sp.
TCTGAACGTGAACGCGGATGCCGCCGCATCCGCCCTGGCCACGGCCCTGGGGGCGAAGAAGTTCGTGATCCTCACCGACGTCGCCGGCCTCTACGCCGATTGGCCCAACCGCGACTCGCTCGTCTCGCACCTGACGTCTGCGGAGCTCGTCGAGATGCTGCCGAAGCTGGAATCGGGCATGATCCCGAAGATGAAGGCGTGCCTGGATGCCGTCTCCGGCGGCGTGGACGCCGCCGCGATCATCGACGGGCGGGTACCCCACTCGGTGCTCGTGGAGCTGTTTACCAGCAAGGGGATCGGGACGGAAGTCGTGGCAGGAGAGGGAGGGGCGACGCAATGACGCTCTGGCAGGAGAATGCAGCGCGGGACCTGATCCTGAACGCCGGCCCGCGCCTGGCGATGCTCACGCGCGGCGAGGGCTCGTATCTCTGGGACGAGGACGGCAAGCGCTATCTCGACTTCCTCGCCGGGATCGCCGTGACCTCGCTCGGCCACGCCCATCCGGTCTTCGTCGAGGCGGTCTCGACCCAGGCGGCCACTCTCACGCACGTCTCGAACTACTTCGCCACCCCGCCGCAGCTCGCCCTCGCCGCCCGGCTCAAGAGGCTCGCCGGGGCGGGGATCGACGGCAGGGTGTACTTCGGCAACTCCGGCGCAGAGGCCAATGAGGCCGCCTTCAAGCTCGCACGCCTGCATGGCGGCGCCGCTCGTGGGCGCATCCTCGCCCTGGAGAACGGCTTCCACGGCCGTACGATCGGCTCGCTCGCACTGACCGCCAAGGCCCAGATGCGGGAGCCGTTCGAGCCGCTGCCGGGAGGGGTCGAGCACATCCCCGCGACGATCGAGGCGCTGGAGGTGGCCCTCGACGACCGCGTCGCCGCCCTCTTCGTCGAGCCGATCCAGGGCGAGGCCGGCGTGGTCGAGCTGCCGGAGGGGTACCTCGAGGCCGCGCGCTCTCTCACCCTGAAGCACGGTGCCCTGCTGATCATCGACGAGATCCAGACCGGCGCCGGGCGCACCGGGGCGTGGTTCGGCTTCAGCCAGAGCGGCATCATCCCCGACGCCATCACCCTCGCCAAGGGGATCGGCGGCGGCTTTCCGATCGGAGCCCTACTGACCTTCGGGCACGCCGGCGACCTGTTCACTCCGGGCTCGCACGGCTCGACCTTCGGCGGCAACCCGCTGGCGACGGCGGTCGCCGATGCGGTGCTCGCCGAGATCGAGAGGGCGGATCTCGTGGAGAACGCCGCGGTCCGCGGTGCACAGCTGCGCGAGGCCGTGCTCGGCCTCGACTCGCCCCTCGTGGAGGGGGTGCGCGGTCGCGGACTGCTGATCGGCGTGGCGCTGACCGAGCCGGTCGCCGCCGAGATCGTCGCCGCCGCCCAGGAGCGCGGGCTCATCGTCAACGCGGCCAATCCCTCCACGATCCGCATCGCTCCGGCCCTCACCATCGGCGACGCCGAGGTCGAGGAGTTCCGCACCCTGTTCTCGGCGGCGCTGAGCGCCGTCGCCTCCGACTCCCGAAAGTTGCCCGTATGACCCGCCACCTCCTCCGCGACGACGACCTGACCCCCGCCG
>CAYOTY010000078.1:0-3945 GCA_964406995.1 uncultured Microbacterium sp.
CGCAGGGCGCGGGCGGCGGTCGGGCCGAAGCCCGCGCGCACCATGCGGCGCTTGTTGTGGCGCTTCTTGTGCCAGGGGTCGGGGAAGAAGATCCACACCTCGGATGCCGCTCCCTCCGGAAGGTACGAGGCGAGCACCTCCGGGGCGTTCGCCTCGACGAGTCGGAGGTTGCGGGCTCCCGCGCGGTCGGCGTCGAGCATGGTGCGGGCAAGCCCGGCGCGGAACACCTCGACGGCGAGGAAGTCATCGCCCGGGCGGGAGGCGGCGGCGGACACGATCGCGTGCCCCTGTCCCGACCCGATCTCCACGATCAGCGGGGCATCTCGGCCGTACTCGGACGCCGGGTCGAGCCGTGCCTCCGGGTGCACCGAGGTGAAGGCGATGTCGCGGGGCACCTCGAGGAGATAGTGCCCCGACAGCTCTTCGAAGGCGCGCTCCTGCGCCTCCGACATCCGCCCGCTCCGCCGGACGAAGGAGACGGGCTCGTCACGGAACGTACGCGGCTCGGGCATGTCTCCAGACTACCCACCCCGTCCGGGGTGATCAGGAGGCGGGTGCCGTCACGAAGTCGATGAGCTCCTCGACACGGCCGAGCAGTGCCGGTTCGAGGTCGCGGAAGGACGTCACGCGCGAGAGGATGTGCTGCCAGGCGCGGGCGATGTCGGCCTGATCGGAGGCCGGCCAGCCGAACGCCTGGCACACGCCTTTCTTCCACTCGATGCTCCGCGGGATCTGCGGCCAGGCGCGGATGCCCAGCGCCGCCGGCGTCACGCACTGCCAGACGTCGACGAAGGGGTGCCCGACGATGCGGACGAACGGCCCGTGAGGACCCGCGGCGACGGCATCCGCGATCCGGGACTCCTTCGACCCCGGCACGAGGTGGTCCACGAGCACGCCGTAGCGCCGACCGGCGTGGGGCGGCTCCTCGCGCAGCAGCGCTTCGAGCAGGTCGATGCCCTGGAGGTACTCGACCACGACGCCCTCCGCACGCAGATCGTCTCCCCACACCTTCTCGACGAGCTCGGCGTCATGGCGCCCTTCGACGAGGATGCGGCTGGGCAGCGCCGTGCGCGCCCGCTGATCCGGGGCGGCGAAGGAGCCGGATGCGGTGCGCCCCCGCGCCACGGGCGCGGCCGCGGGGACCACGAGGTCCACCGGTTCGCCGTCGACGAGGAAGCCGCGGCCGAGCGGGAACAGCCGCCGCCGTCCTCTGCGGTCCTCGAGCTCGACGAGTCCGCCCTGCAGCGCCGTGACCGCCCCGCAGAAACCGTCGGCGGCGACCTCGACCACGAGGCCTCGCTCCGCTGCCACCCGGCGCACCGCCTTCGCCCCGCGCTCGCGCCATCCCGCGGCGAGCACGTCGGTGCCGTATCTGTCGTCCATGCCTCTCAGCGTATGTGTCGGCGACCACGGTTCCGCGCAGCGCGAACGGCGATTGCGAGCCCGCACTGTCGGACGTCGGCGGCTGTGCATAGACTCGTGCTGGAGAGCGTCGGCAAGAGCAGAGGAGTCCGGGTGCGAACTCGCTGGATGGTCGCGGCGGCAGCGCTTCTTGCCGTGTTCTTCCCCGCGTGGGCCTCCCCGGCCTCGGCGACCGAGCCCGGCCCTCTCGATCCCGGCAGCTATGTCACAGACATCAGCGATGTGCTCACCTCCGAGCAGGAGGCCGCCGTCGATGCGCGGCTGAGAGAGGTGGCCGAGAGCACCGGCGTCGAGCTGTTCGTCGTCCTGGTCCCGTCCTTCTCCAGCCCTTCCACCGACACCGCGTGGGTGGCGGAGTCCGCACGGCTCAACGGCCTCGCCGATCACCAGTACCTGATCGCCATCGCCACCGGGGCGCGGATGTTCGCGATCAACGGCCACACCGCCCTCCTCTCGGACAGTGACCAGGCGAAGGTGACGAACGCCATGCTCCCCTCGCTCCGAGACGACGACTGGGCGGGCGCCCTGCACGCCGCGGCCGATGAGATCCACCACCTGCGCGTCGAGGCGCCCGCACGCAACGCCCAGGTCTGGACCATCGTCGGCATCGTGGTCGCCGTCGCCGCCGCGCTGATCGTCGCCCTCTTCCTCATCCGCAGGGCACGCCGACAGGCCGCGAAGCGGGCCGCGCGCGAGGCCGAGCTGCAGGATCTCGGCCAGCAGGCCAGCATCGCCCTCGTGCGCACCGACGATCTCGTCCGCACGAGCGAGCAGGAGCTGGAGTTCGCCCGGGCGCAGTTCGGCGACGACTCGATCGGCGAGTTCGTCACCGCGCTGGCCGTCGCCCGCGAGAACCTGAACGAGGCGTTCACCCTCAAACAGCAGCTCGACGACGAGATCCCCGACTCCGAGCAGGAGCGCGAGCAGTGGAACACCCGCATCCTCGAGCTGTGCTCCACCTCCACCGACACGCTCGAAGAGCGCAAGGCCGACTTCGATGAGCTGCGCAAGCTGGAGCAGAGGGCCCCCGAGGCCCTCGAGGCCGTCCGCGCACGCCGCGCCGCCGCCGGCGCCGAGGTCGAGCGCGCCGAGCAGATCCTCTCCGGACTCACCGCCGCCTACGCCACCTCGGCGATCTCCGCGGTCGCCGACAACCCCGCTCAGGCACGCACCCGGATCGCGCTGACCGACGAGTCCCTCGCGGCGGCCGCATCCGCCATCGCACAGGGGCGGACGGGGGATGCCGCCCTGGCGATCCGCGCGGCCGAGGCCGCCGTGCAGCAGGCGACCCGGCTCGAAGACGCCGTGGAGGCGCTGGCAGACGACCTGGGCGAGGCCGAGAAGCAGTCCGGTGCGCTGATCGTCGACGTGCAGGAGAGCCTCACCCAGGCCCAGGCGCTGGTGGACGCCGACGGTCAGGTCGCCGCGGCGGTCGGTCAGACGCAGACGCAGCTCGCGCAGGCGCAGGCGCTCCTGGGAGCCGCCGGTCGCGATCCGGTCGAGGCGCTGCGCCTCCTCGACGCCGCCAACACCCACATCGATCAGGTGGTCGCGCGCGTGCGCGACGAGCAGGCGAAGATCGCCCACGCACGCAATCTGCTCGACGGCGCCCTCCGGCGTGCCGACACCCAGATCGGCGCCGCAGAGGGCTTCATCGCCAACCGCCGCGGGGCGATCGACTCGCGCGCCCGCACGCGCCTGTCCGAGGCGGTCGCCAGTCGAGGCCAGGCCGTCCAGCTCGCCGAGACGGACCCCGTCCGCGCACTCACCCTCGCGCAGCGCGCCGATGCCCTGGCCAGCGAGGCGCTCCGCCAGGCGCAGTACGACGTCAGCTCCTGGGGCGGGCGCAACGACGACTCCCTCGGCGCGTTCCTCAGCGGCGTGTTCATCGGGCAGAGCGCCGGCGGCGGCCATCGTGGCGGCTACAGCAGCGGGGGCAGCCTCTTCAGCGGGGGCGGCAGCAGTCGCTCCAGCTCCAGCGGCGGAAGCGTTCGCGTCGGCGGCTTCGGGGGCGGCCGCTCCAGCGGCGGTGGGGGCAGCCGATCCAGCCGCAGCGGGGGCCGCTTCTAGCCGCCGCATCCGAGACCTCTCATCGATCTGTATCCACGAAAGTAAGGAAACACCATGGCAAAGCAGTCCATCTTCGGTCGCATCTCGACCCTGGTCCGGGCGAACATCAACGCTCTCATCGATTCCGCGGAAGACCCGCAGAAGATGATCGACCAGCTCGTGCGCGACTACACCAACAGCATCGCCGACGCAGAGGCGGCGATCGCCGAGACCATCGGCAACCTGCGCCTGCTCGAGCGCGATCACGAGGAGGACGTGCAGGCGGCCCGCGAGTGGGGCAACAAGGCCCTCGCCGCCAGCAGGAAGGCCGACGAGCTGCGCACGACCGGCAGCACCGCCGATGCCGACAAGTTCGACAGCCTGGCCAAGATCGCCCTCCAACGGCAGATCACCGCCGAGCGCGAGGCGTCCAGCGCCGAGCCGACGACCTCGGTCTGCGCGGAGATCGTCGGC
>CAYOTY010000078.1:3955-13793 GCA_964406995.1 uncultured Microbacterium sp.
GATGAAGGTCAAGCTCGAAGAGCTCAAGAACAAGCGCAGCGAGCTGCTCGCCCGCGCGAAGGTCGCCGAGGCGCAGACCAAGGTGCAGGATGCGATCTCCTCGATCAACGTCCTCGACCCGACGAGCGAGCTCGGTCGCTTCGAGGACAAGGTGCGCCGCCAGGAGGCGCTCGCCCAAGGCAAGATCGAACTGGCCGCGTCGAGCCTGGACGCGCAGTTCGAAAGCCTGGAGGATCTGGGAGAGCTCACCGAGGTCGAGGCGCGCCTGGCAGAGCTGAAGTCGGGTGCGGCACCGCGCGCGATCGAGGACTGATCTCGCGCGTCCGCGCCGCGCGCGCTACAGTTTCCTGCACATGCGCCAGTTATCTGTGCAACGTGCGCTCTGTGCAGCGTGAGCAGGAGACCGTAGCGCGAGCGTCCGAGAGGGGCGGATTCCGATGACGAGGTTCCTCGTGGTCCCGCAGTGGCAGGGCTCCCCCGCCGCGCGCGCGATGCTGCTGTGCGATGGCGCAGCGGCCATCGCCGGCGACCTTCCGCGCGCCGCGACGCAGATCCTCGACGTGCCGCTGGAGGCGGGCGAGGCGCAGGGCAGCGGAGTGCTGCGAAAGAGCGCGCTCGGCCGCATCCGCTCCCTCGTCGCCGAGGCGATCGCCGCGGATGCCGACGAGCCGACCGTCGTCATCGGCGGCGACTGCAGCGTAAGCGTCGCCGCGGCAGGTGCCCTGTCCGGAGGCACCGAGGACGTCGCGCTGGTGTGGTGCGACGCCCACCCCGATCTGCACACGCCCGACACCTCGCCCTCGGGGGCGTTCTCGGGGATGGCGCTGCGCGCGGTGCTCGGGGAGGGCGACGCGGATCTCGCCCTCTCCCCCGGCCTCGCCGCCGAGCGCGTCGTGCTCCTCGGCACCCGTGCGCTCGATCCGGGCGAGGAGGAGGCGCTGAGCGCGCTCCCCGTGCGCCGGATCGCCGCCGAGGAGCTCGCCGACCCGGCCGTTCTCGCCGAGACGGTGGCCGCGACCGGTGCCGGCCGCGTCTTCCTGCACGTCGACGTGGATGTCATCGACCCCGGGGAGATCGGCGGCCTCTCGGCGCCCGTGCCCTTCGGCGTCTCCGTCTCCGAGCTCTGCGCGGCCATCAGGGTGCTGCGCGAGCGGATGCCGCTCGCCGGCGCCACGATCGCCGGTTTCGCACCCCGCACCCCGCTGGCGGCCGTCGACGACATGGGTGCCCTCCTGCGGCTCGTCGGAGCGGTGGCGTGACGGAGCCCGCATCCGACTGGCGCGCCGAGGCCGAACGCATCCTCGCGCGCGGGCGCCGCTTCGACCGCCGCCTCCCCTCGTTCCTGCTCCGCTCGCCTCTCAGCCGCCTCGGCTACTGGTGGGCCAGTGCCGTAGGTGGCGTGTGGGGCATGCTGTGGAGCACGGGCGAGATCGAGCGACGGCACGGCCTGCTGGTCTTCCGCGGGATGCCGCGGTGGACCTATGCGCGGGGCGGGCAGTGCGTCGGCGGCTGCTTCCTGACCGGCGACGAGCCGCCGAGCGAGGCGGTGCTGCGCCACGAGGCCGTGCACCGGCGGCAGTGGCTGCGCTACGGCATGCTCATGCCGCTTCTCTACCTGGCGGCAGGACGCGATCCGCTGCGCAACCGCTTCGAGATCGAGGCGGGCCTGGAGGACGGGAACTACGTCCGTCGCTCAGCGGTCGCTCGAGGAGAGTAGCCCGAAGCGCTCCGGCGCGTGAATGCGCTCGGGAGCGATGCCGAGACGCTCGGTGAGGTGCTCGACGATGTCGGCGGTGCCGAGGTAGCCGCCGAGGAGCGTGACGTGCGCATCGGCGTCGTCGCACAGCATCTCATCGGCCCAGGCGCAGGTCGCCCGCGCGACGGCCGCGCCCCGCGCGCAGGCCTGGCCGGTGCCCGGAGCGCCGGAGCGCCGGGAGCGGGCGAGCCAGGTGACAGTCATGCGCGCCGGCGCCTCGACGCGACTGATCGATACGGAATCGGGGACCTCGATGAACACGCGACCCGTGGCGCACAGCGGCAGCGTGGCCAGGTAGGCCTCCAGCTCGGCGAGCGAGTGCTCGTCGGCGGTGACCAGATGCTGCACGCGCGCCTGGAGCGCGGCGCGGCGCTGGGCACGCGCGGTACGGATGCGGGTCGTCGTGGTCATAGCACGTCCAGTCTAGCACCGACGAAGGCATGCCTTACCTTTGTTCGGGCTCGACGAGCGCTCCCCGCAGATCCTTCAGCTCTCCCGCGCTGAGACCGTGGGCACGCAGATACTGCGCGGCCGATCCGTACCGCTCATCGAGCCGGGACAGGAGCGCCCGCATGACGCCTGCGGGCGACTTGGCCGCGAGCGCCTCGAGATTCACCGCACTCGGATGCCGCGCCCGCAGGTACCTGACCGCGCCCGTGGTGAACTCGGCCGGCAGCTGGGATTCGGTGAGGGCGTAGTCGGTGACGATCGCCTCGCGCTCGGCGCCTGACGCCGCCAGGGCCAGGGCCACCGTCACTCCGGTGCGATCCTTGCCCACCATGCAGTGCACGAGCGCCGGTTCGCCAGAGCCGATGATCCGCATCGCCTCGACGAGCTTGTCCGCCCCCTCGTCGAGGATGTACTGGTAGAGCTGTCCGAGCGTCGCATCGGCCTGGAAGAAGGACTCGGTCGAGCCGTGGAACAGCGGGAGGTGGGAGATGGTGATATCCGCCACCGGTGTGGGGAACCTCGCCGCCTCCTCGTCGCTGCGCAGATCAACGATGTGGCGGACGCGGGTGCGGAGCACCTCGGCGCCGGCGCCGGTGAGACCCGTGAGGTTCCCGGAGCGGAGCAGGACGCCCGAGCGGATGCGGCCGGAGGATGCGGCGATCCCGCCCACGTCGCGGACGTTCCAGACGCCCTCGATGCGCAGCTGGCTCATTCCACCGCCCCTGCGCGCGGCGGCACCGGGTAACGTCCGGCGATGACGACCCGGTTGAAGGCGTTGATGCTGATGCAGGCCCAGCTCAGCGCCGCATACTCCTTCTCGGTGAAGATCGCGCCGACGCGGTCGTACACCTCGTCGGAGATGCCCTCCTCATGGATGAAGGTGAACGCCTCCGCGAGCTCGAGGGCCGCCCTCTCCCGATCGCTGAAGACGTGCGACTCGCGCCAGGCGGGGATCTGAGTGAGAGTGTCGGCATCGACGCCCGCGGCCACGGCGCGATCCACATGCACTCGGGTGCAGTAGGCGCAGCCGTTGAGCTGGGAGGCGTGGATGAGCGCGAGCTCGCGCAGGCGCGCATCGATGCCGGCGGCGGCGCAGATCTCGGCGACGCTCTTCGAGAAGGCCTCCAGCGCCTTGTACGCTGCGGGCTCGGTGCGGGAGAGGTGGACGCGTGACTCGCTCATCTCTCCAGCCTAGGCGCGCCGCAGCATCCGCACGCCCTCTCTCGAAAATGCAAGATGTTCATTTGAACAAGAATCTCATTGCCACTCAGACAATTGATGTTTGCATTTATCTTGTCATTCTGCTCTCAGATTTCTGTGTTGGCTCCAGAGGGGAGCACAATAACTCCGTGACCACCGTCGCACCCCCGCACTCCTCACCCTGACGCTCACCCGACGCGGCCACAGCCCGCGAGCATCTCCCATCCGAGAGGATCCCCCATGCACCCCAGGAGCCGACGCCTCGCGCTCATCTCCACCGTGACCGCCGCGGCGCTCGCACTGACCGCATGCGCCGGAGGCGGCGCGCCCACCGACCCCGGCGAGACGACCCCGGGCGCCGTCGACCCGGACGCGACCCTGACCGTGGGCCTCGTCCTCGAGCCGGTGAACCTCGACATCCGCCACACCGACGGAGTGGCCGTCGAGCAGGCGCTCATCGACAACGTCTACGAGGGTCTCGTCACCCGCGATGGAAACGAGATCGCCCCTCGCCTGGCCTCCGCCTACGAGATCTCCGACGACGCGCTCACCTACACCTTCACCCTGCAGGACGGGGTCATCTTTCACGACGGCACCGAGATGACCTCCGCCGACGTCGTCGCCTCCTTCGAGCAGATCCGCGGTGACGAGAGCATGCACAGCCACGCCGACCTCGCCGGCGTCGCAACGATCGAGGCGCCCGATGAGAGCACCGTCGTCATCACGCTCGACGAGCCCAACATCGACTTCCTCTACCTGCTCACCGGCCGCGCGGGTCTCGTGTTCGCACAGGGCGACGAGACCGATCTGAAGACCGCCGAGAACGGCACCGGGCCGTTCACGCTCGCGCGCTGGAACCAGGGCTCCTCCCTCACCCTCACGCGCTTCGACGACTACTGGGGCGAGCCCGCCGGTGTCGCCGAGGTCGTCTTCGACTACGTCGCCGACGCGAACGCGCGCATCAACTCCGCGCTGGACGGCACGGTCGACGTGCTCGTTCGTGTGGACCCGACCCTGGTCTCGCAGCTGGAGGCATCCGAGGAGCTGGAGATCGTCGAGGGCCGCACCACCAGCGTCGGGACGCTCGCCTTCAATCCCCGGGTCCCCGCGCTGAAGGACGTGCGCGTGCGCGAGGCGCTGCGCCTGGCCGTCGACCACGAGGCGCTCGTGGAGGCGCTCGGCGCCGGTCAGACCGTCTACGGCCCGATCCCCGAGCTCGACCCCGGCTACGAGGACCTCTCCGAGCTCGCCCCCTACGACCCCGCCCGCGCCGGTGAGCTGCTCGCCGAGGCGGGGTACGAGGACCTCGAGCTGACCCTGACGATCCCGAACCACTACTCCACCACGATCGCGCGCGTGCTCGTCTCCGACCTCGCGAAGGTGGGCGTGACCCTCGCGGTCGACGTCGTCGAGTTCGCGACCTGGCTCGAGGACGTCTACACCAACAAGGACTACGAGCTCAGCTTCGTCGAGCACGCCGAGCCGCGCGACTTCAGCAACTACGCCAACCCCGACTACTACTTCGGGTACGACAACCCCCAGGTGCAGTCGCTGTACGCTCAGGCGCTCGCCCAGTCGAGCCAGGAGGCCGCCGCCGAGCTGCTCGCCCAGGCCGCACGGATCGTCTCCGAGGACCACGCCGCCGACTGGCTGATGACGGTGGCCTCGGTCAATGCGCAGCGCCACGCCGTGCAGGACTTCCCGCATGACCTGGTCAACTCCCGCATCGACCTCTCCCGGGTGACCGTCACCACCGGATGATCCGATTCGCACTGACACGGGGAGCCCTGCTGATCGCAGGGCTCTTCGTGGCGAGTGCGATCATCTTCCTCACCCTCCGCGTCTTCCCCGGCGATGTCGCCCAGCTGATCGCGGGCACCCAGGCGAGTCCTCGGCAGGTCGAGGCGATCCGCGAGGCGATGGGGCTGAATCAGCCGATCCTGGCGCAGTACGCGACCTGGATCGGCGGAGTCCTCCGCGGAGACCTCGGCGACTCGCTCCTCACCGGCACGCCCGTCGCCGAGGAGCTCGGTCGCAAGGCCCAGGTGACGGTGCCGCTGGGCCTGATGTCGCTCGTGATCGCCCTGCTGATCGCCGTTCCCTTCGGCATCGCCTCGGCCATGCTCCGGCAGCGCCGGGCGGGGACGGCGATGAACGTCACCGCCCAGGCCGTCGCCGCCGTCCCCGTGGTGTGGGCGGGAATGATGCTGGTCGTGGTCTTCGCCGTGTGGCTGGGCTGGCTTCCGGCGCAGGGCTTCCCTCGGACAGGGTGGAGTGACCCCTGGCCCGCCTTCCGCGCCCTGCTGCTCCCCGCGCTGACGATCGGCGTCGTCGAGGGCGCGATGCTCCTGCGCTTCGTGCGCAGCGCGACCCTGCAGGCCGCCGGCGAGGACTTCGTGCGCACCGCGGCGGCCAAAGGGCTCACCCGCAACCGGGCCCTCGTCCTCCACGGACTCCCCGCCGTGGGCCTGTCGATCGTCACGGTTCTCGGCCTCCAGGTGGCGGGGATCCTCGTGGGATCCGTGCTCGTCGAGCAGCTGTTCACGCTCCCCGGGATCGGGCGGATGCTGGTGACCGACGTCGGCACCCGCGATCTGGTGAAGGTGCAGAGCGAGCTTCTCGTCCTCACCGGCTTCGTGCTGATCGTCGGGTTCGCGATCGATCTGATCCACCACCTCATCGATCCTCGTCAGCGGGAGGCGCAATGACGACGCAGGCGCCTCGCGCGCGACGGGCCGGCTGGCTGGCGCAGCTCTGGCGCACCGGCACCGGTCGCTTCGGCCTGATCGTGGTGGGTGCGATCGTGATCGTCGCGGCCGTCTCGCTCTTCTGGACGCCGTTCGACCCGCAGCTGTCGGATGTCGCGAACCGCTGGGCACCGCCCGGGCTGCCGCATCTCCTCGGCACCGACAACACCGGCCGCGACATCCTGAGCCTGATCATGGCCGGCGCCCAGACGGTGATCTTCGTCTGCGCCGGCGCGGGGATCGTCGCCACGCTCATCGGGATCGCCCTGGCCGCGCTCGGCGCGCTGACCCCGCGCTGGTCGCGGGAGGCCGTCGCGGTGCTCGTCGACATCCTCATCGCCTTCCCGGTGCTGATGATCGCGATGATGATCTCGGCGGTGTGGGGCGGCTCGCTGTGGGTGGTGATCTGGGCCGTCGGGATCGGCTTCGGAGTGAACATCGCCCGCGTCACCCGGCCGGAGCTGCGGCGCGTGCAGCAGAGCGACTTCGTGCTGGCCGGGCGTGCCGCGGGCCTCACCCGCACCCAGAACCTCGTGCGCCATCTCCTGCCGAACGTCGCGCCCGTCTTCATCATCCAGCTGTCGTGGTCGATGGCGGTGGCGGTGCTCGCCGAGGCGGGCCTGAGCTACCTCGGCTTCGGCGCCTCGGTCGTGGAGCCCTCCTGGGGCGTGCTGCTGGCGGATCTGCAGAACTACATCCGCGTCCATCCGCTGAGCGTCGTATGGCCGGGTCTGGCCATCACCCTCACGGTGCTCGCGCTGAACCTCCTCGGCGACGGCCTGCGCGAGGTCACCGACCCCACACTGCGCGGCAGGGGCGCTGATGCCACCGAGCACCTTCCGGCGGTGGTCGCATGAGCCTGGTCGTGGACGGTCTCACCGTGGACATCGGCGGTCGCCGCCTGATCGACGGCATCTCCTTCGAGGTGCCTGCGGGGGCGCGCCTGGGGATCATCGGCGAATCGGGATCGGGGAAGTCCCTGACCGCGCTGGCGATCATGGGGCTGCTCCCCGCGGACGCGGCGGTCGGCGGCAGCATCCGCTGGGAGGGCCAGGAGCTCATCGGGATGCCCGACCGTGCACTCGCCGAGCTCCGAGGCGACGAGATCGGGATCGTGTTCCAGGAGCCGCGCACGGCGCTGAACCCGATCCGCACGATCGGACGACAGATCGCCGAGTCGGTGCGCATCCACGAAGGACTCGGCCGTCGGGAGGCACGGGCGCGGGCGATCGCCGAGGCGGCCCGGGTGAGCCTTCCCGACCCCGCGGAGATCACAGGCCGCTACCCGCATCAGCTCTCGGGCGGGCAGCGCCAGCGCGCCGCGATCGCGATGGCCCTCGCCTGCCGGCCGCGTCTGCTCATCGCCGATGAGCCGACGACCGCCCTGGATGTGACGGTGCAGGCCGGCATCCTGAGGCTCCTGCTGTCGCTGGTCGAGGACGAGCGGATGTCGCTCGTGTTCATCACCCACGACCTCGCCGTGCTCGCGCAGGTCGCGACCTACGGGGTGGTGCTGGAGAGCGGGCGGGTCATCGAGTCCGCACCGGTCCAGACGCTTCTCGACTCCCCCGCCCACCCCATCACCCAGGCGCTGCTGCGCGATGCGACCGCCACCCTGTGGAGACCGGAGGAGAGTACAGGCGACGGGCCGAGCGACGGAGGGGAGCCGACGTGAGCCTCATCCAGGCGCGCGGACTCGCCCGCAGCCATCCCATCCCGAAGCGGACGCTCTTCGAGCGCGCCCGGCGCCGGACCGCGCTGCATCCGAGCGATCTCGACATCGCCGAAGGCTCCAGCCTCGGCATCATCGGCGAGTCGGGCTCCGGCAAGTCGACGCTCGTGCGGCTGCTCCTCGGACTCGACACCCCCACGGCCGGCACGGTGCACGTCGATGGCCGGGAGGTGGATGCGACCGCGCCCGCCCGCTCCCTCCGCTGGCTGCGCCGGCAGACCGGGCTCGTCTTCCAGGATCCGTACGCCTCGCTGGACCCCCGGATGACCGCCGGGCAGATCATCGGCGAGCCGCTGTGGGCGCTCGACGTCCCCGGCGACCGGCGTGCCCGTGTCCGCGAGGTGCTCGCCCAGGTGCGACTGGACCCGGAGATGGCAGGCCGCTACCCGCACCAGTTCTCCGGCGGCCAACGGCAGCGCATCGCGCTGGCGCGCGCGATCGTGCACCGCCCGCGCATCCTCGTCGGCGACGAACCCGTCTCCGCGCTCGACGTCACCGTGCGCGCGCAGATCCTGGAGCTGCTGACCCAGCTGCGCAGGGACTCGGACCTCACCCTCATCGTCGTCTCGCACGACATCGGGATCGTGCAGCACCTCTGCGATGCGGTCGCCGTGATGAAGGACGGGCGCATCGTCGAACGCGGTGCCACCGGAGAGGTGCTGCTGCGCCCGCGGGAGGACTACACGAAGGCGCTCCTGGAGGCGATCCCGGTCATCCCGCACTCCCCCGGTCGCTGAGCGGGCCGGCGAGCCCGGGCGCAGAGGAGTCAGGAGGGATCGCTCGCCGCCTGCGACCGCCCCCTGCGCCGCTGCTTCTTCCTCGGCGTGAGCGACTTCTGCAGGTAGATCGTGCCGAGGTCACGGCCGAACTTGTGCCCCACGCGCCCCATGCGCCCGACCTCGACGAAGCCGAACTTCTCGTGCAGGCGCACCGAGGCTTCGGCCCCGGTATCGCTGATGACCGCGACGATCTCGCGCAGCCCCACCTCCTCGCACGCCTCGATCAGCGCCTGCAGCAGCACGGCGCCCAGGCCCTTGCCACCCGCGCTCGGGCCGAGGTAGATCGAGTTCTCGACGGTGTAGCGGAAGGCCGACTTGCTCGCCCAGGGCTGCACGAGCGCGTAGCCGAGGATCTCGCCGTTCGGCGACTCGGCCACCAGGAACGGCAGTTTCAGCTTCGACAGCATCGCGAACTTCTGGCGCCAGGAGCGCAGCGTCGAAGGACGCTCGTCGAAGGTGACCACGGAGTTGGTGACGTAGTGGTTGTAGATCGCCCGCACCGAGGACAGGTCGCGCTCGCGGGCGGCGCGGATGCCGTAGCTGAAGGCGTCGGGTTCGGGCGGCGCGGGCCGCAGGTGACGCGGAAGCCGGCGCCGCCGGTCTCCGAGCTCTGCATGCATGAGTTCAGTGTAAGAGGTTCCGATGCGCAGAACCGCGGATCTCGCACCCCTGCCGGGCCTGCCGCGCGGCCCCGGACCCTCACGCGGCGAGAAGCAGAACGCACACCCGGACTCGCGACGCGGAATCAGGAGGGAGCGGCGCGAGCCCTACGGTGCAGGGGAGCCGGCGTCGACCCGCCAGTCCACGGGCGCCGAGCCCTGCTGCTCGAGCAGGGCGTTCGCGCGGGAGAAGGGGCGGGAGCCGAAGAAGCCCCGGCTCGCCGACAGAGGCGAAGGATGCGGGGAGGTGATCGCCGGCGTCGCGCCGAGCATCGGCTGCAGGCCCGCGGCATCCCTCCCCCACAGGATCGCCACGAGCGGCAGATCCCGGGCGACGAGGGCGCGGATGGCGCATTCGGTGACCTGCTCCCAGCCCCAGCCGCGGTGCGAGGCCGCCTGCCCGGGGCGGACGGTGAGCACGCGGTTCAGCAGCAGCACGCCCTGCTCGGTCCAGCGCGTCAGGTCGCCGTGCGGCGCCGGGGCGATGCCGAGATCGCTCTGCAGCTCCGTGTAGA
>CAYOTY010000079.1:0-13561 GCA_964406995.1 uncultured Microbacterium sp.
ACCCACGATCGTCGGGTTATGAGCCCGCTGCCTTGACCAGCTTGGCCACCGCCCCGTCCCGGCACAGGACCGGCACAGGAAAAGACTACTGGTGCGGGACGGCGCTCGGGTGCGTCTCGACGTGACGAAGGTAGATCTGGGCGTTCTCGTGCAGCGCCGCGCGCTCCTCCTCGCTGAGCAGACGGCGGACCTTCGCCGGCACGCCCGCCACGAGCGAGCCGTCCGGCACCTCGGTGCCGCCGAGCACGACAGCACCGCCGGCGATCAGGCAGCTCCTGCCGATGACCGCTCCGCTGAGGACGACGGCGCCCATGCCGATCAGAGAACCGTCGCCGACCGTGCAGCCGTGCACGACCGCGTTGTGCCCGACCGACACGTTCTCGCCGAGAACCACCGGGTGGTCGGCGTCGACGTGCACCGAGACGTTGTCCTGAAGATTGCTGCCGGCGCCGATCGTGATCGGAGCCGAATCGCCCCGCAGCACGGCGTTGTACCAGGCACTCGCGCGAGGACCGAGCGTCACCTCGCCCACGATGCGCGCACCGGCGGCGACGAACGCCGTCTCGTCGATCTGCGGGCTCTTCCCGGGGAGTGCGAGGACGGATGCATCATCGGAGATCGTCATACCCCGAGCGTAACGCTCCCCCCGGAAGAACCGCGTGATCCCGCGGCGGTAAGCCCAGCCTCAGCTTGCTTGCGGAATGCCTGAAGCTGAGTAGCGTTGTATTCACAGGGGGTGAGAACCACCCCACCGGAGGAGACATCATGAGCAAGTCACAGACCATCTCGACAACCGCCAGCGACCCGACCGTCGCCGCAGCCGCCGCCCAGTTCCTCTCTCCCGTCGTCCTCGGACTGCAGGCGCTGGTCGTCAACGGCAAGCAGGCGCACTGGCACGTGCGCGGCGCCAACTTCATCGGTGTCCACGAGTTCCTCGACACGCTCGTCGAGCACGCCGGCGCCTTCGCCGATGAGGCCGCAGAGCGCATCGTCGCCCTGGGCCTTCCCATCGACGCCCGCGTGAGCACCGTCGCCGAGAAGTCCGCCAAGACCGCTGTTCCCGCAGGCTTCACGAAGTCCGATGAGCTCGTCCGCGCGGTCATCTCAGACATCGACGCCGTCCTGGTCGATGTCCGTGCCGCGATCGACGGCCTCGACGAGGTCGATCTCACCAGCCAGGATGTCGCGATCGAGATCATGCGCGGTCTGGAGAAGGACCGCTGGTTCCTGGTCTCGCACATCGCGGAGTGACCTGACTCCGCCGCGACAGACCCCGTTTCGCGCGAGAGACCCCGCATCGCCGGGTCTCTCGCGCGAAACGGGGTTCTTTGCTTGTCGCCCAGGCGTTAAGCCGCGTGCGTGAGGCGGCCCGCCAGGAGCGTCGCGTGCACGGGCATCGCCCGGAGGATCGCGGCATCCGCTCGACGCGGGTTCTGCGCGCAGAGGACGATGTCGGCGGGCTGGCCAGGACTCAGGTGCGTCCGCACGCTCGCAGAGAGCGCCTCGTCGACGCCCAGCCGCTCCTGCGGCACCCAGGGCTCGCGATCATCATCGGTGCGGACGACGGCCGCAGCGATCGCCATCCACGGATCCAGCGGCGCGACGGGCGCATCCGACCCCAGGCGAAGCGGGACGCCCGCGCGGCGCAGGGACTCCAGAGGGTAGGCGAGGGCCGTCTGACCTTCCCAGTACCGGCCGACCAGATCACGGTCGTCGAGCGCATGCTGCGGCTGCACGCTGGCGATGAGTCCCAGCCGCGCCATCCGGGCGAGGTCGGCATGACGCACGAGCTGGGCGTGCTCGATCGATCCGGTCGCCCCCGTGAGGGCGAACGCGTCCAGGGCGGATGCCACCGCACGGTCGCCGATCGCGTGCACCGCCGCACCGATCCCTGCCCCGGCGGCACGGGTGAGGAGCTCTGTCAGCTCGGCGGGGGGCACCGTCAGCACGCCCAGGTTCTCCGGATCGTCGGGGTAGGGGTGCGAGCATGCCGCGGTGCGGGTGCCCAGCGAGCCGTCCGTGATCACCTTGAGCGCGCCGAAGCGGATCAGGTCGCCTGCGCCTTCCAGGAGCTCTCCGGTGCGAAGCTCCTCCGCGATCGCGCGATCGAGCTGAGGCGGATAGACCGCGAACTCGACGCGGTGCACGTCGAAGCCCTTCTCGACGCGTCGCGCCCAGGCTTCGGCGTTCCACGCCATGTCGAAATCGACGAGGCCCGTGACTCCGCGGGCGGCGGCACGCTCGGCGGCGGCCTGCACGGCGACGTCGGCGGCCTCGGGCGCGACGGCGTTGAGCCGCCGGGAGATCTCGAAGGCGTCCTCCTCGCGCAGCACGCCCTCCGGCGCCCCCTCGACTCCCTCACGACGAAGGGCTGCGGAGTTGAGCCACACGCTGTGCACATCGGCGTTGATGAGATAGGTGGGGACATCGCCCGTGGCTGCGTCGATCACATCGAGGGTCGGCTCATCGGGCCACAGCGCATCGCGGTATCCGGAACCCACGCGCCGCCCGTCCGGCAGCACAGGGGCATCCGCCATCCGCGTGGCGGCCTCCTGCGCGGTCCCGACGTCGCCGAGCGGCTCGCGCTGCGCGGACAGCGCCCACTGCACCGTGTGCACGTGGTTGTCCCAGAGGCCCGGGATCGCCCACGCGCCTTCGGCGTCGAAGATCTCGCCCCGTGCCGGGAGGGCTCCGGTCGGCGCGATGTCCGCGATCGCTCCGCCGTCGAGGTGGATGTCGACGGGCTCGTCCTCCGGCAGGAAGTCGCGCTCTCCCCCGACGATGCGGGCGCCGCGGATCATCCCGATCCGGGCGCCGACGCCGCTCACGCCTGGCACCTCGGGCACCAGTAGAGCTTGCGCGCACCGATCTCCTCCAGCACGACCTCGGTGCCGCACACCCGGCACGGGAGCCCCGCCCGGTGGTAGACCCAGTGACGGTCGTCGCGGTGCGCCATCGCCGCACGGTACTGCTCGGGGGTGAGATCGTCCATGGTCATCATCTGACCGGTCTCGACGCCGATCGCCAGAAGTCTCACCCAGTCGCGCCACAGCTCGCGGACGAGCTCCTCGGGGATGTCCCTGCCCGGAGTGTGCGGGTTCAGGCGCGCGCGGAAGAGCATCTCGGCCCGGTACACATTGCCGATGCCCGCGACGACGGACTGATCCATGAGCAGGAGCGCGATCGGCGTCGGCTTACGCCGCACCGCCTGGACGAATCGCTCCTCGCCCTCGGCGGGATCTCCGACCAGAGGATCGGGGCCGAGCTTCGCCACCGTCGCGAGCATCTCCTCCGGCGTCTGCAGCACGCACGCGGTCGGGCCGCGCAGATCGGCGCAGGTCACGTCGGTCAGCAGCCGCAGTCGGACCTGACCGACGACGAGCGGCGGCCAGGCCTCGTCCTCCTCCGCCAGCGACCTCGTCTGCTCCGACATCCGCACATGCCCCCGAGCCCTCCGGGGCGCGCCGATCGACGACAGGGAGTTCTCCCCCGCCGCATCGGGGATCTCCAGGTCGGGATCGGTGCCGCGCTGGTTGGTCTGCCCCATGCGCCCGTTGGCCGAGGCGATCGTGGGATCCAGGAGGATCTCGCCCGCGAAGTCCCAGGCGCCGTACATCCCCAGATGCACGCGCAGCCAGAGGTCGCCCTCGGTCTCGAGGAACATCTGCTTGCCGACCGCCTGCACGTTCGTGGCGATGCGCCCGTCGAGTTCGGCGGCCCCGCCGGCGAACCGGCCCTGCGGGCTGGAGGCCGCCAGAGCCTTGCCCACGAAATTGCGGTCGAACTGACGAGCGATGCGGTGGACGGAGTGACCCTCGGGCATCAGACCGCCCGCGGGTCGGGCAGCAGGGTGCCGTCGCGCTCGAAGTCGGCGATCTGCAGGATGCGACGGACGTGACGCTCGTCACCGGGGAACGACGTGGCGACGAAGCGATCGATGAAGCTCGTCACCTCCTCGAAGCTGTGCTGGCGCGCACCGATCGCGATGACGTTGGCGTCGTTGTGCTCGCGCGCGAGCTCGGCGGTCGACAGGTTCCAGACGAGCGCTGCGCGAATGCCGGCGACCTTGTTCGCCGCGATCTGCTCGCCGTTCCCCGAGCCTCCGAAGACCACGCCCAGCGCCTCGACGCCCGCGGCCCGATCGGCGACGACCGCCTGGGCGGCGCGGATGCAGAACGCCGGATAGTCATCGACCGGGTCGTACTCGACAGGCCCGTGGTCGGTCACCTCGTGCCCCGCCGCCCGCAGGTGATCCTGAAGACGGGTGGAGAAGTCGAGACCGGCATGATCGGTGGCGATATGGATGCGCATGACTCCATCCTAGGATCGTCTGCGACACCGGTAACCTGCCGCGCACGCGATCCTGGCGTAGGCTGTCAGGGTTGCCGTCGCCGCCATCAGCGAAACCGTAGCGGCATGCCCCTCACCCCTGGGAGTAAAGCAGTGCCTGGAGAGAATCTCACCCGAATCGAAGCGCAGGAGCGCCGCGCGGTCATCGACACGCAGTCGTACGAGATCGCGCTGGATCTGACGAAGGGCGACGAGGTCTTCGGCTCCCGCAGCGTCGTGCGCTTCACCGCCACCCCTGGAAGCTCCACCTTCATCGACCTGATCGCCCGCGAGGTGCGCGAGATCACGCTGAACGGCGAACCGCTGAACCCGAACGATATCTTCGCCGACGCGCGGATCGAGCTGTCCGGTCTCGAGGCCGAGAACGAGCTCATCGTCGACGCGGACTGCCTCTACACCAACACCGGCGAGGGCCTGCACCGCTTCGTAGACCCCGTCGACGGCGAGGTCTACCTCTACTCCCAGTTCGAGGTGCCCGACTCCCGGCGCGTGTTCGCCGTCTTCGAGCAGCCCGATCTGAAGGCCACCTTCCAGTTCACCGTCACCGCTCCCCCGGCGTGGAAGGTCATCTCTAACTCGCCGACGCCCGAGCCGATCGTCCACGACGACCGCGCCACCTGGGGCTTCGAGCCGACCCCGCGCATCTCCTCGTACATCACCGCGATCGTCGCCGGGCCCTACGAGTCGACCTTCTCCGAACTCACGAGCGCCGATGGTCGCACGATCCCCCTCGGCGTCTACGGCCGCAAGAGCCTGTGGGAGCACCTCGACGCCGACTACATCTTCGACAAGACCCGTCAGGGCTTCGCCTACTTCGAGGGCAAGTTCGGCGTCCCCTACCCCTTCGCCAAGTACGACCAGCTCTTCGTCCCCGAGTTCAACGCGGGTGCCATGGAGAACGCCGGCGCCGTCACCTTCACCGAGACCTACGTGTTCCGCTCGAAGGTGACGGATGCCGTCAAGGAGCGTCGCGTCGTCACGATCCTCCACGAGCTCGCCCACATGTGGTTCGGCGACCTCGTCACCATGAAGTGGTGGAACGACCTCTGGCTCAACGAGTCCTTCGCCGAGTGGGCCTCCACCATCGCCACCGCCGAGGCGACCGAGTGGACCGAAGCGTGGACGACGTTCAACGCGATGGAGAAGACCTGGGCGTACCGCCAGGACCAGCTCCCCTCGACCCACCCGGTCGTCGCCGAGATCAACGATCTCGAGGACGTGCAGGTCAACTTCGACGGCATCACCTACGCCAAGGGCGGCTCGGTCCTCAAGCAGCTGGCCGCCTGGGTCGGCATCGAGGAGTTCTTCGCGGGCGTCTCCGCATACTTCACGAAGCACGCCTGGGGCAACACCGAGCTGCCCGACCTGCTCACCGAGCTGGAGAGGACCAGCGGCCGGGAGCTGGGCACCTGGTCGAAGAAGTGGCTGGAGACCGCGGGCGTCAACACGCTCATCCCGAGCGTCGACACCGACGCCCAGGGCCGCATCCGCCGTTTCGCCGTGATGCAGACCGCTCCCGCCGACTACCCCACCATCCGCCCGCACCGTCTGGGCATCGGCTTCTACAGCCTCGACGGCGGCTCCCTCGTGCGCACCGACTATGTCGAAGTGGATGTCGACGGCGACCTCACCGAGGTGCCCGAGCTCAAGGATCGCAAGCGTCCCGACCTCGTGCTCCTCAACGACAACGATCTCGCCTATGCGAAGATCCGCCTAGACGAGCAGTCGCTCGCGACCGCGATCGCGCACCTCGCCGACATCAGCGATCCGCTCGCCCGCTCGCTCGTGTGGGGCGCCGCCTGGGACCAGACGCGCGATGCCGAGGCATCCGCCTCCGACTACATCGAGCTCGTGCTCGGCAACATCGGCCGCGAGACGGAGTCGACGACCCTGCGCACCACGCTCGCCCAGGTGCAGCTGGCCGCGAACCTCTATGTCGCCCCCGAAGGGCGTCAGGCAGCTCGCCGCCGTGTCGCCGACGGCCTGTGGGCCCTCGCCCAGGAGGCGGCGGCCGGCAGCGACGCCCAGCTTCAGTTCGTGACGGCGTTCGCGAACGCGCTCGTCACGAAGGAGCACGCCGAGACCGTCCGCGCACTGCGCGAGGGAGAGGCGACGCTCCCGGGCCTGGAGATCGACGCAGACCTGTCGTGGCAGCTCCTCGTCGGGCTCGCCACCGTCGGCGCGGCGGACGGAGCGGAGATCGATGCCGCCCTCGCCGCCGACAACACCGCCAAGGGCGGCGAGTTCGCCGCCCAGGCCCGCGCCGCGCTGCCCGCTCTCGAGGCCAAGAAGGCCGCCTGGTCCTCGCTCATCGACCGGGACGACCTGCCGAACACGATCGTCCGCTCGGCGGCGCTCGGCTTCGTGCACCCGGCCGGCCGCGAGGTGCTGGGCGAGTTCGTCCCGGCCTACTTCGACATGCTGCTGCCGATCTGGGAGTCGCGCACGTACCAGATCGCGCAGTATCTGATCGTAGGGCTGTACCCGAAGGCCCTCGCCGACCTCGCCCTGCGCGATGCCACCCGCGCGTGGCTCGGTGCGCACGCCGATGCGCCGGCGGCGCTCCGAAGGCTCGTGCACGAGAATCTCGCCGAAGTGGAGCGTGCGCTGGCGGCGCAGTCGCGTGACGTCGAGGACTGAGTCGCACAGGCGGCACAATGACCACGGTCGCTAGGATCGCATCGTGAGCACACTCGCATCCACCGATGAGAGCCCGGTCGGCTTCCTGCTGGGACTCTGGCAGCAGATCCTGAAGTTCCTCGTCAGTGTGAGCCTCGATCTGCTCACGATCGTCCTCATCATCCTCGCGGCCTGGCTCCTGTCCCGGTTCCTCCGCCTCGTGATCAGGCGTGTCGTGCGCCGCGTCGTCGACACCGCGAAGGTGAAGGCCAGCGTCGATGACACCCAGGCGCTGGAGCGCTCACCGCTCGCCGATATCCGTCTGGTGCAGCGTACCCGCACGCTCGGCACGATTCTGCAGAACATCGCGAATGTCATCATCGGCGTCATCGCGCTGATCCTCTGCATCAACGCCGCGTTCCCGAATCTTCTCGGCTCCTTCGCGCTGCTGACCGCCGCCGTCGGGGCGGGCCTCGGCTTCGGCGCTCAGAACATCGTCAAAGACGTGCTCAACGGCATCTTCGTCGTCGCCGAGGATCAGATCGGGATCGGCGACGTCGTCGACGTCGGCCTGGCCACGGGAGTCGTGGAGTACGTGAGCGTGCGCGTCACCCATGTGCGCGATGTCAACGGCACGCTCTGGTACGTGCGCAACGGCGAGATCATGCGCATCGGCAACATGTCCCAGGGCTGGGCACGGGCGATCATCGACATCGGCGTCCCCGCGGATGCGGATGTCGCCGCCGTCGAGGAGGCGCTGCTCGCGGCGGCGCAGGGGCTTGCGGGAGACCCGAAGTGGCGCACCCGCATCCTCGACACACCGGAGGTCTGGGGACTGGAGACGATCGACGGCGACACGCTCGTGATCCGCGTCGTGATCCGCACCCGCACGAACGCGAAGGACGATGTGGCGCAGGAGCTGCGGATGCGGCTGCGCAGCGCCGTGATCGATCTCGGCCTCGTCGTGCCCTCGATGGCCTCGGTGATCCCCGAGGGGGTCGAGGGCGCGCGCCGCGTACGCGGCGCCAACCCGCCGACGACGCGCCCGAGCCCGGTCTCCGGCGTTCCACCCACAGGACGCGGCGTGTGGCGACGCAAGCCCGCCGACGACCATCGCACTCCACCCCCGTCGCTGGACAGCAAGGACGACTCGTGAGCTTCTACGAGGAGGTCGGCGGCGAGGAGACCTTCCGGCGTCTGGTGCAGGCCTTCTACCGCGAGGTCGCCGGCGATCCGGTGCTGCGCCCGATGTACCCGGAGGAGGATCTCGGTCCCGCCGCGGAGCGGCTGACGCTCTTCCTCATCCAGTACTGGGGCGGACCGGGCACGTATCAGGAACGTCGTGGACATCCCCGGCTGCGGATGCGGCACAACGCCTTCCACATCAACCCGGATGCACGGGACCGCTGGTTGCGGCACATGCGCACCGCCGTCGACGAGATCGGGCTGTCGCCTCTGCACGAGGCGACGCTCTGGGACTATCTGGAGCGCGCCGCGTTCGCGCTCGTGAACACCTTCGAGCAGGCGCCCGCCGCCCCACCGGCATCGGAGGGCTTGCAGCCCTAGCCGCCGTCAGGAATCAACGGAGAGACCATGACACGATCTTCCACCCCGCTGCACGCCGATGTCGTCGTGATCGGATGGGGTCTGGCCGGGCTCGTGGCCGCGGGCGAGGCCGCTGCCGCCGGGCGACGTGTGATCCTCCTCGATCAGGAGCCGCGCGCGAACCTCGGCGGGCAGGCATGGTGGTCCTTCGGCGGGCTGTTCTTCATCGACTCTCCGGAACAGAGGCGCCTGGGCATCCGCGATTCGCTGGACCTGGCCCGTCAGGACTGGTTCGGAAACGCCGGCTTCGATCGTGAAGAGGACGCCTGGCCGCAGAAGTGGGCCGAGGCCTACCTGCAGTTCGCGGCCGGGGAGAAACGGGCGTGGCTCCGAGAACGCGGCATCGGGTTCTTCCCCGTCGTCGGCTGGGCCGAGCGCGGCGGCTACGGGGCGATCGGCCCGGGCAACTCCGTCCCTCGCTTCCACATCACCTGGGGCACCGGCCCCGGGATCGTCGCCCCCTTCGCCGAGGCGGTGGAGAGAGCGGAGGCCACGGGAACCCTGACTGTGCTGCCCCGCCATCGTGTGACCGAGATCGTCGTCGAGGCCGGTGCGGTCGCAGGAGTTCGCGGAGAGGTGCTCGCGTCCAGCGAGACCGCGCGCGGGGTGGCGAGCAGTCGCGACAGGATCGGCGACTTCGAGATCAGGGCGGATGCCGTCATCATCACCTCCGGCGGCATCGGCGGAAACCACGAGCTCGTGCGGCAGGCGTGGCCCGCCGACCGACTCGGCAGTCCTCCGTCCCACATGCTCTCCGGCGTTCCGGCCTATGTCGACGGCTCGATGCACGCCGTCGCGGAGACGGCCGGGGCCAGCCTCATCAACGGTGATCGCATGTGGCACTACGTCGAGGGCATCACGAACTGGGATCCGGTGTGGCCGGCGCACGGCATCCGTATCCTCCCCGGTCCCTCCTCGCTCTGGCTCGATGCGACCGGCAAGCGCCTGCCCGTGCCGCTGTTCCCCGGCTTCGACACACTGGGCACGCTTGAGCACCTGCGCACGACCGGGCATGACCACTCGTGGTTCGTCACCTCGCGGCAGATCGTGGAGAAGGAGTTCGCGCTGTCGGGCAGTGAGCAGAACCCCGACCTCACGGGAAAGGACGTGAGGCTGCTGCTGACGTCGCGCCTGGCGAAGGGCCCGACCGGGCCCGTGCAGGCCTTTCTCGACGAGGGTGAGGACTTCATCGTCGAGGACGATCTCGATACGCTCCTCGCACAGATGGGGAAGGCTCCCGGCGGCGACGTGCTCGACCTCGATCGCGTGCGCCGCGAGGTCGAGGCGCGCGACCGCGAGATCGACAACGACTTCACCAAGGATGCGCAGATCGGCATACTGCGCTCGATGCGCGGCTATCGCGGCGACAGGCTCATCCGCACCGCCGCACCGCATCGTCTCCAGGATGCCGGCGCAGGTCCGCTGATCGCCGTCAAGCTCCATGTGCTGACCCGCAAGTCTCTCGGCGGGATCGAGACCGACCTGGACGCACGCGTGCTGGGCGCCGACGGTTCACCGATCATCGGGCTCTATGCCGCCGGCGAGGCCAGCGGCTTCGGAGGCGGCGGTGTGCACGGCTACCGCGCGCTCGAGGGAACCTTCCTGGGCGGTTGCCTCTTCTCCGGCCGCCAGGCCGGTCGGGCCGCCGGGCGTCAGTGAGCCGCCCCGGTCGCGCGCACCGGCGTGAGACCGGTGACGGCAGGCCGGCGGGTGAGAACGTGCCCGCGCGCGAAGGAGAGGCGCGTCCAGCGCCCCGATGCGGTCACACGAACGCTCTCCTCCCCGGAGATGAAGCCGAAGGCGTCGGCGGCGAAGGCGACTCCCCGCGCCAGCCCGCCGAGGTCCTCGTCGGGCTCACCCCACACGGACGCACGCAGCACCCGCACGGCCTCCTCGCCTGCTCCCGGTGTCGCTCCCCGCGCAACGGCGGAGATCCCCCACTGCGCGCGCCGGGCGATGGCGGAGGCCGCGAGCTCCCTCTGCGGCTCCCATCCGCCGCGTGGCGGGGAGACCCCGGCCCACGAAGGAGACAGACCCGTCTCCGGAAGCGCGAGAGCCGCCGGATCGTCGGTCTGCGTGAGCTCGTCCACGACGATGTCGCACTGCAGCTCGGGGTCTGCGCGCACGACGCGGACCGCCAGCACCGTCGGCGTCTGGTCGAAGAGCGTCTGGGGGGCGAGAGCCGCCGCGGAGACCACCATCACCCCACCGGCGGCCTGGAACCGGACCCCGGCATCCGATACCCGACGGGCCCGGCCCATGAAGGTCAGGACGTCGCGCACCGTCTCGGGGTCGTGGAGGACGAGGCGGGGGGACACGCCCTCTAAACTACCAAGGAGAGACAGCGGTGGAGGGAGAGCGATGACCGAGGACGCACAGGCGAGGCACGCCGTCGACCAGCTGCTCGCCGTCCTGGATCTCGCAGACAGCGACGCCCGCACCACCGAGGACATCTTCACCGGGATCTCGCACCGCACACCCTGGGGACGCATCTACGGTGGCCAGGTCGTCGCGCAATCGGTCATCGCCGCCCAGCGCACTCTTCCGCCTGATCGCGTACTGCACTCCATGCACGGCTACTTCCTTCGGCCCGGAGACACTCGCCAGGGAATCACCCTGTCCGTCGATCGCATCCACGACGGGCGCTCCTTCGCCACTCGGCGCACGCAGGCGTATCAGAACGGCGTGCCCATCTGGTCGATGATCGCCTCTTTCCAGGACTCGGATCCGGGCGTCGAGCACGCCGAGCCCATGCCCGAGGGCCTCCTCCCGCCCGAGTCCCTCCCTTCCGACGAGGAGCGCTCCGTCGGCCTCGACGAGAACTCGCGCTCGCTGCTGACGCTCCCACCCGTCGAGGTGCGTCATGTCGAGCAGCCGATCTGGAGCAGCGCCGATCCCACGCGGTCCAACCAGCAGCACGTGTGGATGCGGATGCGGGCACCGCTGCCCGATGACGCCGTCCTCCACCGCGCGGCCCTGGCCTATATGAGCGACACCACCATCCAGGAGCCCGTGCTGCGTGCCCATGGCCTGTGCTGGCAGACGCCCGGTTTGAAGGTCGCCAGTCTCGACCACGCCATGTGGTGGCATCGTTTCGCACGCGCCGACGAATGGCTCCTCCACGTGCAGGAGTCGCCGAACGCCCGTGGCGGCCGCGGCCTCGGCCGCAGCCGGGTATATACCCGCGACGGCATACTCGTCGCCACGATCTCTCAGGAGATCATGGTGCGCGTCCCCGAAGCGGTCTGAGCCGCTCAGCGACGGGAGAACTCGACCGGGGCGCCTACGTACGGCGCCCAGGCGTCCCTCATCGTCTCCGAGAGCCGTACCGGCCTGCCGCTGACCGCGTCGACCTGCACGAGCGTCGTGGCGCAGCGTGCGTACAGCACTCGCGGCGAACGACCCTGCGGGCTGTACACCTCGTAGCAGATCTCGACGCTGGATCCGCCCAAGCGCCCGAACCACAGCTCCACATCCAGCGGGGCGCGCTGATAGGGGACCGGAGCGAGGTACTCGATCTGCTGCGATGCGATCAGCGACAGAGTGCCGGCACCGTTCTCGATGACCGCGGTGTCGTAGTCCTGCTCGTCTTCCTCGCTCCGCCACACCGAGCGCACCCGCGCCTCTTCGAGAAGCTTCAGCATCGCCGTGTTGTTGACGTGGTTGTACGCGTCGAGATCTCCCCAGCGGAGATGGATCGGGACATGGATCCTGCGCTCCGTGGCCCGCGCGGCGCTCGAGGAGTCAGTCACGGGTCAGCTTGCGGTGCGTCGAGCGGTGGGGCTTCGCCGCATCCGGGCCGAGGCGCTCGATCTTGTTCTGCTCGTAGGCCTCGAAGTTGCCCTCGAACCAGTACCAGTTCGCCGGGTCCTCGTCCGTCCCCTCATAGGCGAGGATGTGCGTCGCGATGCGGTCGAGGAACCACCGGTCGTGCGTGATGACCACGGCGCAGCCGGGGAACTCCAGGAGGGCGTTCTCCAGAGAGCTCAGCGTCTCGACGTCGAGGTCGTTCGTCGGCTCGTCGAGGAGCAGCAGGTTTCCGCCCTCCTTGAGCGTGAGGGCGAGGTTCAGGCGGTTGCGCTCTCCGCCGGAGAGGATCCCCGCCTTCTTCTGCTGGTCCGGGCCCTTGAAGCCGAACTTGGAGACATAGGCACGGGACGGGATCTCCGTCTTGCCCACGGTGATGATGTCCAGGCCGTCGGAGACGACCTCCCACAGCGTCTTGTTCGGGTCGATGCTCGCACGCGACTGGTCGACATAGCTGATCTTGACGGTCTCACCGATCTTCAGCTCTCCGCCGTCGAGCGGCTCGAGACCGACGATCGTCTTGAACAGCGTGGTCTTGCCGACGCCGTTGGGGCCGATGACGCCGACGATGCCGTTGGGCGGGAGACTGAAGCTCAGGCCGTCGATGAGCGTGCGGTCGCCGAAGCCCTTCTGCAGCTTCTTCGCCTCGATGACGACGCTTCCGAGCCGGGGGCCGGCGGGAATCTGGATCTCCTCGAAGTCGAGCTTCCGGGTCCGTTCCGCCTCGGCGGCCATCTCCTCGTAGCGGGCCAGGCGCGCCTTCGACTTGGTCTGGCGACCCTTTGCGCTGCTGCGCACCCACTCCAGCTCGTCCTTGAGACGCTTGGCGAGCTTCGCATCCTTCTTGCCCTGGATGTCGAGACGCTCGGCCTTCTTCTCCAGGTAGGTGGAATAGTTGCCCTCGTAGCCGATGAGGCGACCGCGGTCGACCTCGGCGATCCACTCGGCGACGTTGTCGAGGAAGTACCGGTCGTGGGTGATGGCGATGACGGCGCCCTTGTACGACTTCAGGTGCTGCTCGAGCCACAGTACGCTCTCCGCGTCGAGGTGGTTCGTCGGCTCGTCGAGCAGCAGCAGATCGGGCTTCTGCAGCAGCAGCTTGGCCAGCGCGACGCGGCGGCGCTCACCGCCGGAGAGCGGCGCGATCTCGGCGTCCCCCGGCGGAGTGCGCAGCGCGTCC
>CAYOTY010000080.1:0-3278 GCA_964406995.1 uncultured Microbacterium sp.
GGATGCTGAAGTTCGCCTTCAACGCCGTCGATGACGGCCTGGTCGGCCAGCAGGTCTTCGCGGGCGAGGCGACGCGCCTGGCCTACGGCACCGACGAGGCCGTGGAGGGTCGTGACTCGTTCCTCGAGAAGCGCGCCCCCGACTGGTCTCCCTACCCCTGGCACTTCTGACCCCCTCGCCCATGTCGCCGAGAACGCAGGAATCGTCCTATCTCGATGCCGGGAAGGACGGTTCGCGCGTTCTCGACGAGCGCGCGGTGGAGCGGATGCTGGAGGCGGGCACAGGAGTCGTCGTGCACACGTCGGGATCCTCGGGAGTGCCCAAGAGCGTCGCGATCGGCGCGGCGGCGCTGCGTGCGAGCGCGGAGGCGACGGCGGCCCGCATCGGCGAGGGGCGCTGGGTGCTCGCGCTCCCGACGAACTACGTCGCGGGGCTGCAGGTGCTCCTGCGCTCGGTGCTCGCGGGCACGTCACCGGTCGCGCTCCGGGGGCGCTTCACCGCGGACGCCTTCGTCGCGGCGACGCGAGCGGCCTCCGGCGCCGCGCCGCTGCTGACCTCGCTCGTGCCCGCGCAGCTGGCAACGGTGATCGAGGCCGCGGAGCAGGATGCCGCCGTCCGCGCCGCCGCGGCCGAGTACAGCATGGTCCTCGTCGGCGGGCAGGCACTGCCGGTGCCGCTGCGCGAGCGGGCGGCGGCTCTCGGCATCCGGATCGTGCGGACCTACGGCTCGACCGAGACGAGCGGCGGCTGCGTCTACGACGGCGTGCCGCTCGACGGGGTCGAAGTGCGCGCCTTCGACGGCGAGCTGCGCGTGGCCGGACCGACGCTGGCCGACGGATACCTGGGTGCCCCTGGGCCGACCGCTCGCGCGTTCGTGATCGACTCAGGCATCCGTTGGTATCGCACCGGCGACCTCGGCACGGTCTCCGGCGGCGTCGTGTCCGTGCACGGCCGGGCCGACAACGTCATCGTCTCCGGCGGCGTCAACGTCTCCCTCGACCGGGTCGAGCGCCTCGTGCGCGGGGTGTCCGGTCTCGAAGGCGCCGTGGTGGTCGGCGTCGAGGACGAGCGGTGGGGCGAGGCATCCGTCATCGTGGCGACGTTGGCCACAACAGGGTCGGATGCCGCGGCGCTCCTGGCCGAGGCCCGTGCCCGCGTCGAGACGGAGATCGGTGCCCCGGCGCGGCCGCGCGAACTGCGGGCGGTCGATGCGTTGCCGACGCTGCCCTCCGGCAAGCCCGACCTCCGTGCGATCGCCGCGCTCCTTCGCGACTGATCGCCTCGCGCATCCGCCCTCTCGCGCCCACCACCCCGCGCCCGTCGAGAACGCGCAAATCGTCCTTCCCCGCATCGAGACAGGACAGTTCGTGCGTTCTCGGCGGCATCTGTGCAGATCGAGACCGGATGCGCGTGACAGACTGGCGCGATGGCGAAATACACGCACGGTCACCACGAGTCGGTGCTGCGCTCGCACAGCAACCGGACGATCGAGAACTCCGCGGAGTACCTGCGGCCCCTTCTGACGCCTGAGGCGCATCTTCTCGACGTGGGAGCCGGTCCCGGCACGATCACGGTCGACTTCGCCGCGCACGTCGCGAGGGTCACCGCCACCGAGATCGGCCAGGACGAGCTGGCGCTCTCGCAGCGGCTCGCCGCGGAGAGCGGTCTCGGCAACATCGACTTCGCGGTCGAGGACGTGCATGCGCTGAGCTTCGCCGACGACTCCTTCGACATCGCCCACGCCCACCAGGTGCTGCAGCACGTCGCCGATCCCGTGCAGGCGCTCCGCGAGATGCGACGGGTGACCAGACCCGGCGGCGTGGTCGCCGCGCGCGACGCCGACTACGCGGGATTCCTCTGGTTCCCGCTCGTTCCCGAGCTCGACGAGTGGCTGCGTCTGTATCGAGAAGCGGCGCGCGCGAACGGCGGTGAACCGGATGCCGGTCGGCGCCTGCTCTCCTGGGCGCGGGCCGCGGGCTTCACCGATGTCCGGGCCGGCGCCTCCACCTGGTGCTACGCGACGCCCGAGGAGCGCGACTGGTGGGGCGGGCTGTGGGCCGATCGCATCCTGGAATCGGCGCTGACTCGTCAGCTCCTCGGCAGCGGGCTCGCATCCGAGGCGGATCTGCGGAGGATCAGCGACGGCTGGCGGCGCTGGGCGGAGGCCGAGGACGGCTGGTTCCTCCTGCCGCACGGCGAGATCATCTGCCGGGTCTGAGGTCGGCGCAGCCGTCTCATCCGGCAGCTGCTGTCCCGATCTGCGCAGATCGGGACGCAATCGGCGGACGGGAACGGAACCTGCAGGACATCGGGACGCGCCCCCGGAATACATCTGCAGACGGATGCCGCAGGCGGCCCCGGTCGCGTACCGTGAGGGGGTGATCCGACCCCTGTCCCGCGGAGCGCTCGTCGCCGACATCCTCGTCGCGTGCGCGATGTTCGTCGTGCTCACCCCGCTCGGGCTTCCGACGTATTCGGTGTTCTGGATGGCCGGCGGCATCGACCTGCTCGCCGCGGTGCCGATCGTCATCTCGGGGCTGCTGATGTGCGCCGGTGTCGCGGTCGGCCGGCTCGCACCCGGACTCGCCCTCGCTCTGGCGTGGGCCGGGGCGATCGTGCAGATGTTCGGCGGGCTGCCGCCGCTTCCGGCCGATGTCGCGATCCTGGCGGTGCTGTTCGCGACCGCCGCGTGGGGGTCGACGCGCGTCTTCTGGCTCGGGTTGGGCTCGGCGGGCGTCGGCGGCGTCGTGGCGGCCCTCTATCTCGTACGGGAGGTCGCGGCGTTCGGTGTCTCCGGGTTCGGCATGACGGTCACGACCGTGATGCTGCTCGCGGTCATCGCGATCCTCGCGCTGGGCTTCGCCTGGGTGTGCGGCATGCTGTGGCGGACGGTCCTGCGCTCCCGCGGCATCCGTGAGGCGAAGGAGAAGGCCGAAGGGCTCGCCGCGGAGGAGCAGGAGCGCGTGCGCATCGCCCGCGACATGCATGACATCGTCGCGCACTCGCTGGCCGTGGTCATCGCGCAGGCCGACGGGGCGCGGTACGCGGCGGCATCCGATCCCGAGGCGGCGACCGAGGCGCTCGCGACGATCTCGCAGACCTCGCGGGCGGCGCTCTCCGACGTGCGGATGCTGCTGACCCAGCTCCGCCACCGCCAGGGCGACGGCCCGCAGCCGACGCTCGCGGATCTTGAGGCGCTGTTCGCGCAGGTGCGGCAGGCCGGCATCGAGCCACGGGTGACGGTCGATCCGGTGCCGCCGGGGGAGCCGCCCGGAGCG
>CAYOTY010000080.1:3288-13519 GCA_964406995.1 uncultured Microbacterium sp.
ATCCAGCTGGCGGTCTACCGCATCCTGCAGGAGGCCCTCACCAACGCCCTCCGTCACGGCGACGGCGACGTCGATGTGCGCCTGGCCTGGTGGCCGGAGCGCGTCGATCTCGCGGTGCGCAACGCGGTGGCCGAGCGATCTGATGCCGCCCTTCGACAGGCTCAGGGAGCGGTCGCCAGCCACGGCCTCATCGGCATGCGCGAGCGCGCTCAGCTCGTGGGCGGCACGCTGCAGGCCGAGCACGCCGACGGCTTCTTCACGGTGCAGGCGAGTCTGCCGATCGCGGGGGTGACCGCATGACGGATGCTGAGCGGCGACCGGTTGCTGCCCCTCGACAGGCTCAGGGACCGGAGGTCGACGCACAGCACCCGATCCGTGTCGTCCTCGTCGACGACCAGGCGCTGTTCCGCGCGGGCATCCGCATGCTCATCGCCTCGCAGCCCGACCTCGAGGTGGTGGGCGAGGCGGGCGACGGGCGGGAGGCGCTGTCGGTGATCGCCGAGACGAGGCCCGACGTCGTGCTCATGGACATCCGCATGCCGGTCATGGACGGCCTGGCCGCCACCGCCGAGCTCCTCGCCCGTCCCGACCCGCCGCGGGTGGTCATGCTCACCACCTTCGACCTCGACGAGGCGGCGGCCCGTGCGATCCGGCAGGGGGCGAGCGGCTTCCTGCTGAAGGATGCCGAGCCGGAGTTCCTGCTGGCCGCGATCCGCACGGTGCACGCGGGCTCCGCCGTGATCGCGGCATCCGCCACCCAGGAGCTCTTCGCCCGCTTCACCGAGCAGACCCGCGCCGTCCCGCCCGAGTACGGGGACCTCACCGATCGCGAGCGGGAGATCTTCGCGCTCGCCGCCCGTGGTCTCTCCAACGCCGAGATCGCCGCGCGCGAGTTCCTGAGCGAGGCGACCGTGAAGACGCACATCAGCCGCATCCTCGCCAAGCTCGCCCTGCGCGACCGCGTGCAGCTGGTCGTGTTCGCCTTCGAGCACGGGCTGGCCTGAGCGCGGACGCGCCGGATGTGACGGCGTGTGACGGATGCCGCGGCGTCCGGTCGCGACTCCCGGTACCGTCGCCCCATGACTCTCATCCGGGAAGACACCGTGTCCGTCACCGCCGCCGAGCGCGCTGAGCGTCTCACCGAGGCAGGCGCCGCCTGGGGCGAGCGCATCGCCAAGGACCCGCAGAGCGCGCAGCTCACCTATCGCGTCACCGGCCGCGGGATCGGGTCGGTCGCGACCGAGATCACCGCGGGGAAGCACCGCTTCCTCGTCGACGAGCCGGTCGCGCTCGCCGGCGATGACGCGGCTCCGAGCCCTGTCGAGTATGCGCTCGGTGCGCTCATCTCCTGTCAGGTCGTCGTCTACCGTCTGTACGCCCAGGGGCTGGGGCTCACGATCGACGAGATCGAGATCGTCGCCGAGGGCGACCTCGACGCGCGCACGCTCTTCGGCATCGACGGCGGAACCCGCGCCGGCTTCCACGGAGTGCGGCTCAAGGTCGACATCCAAGGGCCGAACACCCCCGAGGAGTACGAGAGGCTGCGCGAGGTCGTCGATGCGCACTGCCCGGTCCTGGACCTCTTCCAGAACCCGGTGCCGACGACGAGCGTCCTCGGCTGAGTCCACGCCGCGGGACGGGTGAGACGCCGCTGCGGATCATCCTTGCGATGTACGAGGGCGCGACCTGAGACCGATGCGGCCGGCCGGGCGCCGTTCGTAGCGTCGAAGGCATGGAGATCACAAGCACAGACCTGGGCCTGGCCGCACGCGTCCAGCACCTCACCAAGACCTACGGCACGGGGCAGAGCGCCGTGCAGGCTCTCGACGGAGTCAGCGTCGGCATCCGGCGCGGCCAGTTCACGGCCATCATGGGCCCCTCGGGTTCGGGCAAGTCCACGCTCATGCACGTCATGGCCGGACTCGACAGCCCCACCGAGGGGCGCGCGTGGATCGGCGACACCGAGATCACGGGCCTGAGCGACCTGGAGCTCACCGTGCTGCGCCGCCGGCGCGTGGGCTTCGTCTTCCAGGCGTTCAACCTCGTGCCGACGCTCGACGCCCTCGGCAACATCCTCCTGCCGTTCGAGCTCGACGGGCGCCGGCCCTCGGCGATCGAGCGGGCCCGCATCGAAGGGCTCGTCGAGACGCTCGGTCTCGCCTCGCGCCTGCGTCATCGCCCGCATGAGCTGTCGGGCGGGCAGCAGCAGCGCGTCGCCATCGCCCGCGCGCTGGCCACCGGCCCCGACCTCGTCTTCGCCGATGAGCCCACCGGCAACCTCGATTCGGCGAGCTCTCGCGAGGTGCTCTCACTCCTGGCCCGCGCGAGCCGTGAGCATGGCCAGTCGATCGCGATGGTGACCCACGACCCGATCGCGGCCAGTGCGGCCTCCCGAGTGCTGTTCCTCGGAGACGGACGCATCGTCGCCGACCACCCCGGACTCTCCGCCGAGGAGATCTCCGCGTACATGCTCGACGCGGCGGTGGCGGCATGAGCGTCGCCGCAGCCTCGCACGTGAACGCCCGCCCGAGCCTGGACCTCGGCGTCCGGGACCGGATGCCGAAACTCGCCTGGCTCCGCGAACGCGGCATGGGGGCGAGTCTGCTCGTGGCCGCGATCACCGCCGCCTTCGGCGTCGTGCTGGTGGAGGCGACGGCGTACATCGGGCTGATGCTGGCATCCGATCCCTACATCGGAGACAGCGGGACGCTCGCGGTCGTCACCGCGATCCTGACCGTCCTGCTCACGGGAGTCGCGATGTACGTGGCCGGGATCGTCACCTCCAACACCTTCTCGACGATCGTCGCCGGGCGCACCCGCCGGATCGCCCTCCTGCGGCTGATCGGCGCCTCGGCACGGGCGCAGAGGAACGAGATCGCCCGACAGGGGCTCGCGGTGGGTGTGATCGGCGCCGCCGCGGGACTGCTCGCAGGGTTCGGGCTGGTCGCGGGCGGCATCGTCCTCGCCGAGCGCTTCCTTCCCGGCGCACCGGAGGGCGCGGGCGCAGACCACCCGCTGATCCTCCTGCCCGCGATCGGCGTCGCACTCACGACCTGGGCCGCCGCATCCGCAGGCTCCCGGCGCGTGCTCGCGGTGACGCCGCTGCAGGCGATCGGCGGCGCGGTCGAGCGCTCGCACGAGGATGTCTCCGCGCGGCCGGCGCGCAACGCCGGTGCGCTGATCCTGCTGATCCTCGGCGCCGCTCTCCTCGTCTTCGGCGTGCTGGTGGGACTCGTGACGCCTCTGGGCGTGGTGATCGGGTTCTTCGGCGGCATCCTGTCCTTCACCGGGCTCGCCCTCGGCGCGACTCTCGTGATGCCGCCGGTGCTGCGACTCGTCGGACGCGCCTTCGGCGGCGGTGCGACCGCGCGACTGGCCGCCCAGAACGCGCTGCGATACCCCGAGCGCTCCAGCCGGATGGCCATCGGGGTGGTCATGGGCATCACGCTCGTGACGATGTTCGCCGTCGCGCTGGAGTCGACGAAGGGGATCATGACCGCGGCCTCCGGTGGCGTCCTGGACCCGCAGTTCGCGTTCATCCTCGACAGCTTCGCCACCGTCATGATGGTCCTCGTCGCGATCTGCGCCGTGATCGCCGCGGTGGGCCTGGTGAACCTGCTCACGATCGGCGTCGTCCAGCGGCGTCGCGAGCTGGGACTCCTGCGGGCGATCGGGCTGTCGAACCGGCAGGTGCGGCAGATGGTGCTGCTGGAGGCCGTGCACATCACGGTCGCCGCGACCGTCGCCGGGCTCGTCCTCGGATTCGCCTACGGCTGGATCGCCGCGCAGTCGCTGCTGGGCTCGGTCGCGCTCTACGACCACATCGGTGCGGCGGGCCTGGTCGCACCGCACGTGCCGTGGCAGCCCGTGCTCGCGATCGTCGCGGCCGCCGCCGTGCTGACGGTGGTCGCCGCGGTCGCACCCACGCGCCTGGCCACCCGCGTGGCCCCGGTCGAGGCGCTCGCCGCGGACTGAGGCCCGCAGATCCGTATCCCCTTTCACGAATGCACGATCCGAACACGACTGCACGAGCGATCCGGCGAATTTCTCGTGCAACCGTGTCGGCATCGTGCATTCGTGGGTCCTGGGGATGGGGGCGGACGTGACGTCACAGGGCGGATGCGGCGCAATAGGCTGTTCGGGTGAGCACTCCCTTCGACCAGTCCGCATACCAGGTCCGCTTCGAGTGGGGGAACGAAGGGCTCTCCCGTCTCGCCCCCGCCGACGTCGTCGTGGTCGTCGACGTGCTGAGGTTCTCCTCCACGCTGGTGACCGCGGTCCCGGTCCCGCTCGAGGTCGCCCGCACCTGGTCGATCAACGGTGCGGCCGTCGCCGAGGCGGCATCCGGTGCACTCGTCCTCGTCGGCGGGCTGCGCAACGCCACAGCGGTCGCCGAGGCGATCCTGGGAGTGCAGGAGCAGCGCCAGCAGCGCACCTCTGTCACCGTCATCGCCGCGGGGGAGCGCGCGTCCGACGGGGGCCTCCGCTTCGCCGTGGAGGATCAGCTCGGCGCGGGCGCGATCATCGCGGCGCTCATCGACCGGGGCATCGACCACACCTCGCCCGAGGCGGCCGTCGCGGCCGAGGCCTTCCGGAGCCTCCGGCGAGCGGTGCGCCACCTGTTGTCCGGCTCGGGCTCCGGGCGGGAACTCTCCGAGCGCGACCCCGCCGAGAATGCGCTCGCCGCATCCGGGATCACCCCCGCCACCGTGCGCGACGCCGCTGCGATCGACGACAGCACCGTCGTGCCGACCCTCCGCGACGGCGCTTTCGTGGCCTTCGGCTGAGCCGCTCTCAGCGGGGCAGCTGTGCCGCCAGCCGCGCTGCCGGGGTGATCTCGCGGCGCACCCACTGGAACTCGTAGCGCGGATCGAAGCGGCGTGAGCACTTCGCACAGGAGGTGGCGCGCGTCGGGCGCCGGTGCCGATAGGCGACATGGCCCGCCGGGCACCGCCCCACCCAGGGCGCCAGCTCCTCGGCGGTCTCGCCATGGTGCGTCACGCCGCCGACATACCCCAGCTCGCGAGCGACCCTCTTCCACTCGGGCCCGTGCCCCGCGTGCGGCCCGGTCAGCGCGTGGGCGACCTCGTGCAGCAGCGTCTGGTGGATCTCGTCGTCGTCGAATCGCGCCGCAAGATACCGCGAGACCGTGATGCGCTTGCGCGTGAAGTCGCACTGCCCCGCGCGGCGCTTGGCATTGTCGAAACCGAACGACCACGAGGCGTCGAGGTGCAGGTGGATGAGCGCATCGGCCCAGACGCGCACCCGGTCGAGATCAGCCATGATCCCAGGCTAGAGGCCCCCGCCGACACCGGATACGAGGCTGCGCGACTCCGCCGCGCGGCGCCGGTCGGCCGCCTCGATCGCAAGCAGCGTCGCCTCGATCTGCTCCTCGGGCGCGGTGGTGTCCTGGCGCAGCAGCAGGGCGCTCTTGAAATCGTCGCGCGCCGACAGATAGTCGCCGACGTCGTAGTGGGTCTTGCCCCGGTGCTGATAGGCGAAGGCGGCCAGCAGGGGCGAGGGGATCCCTTCGGCCTCGGCGACGCACTGGTCGAGCTCCTTCAGCGCCGCCTCGTGCTCGCCGCGGAACTGCCGCACGGTCGCGCGCAGGACCCGCGCCCGCAGGAGGTCCTTGCGCGTACCCGCCATCCGCGCCACGCGGACGGCCTCGTCGGCGAGATCGATCCCCTCATCGAGCTGACCGAGCACCTTCAGGAGCCAGACGCGCTCCAGAAGGGCGGGCACGCTCCGCTGCATCTCGATCTCCGCCAGTCGCTCTCGGCACTGCGCCGCATCGATGATCTCGCGCAGCGTCTCCGGGTCGTAGCCCTTGATGAACGTCACGATCCCCCTTCCGTTCGACCTGCCTCCAGTCTGCCCGCTCGTGCGCGGTGCGGGCCGAGGGCACGCCCGCCTCAGCGCAGGAAGATCGAGTCGTCGGGGCGAGGGGACGCCTTCGCATCGGCATCCGACACGATCGCGGACCCGCGTGCGAAGGACGCGACCTCCGCATCCTGGGCGATCTTCGCCGGGTGGGGGCCTGCGGCCAGGAGGCGCGGCAGCCACTCGGTCGGGAGAGGAGAGGCGGATGCCGCCACGACCAGGTTGCCGAAGCGGCGCCCCTTGAGCACCTGGGCGTCGGCGAGCACGGCCACATGCGGCAGCACCGTCTGCACGGTGGCGACCTGGCCGCGGGCGAAGGCGAGGCCCGGGCCGTCGGCGACGTTGACGAGCAGCACTCCGTCCGGAGCGAGCAGGGTCGTCACCTCGCGGTAGAACTCGATGCTCGTGAGGTGCGCGGGGGTCTGGGCGCCGGAGAAGACGTCCGAGACGACGAGGGCGCACGCGCCGCGCAGGCCCGCGGGAAGGCGCCGGACGCCTTCGCGGGCGTCGCCGATGCGGATGCGGATCGAGGCGCCGCGGGGGAGCGGCAGGTTCTCGCGCACGAGCTGCACGAGCGGGGCCTCCAGCTCGATGACCTGCTGGCGCGAGCCGGGGCGCGTCGCCTCGATGTAGCGGGGGATCGTCAGGGCGCCGGCGCCCAGGTGCACGGCGGTGATCGGGGCTCCGGGCTCGCCGAGCTGATCGATCACCGCGCCCATCCGCACGATGTATTCGAAGTGCAGATGGGTGGGGTCGTCGAGATCGACGTGCGACTGCGGGGTGCCTCCGATGATGAGCTCATAGCCGCTCGTGAAGAGCGAGCGCACGATGTGGGCACGGCCGCCGTGGTCGAGCGTCGCGACGACGGCATCCGACCCTCCTCCGCGCTCTCTGCCCATGTCTCCACGCTACCTCCGCCCGGGACAAGGACGTTCGCCCCGCGCAAGGACGATTCCGCTCGGATCGTCCTCGCCTCGAGCCACCTTCCTGATCTCGGGAACCCGCCTGCCGCTACCGTGGAGGGATGGGCACGATCATCGACCTCAACGCCGATCTCGGCGAGACGGTCGGGGGCGTGCCGACGGCCGATGACGAGGCGATGTTCGCCGTCGTCTCCAGCGCGAGCATCGCCTGCGGCGGGCATGCCGGCGACGAGGACTCGATGCGGGAGGCGATCGAGCGCGCCCGGCGCCACGGGGTCGCGATCGGCGGCCACCCCTCCTATGTCGATCCGACCGGCTTCGGACGCCTCGCGCTCGCCGCATCGCCCGAGATCCTGCGGGAGCAGGTCGTCGAGCAGCTGGGCAGACTCGTCTCCCTCGGCGGCGAGCCGGCCTACGTCAAGCCGCACGGCGCGCTCTACCACCGGGTGATCCTCGACCGGGCGACGGCGGATGCGGTCGCCGCCGCGGTCTCCGAGATCTCCGGGCGCCTCGGGCGGGCTCTGCCGGTGCTCGGGATGGAGGGCTTCATCGCGGATGCCGCATCCGCCCGCGGCCTCCCCTTCTTCCGCGAGGCGTTCCTCGACCGCGGATACCTGCCGACGGGCGCCCTCGTGCCGCGCACGGAGCCGGGGGCGCTGCTCGCCGACGCCGATTCCGTCGCCGCACGCGCCCTGCGACTGGTCGCCGAGGGCGTGATCGAGGCCGTCGACGGCACCCTGGTGCGTCCTGAGGCGGTCTCCCTCTGCATGCACGGCGATTCCCCCGGTGCCGTCGCGATGGCCCGCGCGGTGCGTCAGACGCTGGACGGGGCCGGCGTGAAGGTCGTCGCACCATGGTGATCCTGCCGTTCGGTCAGCGGGCGTTCCTCGCAGAGGCCGGATCGCTCGCGGAGGTCATGGCGCTTCATCGTCGGTGGGCGGTCTCCGCCCCGGCGGGCGTGATCGACCTCGTCCCCGCCGCGCGCACCGTGCTCGTCACCTTCGATCCCGCGCTCATCTCGCCCTCGCAGGTGCGGGCCTTCCTCTCGCGCGAGGCGGATGCGGACGAGGCCGCGGATGCCGCCGCGGCCGCCGTCGAGCTCGACATCGTCTACGACGGGCCGGATCTGCAGTCCCTCGCGGAGCGGCTGGGCGTCTCGGCGGGGGAGCTCGTCGCCGCGCACCGCGATGCGGAGTGGACGGTCGCCTTCACGGGATTCGCCCCCGGCTTCGGGTACCTGACCAGCTCCGACTGGCCCTTCGAGGTGCCGCGCCGCGAGAGCCCTCGCACGCGGGTGCCCGTCGGGGCGGTGGGGCTGGCGGGCGAGTTCAGCGGAGCGTACCCGCGCGAGACGCCGGGCGGGTGGCAGCTCATCGGCACGACGAGCGCACCTCTGTTCGATCCGGATGCCGCGCAGCCTGCGCTCCTGGCGCCGGGGACGCGGGTGCGGTTCGTGCAGGGCCGCGCGTCTGCTTCCCCGGGAGCTGGGCGCAGGGATGCCTGTGCGGAGGCGCCTTTGCGCGACCGCGCCCCGCGCGACCGCGCCCCGCGCGACCGCGCAACCCCTAGCCTCAGCACAGGCATTCCGGAGCCCGGCGAGGGCGACGACCAAGCCCTCCGCATCCTCGCCCCCGGTCTCCTGGCGACGATCCAGGATCTGGGCCGTCCTGGGCGCGCCTCACTCGGCGTCGCCCCGTCCGGCGCCCTGGACCGCGCGGCGCTCCGCACCGCGAACCGCCTCCTCGGCAACCCCGAGTCGGCTGCGGCCATCGAGGTGACGATGGGCGGCTTCCGCGCCGAGGCCACGCGTGATCTGTGGTTCTCGGTGACGGGGGCCTGGGGCGGCATCCGTCTGGACGGCACCGCCGTGGATCCCTACCAGGCCCACCCCTGGCGGGCCGGGGTCGAGCTGGAGCTGGACTGGTTCGCCCACGGCGCCCGCGCCTATCTTGCGGTGCGCGGAGGTGTCGAGGCGCAGGCCGCGCTGGGCTCCCGCTCCACCGATCTCATGGCGGGGCTCGGGCCGGCCGCGCTCACCGAGGGCACTGCGCTTGCGGTGGGAGCAGAGCCGGATGCCGAGATGCCCTCCCTCGCCTTCGCGCCCTGGGGTGCTCCCGAGGACGAGGTGCTGGGGATCGAGCTGGCGCCGGGGCCGCGGGCGGACTGGTTCACCCCCGCCGCGTCCGCTGCGCTGTTCGAGTCGGAGTGGACGGTCTCCCACGACGCCAACCGGGTCGGAACCCGGCTCGAGGGGCCTGCGCTGCCGCGCCTTCGCCACGAGGAGCTGCCGAGCGAGGGGATGCTGCCCGGCGCCCTGCAGGTGCCGCCGAGCGGACGCCCTGTGATCCTCGGCGCGGACGGCCCGGTCACCGGCGGCTACCCCGTCATCGCCGTGGTCGCCGAGCGGTCGCTGGACCTGATGGCGCAGGCGCGGCCGGGCACTCGGATCCGGTTCCGGCACGCACCGACCGGCCGGTGAACCCGACCTCTCCTCTCCTGATCGGCGCCGTTGCCGCCTGCACCCCTTGTTGCATTCCGCACATCCCTTCGCCGATTCGATGTGCTGAGCGCAACATCGTGTGCCGTTTGCAACAGCGAGCGGAGGCCGCGGGTCTACGACCCGCGGGCATCTACCGCAGGATCGCGTGATCGTCAAGGACCGCGCTGGACATGTCGCCATATTGTGCGTATAGTGGGTAGTTGCGCTCCTTTCCCCCTGCCCTCATATGGTGGTCGGCTTGTTGTCTGCGTGCCCCGCGTCACTGCGGCGCGATAAGCAGACGTGGGATATCGGTGGCGCGCTCCACCTGACGACTCAAGGAATCTACAAGCCCCACAGGGCTTACGGAGGTTATTCCCTTGGCTGCTGCTCGCAACGCATCCACACCCACCACCACGAAGAACGGACGCGGAGCATCCCGCCTCTCGTTCGCCAAGATCTCCGACACGCTGACGGTCCCCGACCTTCTCGCGCTGCAGACCGAGTCCTTCGACTGGCTCATCGGCAGCCAGGCCTGGAAGGCGCGCGTCGCCGAGGCCAAGAAGGCCGGCCGCAAGGACGTGCCCGAGGTCAGCGGTCTCGAGGAGATCTTCGAGGAGATCTCTCCGATCGAAGACCTCGCCGAGACGATGCAGCTCTCGTTCACGAACCCCTACCTCGAGCCGGAGAAGTACTCGATCGACGAGTGCAAGGAGCGCGGCAAGACCTACGCCGCGCCTCTGTACGTCGAGGCCGAGTTCATGAACCACACCACCGGCGAGATCAAGACCCAGACGGTCTTCATGGGCGACTTCCCGCTCCAGACCGACAAGGGCACCTTCATCATCAACGGCACCGAGCGTGTCGTGGTCTCGCAGCTGGTGCGCTCGCCGGGCGTCTACTTCGACAAGACCCCCGACAAGACCAGCGACAAGGACATCGTCTC
>CAYOTY010000081.1:0-13275 GCA_964406995.1 uncultured Microbacterium sp.
CGACGCGAACGGCATCGTGCACGTCTCCGCCAAGGACAAGGGCACCGGTCGCGAGCAGTCGATGACCATCACCGGCGGCTCCTCGCTCCCCAAGGAGGACATCGAGCGCATGGTCCGCGAGGCCGAGGAGAACGCGGCCGAGGACAAGAAGCGCCGTGAGGCCGCCGAGATCCGCAACCAGGCCGAGACGCTCGCCTACTCGATCGAGAAGCTCCTCAGCGAGAACGACGAGAAGCTGCCCGCAGACGTCAAGGAGTCGGTCAAGGCCGATGTCGACGCCCTCAAGCTCGCGCTCGGCGGTGACGACGATGACGCGGTCAAGACCGCCTTCGACACGCTCAGCCAGTCGCAGACCAAGCTCGGCGAGGCCATCTACGCCCAGGCTCAGGCCGAGGCTGAGGCTCAGGCCGCGCCGTCTTCGGACGAGGCGTCGGGGGATGCTTCCGCTGACGAGGACGTCGTCGACGCCGAGGTCATCGACGACGAAGACGAGAACAAGTAACCATGACAGGCAACGACAAGGACCGGTTCCTGAGCGAGGACGACGACGGCGACCGAGACGAAGGATTCGAGGAGACCGGGGCCCCGGAGGGGGTCCCGGCCTCCGGGCATGAGTCCGACGATGCCGAGGAGCAGAGTGCTCCGCAGACCGAAGGCGAGTCGCAGGATGCCGGGGAGACCGAAGCATCCGACGACGAGCTCACGGTCGACGACATCCTGAGCGCTCCGCAGAGCGACGAGGCCGCCGTGGCCGAGGCTCCGGAAGAGGAGCACGACCTGCTCATCGATCTCAAGCGGCTGCAGGCCGAGTACGCGAACTACCGTCGCCGTACGGAAGAGCAGCGCGCGCTGGAGATCCAGCGTGCCAAGGGCGAGGTCGTCAAGGGTCTGCTCCCGGTGCTCGACGACCTCGACCGGGCCGATCAGCACGGCGACCTCGAAGACGGCACCGCTTTCGCGGTGATCGGCGAGAAGGTGCGCACCGTCGTCGAGCGCATGGGCGTGGAGAAGTACGGTGCGGCCGGAGAGCCCTTCGACCCGCAGCATCACGAGGCGATCCTCCAGCAGCCGACGCCCGGCACCGAGCAGCCCACGATCCTCGAGGTCGTGGAGGTCGGCTACCGGCTCGGCGACGTCGAGCTGCGCCCGGCGAAGGTCGTGGTCGCGGTTCCGGCCGAGTAGGGGTGATCCATGGCTAGCCAGGACTGGTTCGACAAGGACTTCTACAAGGTGCTCGGCGTCGACAAGAACATCTCCGACGCCGACCTGAAGAAGGCCTATCGCAAGCTCGCCCGCAAGTACCACCCCGACTCCAATGCGGGTGACGCCAAGGCGGAGGCGAAGTTCAAGGAGATCAGCGAGGCGTACTCGGTGCTCTCCGACAGCGAGCAGCGCGAGGAGTACGACCAGATCCGCGCGATGGGCTCGGGCGCCCGCTTCACCGCGGGCGGCCAGGGTGCCGGCGGCTTCGAGGACGTCTTCAGCCGCTTCGGCCAGGGCCGGGCCCAGACCGCCGACTTCGAGGACATCTTCGCGATGTTCAACCAGGGCGGCGGCGGAGGAGCCGGCTTCGGATCGGGTCGGTTCGGGCAGTCGACCGGTGGCTTCCGCGGCTTCGGCGGGCCGCAGCGCGGCGCCGATGTGACGGCGAGCACGACGATCGACTTCGTCACCGCGACCAAGGGCGAGACGATCACCCTTCAGGGCGAGGGCGGCAAGCCCTTCAAGGTGAAGATCCCCGCCGGCATCGCCGACGGGCAGAAGATCCGCCTGCGCGGACGCGGACGCCCCTCGCCCGACGGCGGCGAGAACGGCGACATCGTGGTGACGGTGACCGTGCGCCCGCATCCGGTGTTCACCCGCGAGGGTCTGAACCTGCGCGTGACCGTGCCGGTCACCTTCACCGAGGCGGTGCTGGGTGCGACGATCGAGGTTCCCACTCTCGGTGGCGACCCCGTGAAGCTGCGCGTGGCTCCGGGCACCCCCTCGGGTCGCGTGCTGCGCGTGAAGGGCCGTGGGGTGAAGACCCAGAAGGGCACGGGCGACCTGCTCGCCGAGCTTCAGGTCGCGGTGCCCTCGCACCTCGACGAGGCGGCGCGAGAGGCGCTGGAGCGCTTCCACGACCTCGAGCCCAAGGAGAACCCGCGGGCCGATCTCATCTCGAAGGCGCGGGGCTGACCATGCTCTCGCGCACCGGGGGAGAGGCGGGGTGACGCATGGCTCCTGACGAAGACGCCCCCGTCTTCGCGATCGCGGTGGCGGCGGAGCTCGCCGGCATGCATCCGCAGACCCTTCGCCAGTACGACCGCATCGGCCTCGTGGTCCCCGGTCGCACCCGCGGAGGCTCGCGCCGCTACTCCGCGCGCAACATCCAGCAGCTGCGCGAGGTCGCCCGTCTGTCCGCCGAGGGGATGAGCCTCCCGGCGATTGCTCGCATCCTCGACCTGGAGGACGACGTGCGGATGCTGCGGCGCCGCGTCACCGAGCTCGAGACCGCCCTGCGCGCCGAACGGGAGAACCGCCCAGGCGTGCGGGTCTTCGCCGCGGGTGCGACCGGGCAGGTCATCCCGGTGCCCTCAGGACGACGCATCCGCCGCTCCACCGAGATCGTGCTGTGGCGGCCGGGGTTGCGCGACGAAGACGACTAAGTTCGCGGGCTGTGCCGTCGGCCGGCGGCGACTGCAGTCATCGTCCCTCCTCGGTGGTCTTCGGCAGCTCGTGAGGCGATCTGTCCACGAAAGTGGCATGGCGACTTCTGTTCATCTGAATGAAATCGATTTCGTAATCGTAGCGATTTCTGTAAGGTATGTCGTGATCGAGGAGGATCATGCGCAATGAGAAACGAGTATCGTCCCTGGCTCTTCTGGGAGCGACTGCCGTCGCCGTCGTCGGATGCGCATCGAGTGGTGCCGTGAGCGTCGACCCCGATCCGGACAAGCCGTTCGTCCTCACCGGTGTCTCGGAGGTCACCGAGATCGCCAAGCTCACCGGTCCGGAGGCGATCAACGACACCGAGGGGGTGGCCGTCGCCGGAACGGACCTCGGGTGGATGCTGAACCTGGGTGAGAAGACCTTCTTCGTCTTCGGCGACACCTTCGGCCAGCGCGATCCGGATTCGATCGGCGGCCAGGGCGGGTTCTGGCGCTCGAACGTGGCGGCGTGGACCACCGATGACGACCCCTCCGACGGCATCACCTTCGAGGGCTGGGTCACCGACGAGCTCGGCCTGGCGGAGGCGCTCATCGAGGGCGAGCACGATGCGAACACAGGTTTTGGCGAGGTCACCAAGATCCCTACAGGAGGCTTTGCGATCGGCGAGACGATGTACGTCTCGTACATGTCGGTGAGCCACTGGGGAGAGCCCGGTGCGTGGGATGCGAACCACTCGGCGCTGATCGTGTCACGCGACGGTGGTGAGTCATGGCATCCGGTCGAGGGCGTGGAATGGCCCGGAGAGTCGAACTTCATCCAGTTCTCTGCGGTGAACGTCGTCGAGGCGGGCACCGAGTACGTCTACGTGTGGGCCATTCCCGCCGGCCGGTTCGGAGGCGTGCAGCTCATGCGGGTCGAGGCGCGCGAGGAGGCTGTGGAGGACCAGGGCGCCTACGAGTATTTCGTCGGAACGGAAGATGGCGCGCCCGCGTGGAGTGCGAACCTGGACGACGCGGCGACGGTCGTCGAGGGTACGATCGGCGAGCACTCGGTGATGTGGTCGGAGTATCTGGATCGCTGGATCATGACCTACTCGGATGCCGGAAACGCCTACATCCGCGAGGGGATCACCCCGTGGGGACCCTGGGGTGACCCCATCGAGCTGATCTCCGTCGCGGACTATCCCGGGCTCTACTCGCCCTACTTGAACCCGCGCTACGTCAGCGATGGCGGCCGCACGATCCACTTCACGCTGTCGCTGTGGGGTCCGTACAACGTCTTCTGGTTCTCCGCGCAGCTCGATCGCGAGTGACCGGGCTGCGTCCGTCTTGCCTCACTGATACATCTGCGCAGCTCAGGCGGGGGGCGAGCGTCCTTTTGGATCAGGTCGACATCTTGTGCGTGAAATCGATTTCGTCTAAAGTGATCAGCAAGAGCGATCGAGCGCGGAGAGAGGTGTTGTTCGGCGCCGGTCGAGATCGTTGCCTACCAAGGAGGGTGAGATGAGTCGGCTGCTGAAACGCGCTTTCCTCATCGGCGTGAGGGCCGGCGTTGCGCCGATCGCGCTATCGCCAATGCACACCTCAGGGTCCGCCTCCGCCCAAACCGCGCGAGCCGGTATCTGGACGGACAACGGCGATATGTGGGTGCAGGTGGACAACTACTCGCTGACTCGCTCGTAGCACCCTCATCGCGGACCTGAATGTCCCTCACAACGCACTAAGGAGAAAACAATGAAGTTGAAATCTCTCGGTACCTTGGCTGCCGTCGCCGCAGGTGCCCTCGTGCTCACCGCATGCGGCAGCAGTACGCCACCGAACGTGGACGGGCCGCCGTCGGATCTTCCGGAAGGCGTCGTCACCGTGGAGTTCTGGCAGAACCAGTTCTCGACCGAAGACAACGCGTGGTACACCTGGGCCGTCGAGCAGTTCAATGCCTCTCAGGACGAGGTCTTCGTCAATCACACGATCGTCCCCGGCGACGCCTGGGAACAGCGACTGACGGCTGCTCAGGCGGCGGGAGTCGCGCCGGACATGTACACGATGAACTACTCGGCAGTGCCGATGAAGGCAAGCAATGGCGAGCTGGCACCGATCACCGACCTGATCGCGGCATCCTCTTGGGACGACCTGGATCAGAGGTTCCTGGATGCCGTGACCGTCAATGGTGAGCAGTACGCCTATCCGCTGCTCTACGAGCCCAGCGCGCTGCTCTTCTATCGCGTCGATGCCTTCGAGGCGGCCGGGCTCGACCCGAACGCACCGCCGAAGACCTGGGACGAGCTCATCGAGACGGGGCTTGCGCTCAAGGCATCGAACGACGATGTCGTCCCTTTCCAGCTCGCCCAGAACGCGGTCGAGCTCTCGTGGACGACATGGTCTTCGCAGTACGGCACGGCGGGGCATCTTCCGATCTCGGACGACTGGTCGACCTCGCTGGCAGATGACCCTGCCTACAAGCCGCTGTTCCAGTTCTACAAGGATGTCTACGATCAGGGTGTGATCGCGAGGCAGCCCCTCGGCCCCTACGGCGACGCGATGCCACTCGGAGAGGGGAATCTCGCGATGATGCTGAACGGCTCCTGGGGCATCAGCCTGCTGCTGAACGACTTCCCGGACGAGATCCCCAACATTCGCATCGCGGCATCTCCCACAATCGACGGGGACCCGTCGCGGACGAGCTCGACCCTCGGAGGCTGGACCATCGGGGTTGATGCGAAGTCTGAGAAGAAGGCTGAGGCTGCGGCCGCGATCAGCTGGATTCTCGCTGAGGACACTGACATCCCTAAGCAGTACTTCATCGACACCGTGTTCACGAAACTGTCTCCGCGCGAATCGGTGACGGCGGAGTTGCTGGACGATCCGCAGCGATCCGTGAACCCGTTCTATGAGGTGCTGGTCGCCGCAACCGAGTCGGCGATCCTCGAGCCGACCTATGACTGGCAGGTCAGCTTCGCGATGGGCACTGCCCTGGAGAAGGCGATGCTGGGAGCCAGTGTCGACGAGGCGCAGGCCGAGGCACACGCGGAGATCACCAGAGTGATCAACGAGCTCGGATTGGCCGACCAGCGGAACTGAGCCCTGGGGTGCGCTCGGAGCGACGCTCGGAGCGTGATGCAAGGATGTGCGGAGGTGCCCGAGCACCCCCGCACATCCTGCACCCTCAGAGGATTCGGATACTCGTCATCTCAAGGAAGAGAGCCCCGATGAGCAACACCATCACCGCGGATGAGCGCGAGAAGTCCCCACCTGCGAAGCGTCGAAAGCACCGCGACACCAAGGTCGCTCTGCCCATGCTCGCACCGGTGGTGATTCTGCTGGGCATCTTCGTGATCTGGCCGGCGATCTACGCAGGCTATCTCTCCTTTCAGAACTGGGGCTTCTATCTCCCTCCCGAGTTCGTGGGATGGGGCAACTATCGCCTTGTCCTGTCGGACCCGCAGTTCTGGGCCTCGATCGGGCGCGGCTTCCAGTTCGTGGCGATGACGGTGCCGGTGATGCTCGTACTCGCCTACCTGTTCGCAAGCCTCGTCGTCTCTGTGTCGAAAAAAGCGGCCAGCCTGCTCAAAGTCAGCATCTATATTCCGACGATCATCTCCGGTGTGATCGCATCCATCATCTTCGTGCTGATCTACAACTATCAGGGCGGCCTGCTCAACGCCGCGCTCCGAAACCTGTTCGGGATCGAGCGGATCGCCTGGCTCGGCGATCCGGCGTGGGCGCTGTTCTCCATCGCCGTGCCGGCGATCTGGTTGGGCATGGGGCTGACGTCGCTGATCATGGTGGCGGCGATGGTCGACATCCCGACCGAGTTCTATGAGGCGGCCGCGATGGAGGGCGCCAACTGGTGGCAGAAGAACATCTACATCACCATCCCGCAGATGAAGAACGTGTTCCTCTTCCTGCTGGTGACCGGCTTCGTCGCCGCTATCCAGCAGTTCGAACTGCCCCTGATCATGACCAACGGCGGACCTCTGAACTCGACGCTGCTGCCCAATCTGTTCATCTTCAACCACTTCCGCAATGACGTGACGATCGGCTTCTCTCTCGCCGCGGCACTCATGCTCTTCGTGGTGCTGGGCACCGTCTCCGCACTGATCTTCAAGTTCGTGAACTCCGAGAAGCTGGTGGACTGATGGCTCTCACTGAATCCGAGACAAGCCGCATAGTGCTGGGCGACAGGCCTCTGCATCGTCGTAGTCGCCTGCCGAGGAGTCTCCGTGGCTGGCTGACCTTCGTCGCCAAAGCGGTCGCTGGGGCGATCTTCGTGCTGGCGGCCCTGTTCCCACTGGCCTGGATGGTGATCGCGGGCTTCAAATCACGGACTGAGGTGGTGCGTACACCCTTCCAGTTCTTCCCGGACGTGTGGCTGTGGGAGAACTACGCGCAGATCCTCTCCGACCCGACCTTCATACGCACAATGCTGTGGACCTTCGGTGGCGCGTTGCTGTTCACCGTCCTCGGTCTCACCGTGAATTCCCTCGCCGCCTATGCCTTTGCTCGGCTGGACTTCCATTTCAAGCGAACCCTGTGGGTGATCGTCATCTCGACGATGTTCATCCCCGGTATGACGATCCTCGTCACGAGCTTCATCGTCGTCACTCGTCTGTCTATGCTCGACACCCTCGCGGTACTCGTACTCCCGGGTGCAGCGGGTGCTTTCGCGGTGTTCTTCATCCGGCAGTTCTATCTGAACGTCCCTGCGAGCCTGGAGGAGGCGGCGATGCTCGACGGATGCGGGCGCTTCGCGATCTTCATCCGGATCTTCCTGCCGCTGTCCAAGCCGCCGTTCGTCGTCATGGGAATCACCGGCTTCCTCGCGTACTGGAACTCCTACGTGTGGCCGATCATGACGATCACCACGCCCGAACGCTACGTGGTGCAGCAGTACCTGGCGACGTTCCGCTCCGAGCGGGCGACCGAGCTCGGTCTGCTCATGGCGGGATCTGTTCTGGCGGCGGCGCCCGTGATCATCCTCTTCCTCATCTTCCAGCGTCAGATTATCGGCAACATCAAGATGGCCGGACTCAAGTAGCGCATGAGAGCGTGGAGTCGATGACCGACATCCTGCATCAGAGCCTTGCGCACGATGCCGTACCGGCGCTGGCGATGCCGATCGGCGGGATCGGCACGGGCGGCTTCGCCGTCAACGCCGACGGGTCGCTGCGGCAATGGCAGCTGAACGGCATGCCGAACCACCGGGGTGCGCTTCCCGGCACCGGTTTCTGGCTGCGGCTGACGCGGATCGAGCCGCCCTTCGACACCGTGAGCATGGTGCAGGCGCCCCCCGTCTCAGATCCGAAGGCTCCGCTGGTGACGGACGCCGAGGTGCCCGCCTGGATGGCAGAGGCGCAGGAGAAGTTCGACTTCTTCGCCGACGCGCGCTTCCGCGGGACGTACCCGATCGCGGAGGTCGATCTCAGCGACGGGCGGCATCCGCTCTCCGTGCGCATGCGCGCGCTCAACCCGATGGCGCCCGCCGATGTCGAGGTCAGCGCGATCCCGACGGGGATGTTCGAGTTCACCCTCACGAACACCTCTGACCTTCCGCTGCACGGCACCCTCGCCGGGTCGCTTCTCAACGCGGCGGGCTGGGACGGCATCACCCCGATCGGCGCCTATACCCCGGGTCTCGGAGGGAACGTCAATCGGCTCCGCCGCGGGCGCGGCTGGTCGCGGGTCGTCATGGACAATCCCTCCCTCGCCGAGAGCGACCAGCACGCCGGGCAGTTGGTGCTCGCGGCCGACGACCCCGCAGCCGCGGTGCTCGCGCGCTGCGCGGACCTGGATCACCTGAGGGCTTTCCTCGAGTCGCGGGCGTTGAACGACGGGCGTGCGCGCCTGGAGTTCGCACCGACGCTCGCCGACCCGCAGCTGAACGCCCCCGCGGGCGGTGCCGGCCCGAGCGCCCCGGGCCGGAGCTGGCTCGGCGTCGTCGGCGTGCCGTTCTGGCTGGAGCCGGGCCAGTCGCGCCGCATCCGCTTCTCGATGAGCTGGCACTTCCCGAACCGGATGGTGGACGTCGAGCAGTTCGGTCAGCCGCGCGCGGATTGGGGATCGAGCCGCTTCTACGTCGGCAACGCCTACGCGCTGAGGTTCCGCGACGCGCTGGATGTGCAGGAGCACGTCGAGGAGAGGTGGGAGGAGCTCGCCGGGCGCACGAGCGCGTGGACCCGTACGCTCGTCGAGTCGAGCCTCGACGAGCATGAGATCGACCGGCTCGCCGCGCAGGCGGCCTATGTCCGCAGTCCCACCTGCTTCCTCGGCGCCGACGGGCGCTTCTACGGGTATGAGGGTTCGCTAGGCGCCTCGACGACGATGTGGTCGGGGCAGTTCGGCGGCTCGTGCCCGCTGAACTGCACGCATGTGTGGCAGTACGAAGCGGCGCTCGCCGGACTCTGGCCGAGTCTCGAGCGGAACATGCGCGAGACCGAGCTCGACATCATGCAGGCGCCGAGCGGCGCCATCCCGCATCGACTGCGGGTGCCGGTGTACCTGCCGCAGATGACCGATGAGCTCATCGGCGGGCCCGAGGAGCCGGCGCTGGACGGCATGCTCGCCACGATCCTCAAGACCCTGCGCGATGTGCAGCGCGGAGCCGGCGAGGAATGGCTGGCGGCCCGCTGGCCGAAGATCGTGCGCCTCTACGAGCACATCTGCGCGAAGTGGGATGCCGACGCCGATGGGGTGCTGCGCGGCATCCAGCCCTCCACCCACGATATCGACCTCGCCGGCGTGAACTCCTTCATGGGGTCGCTCTGGCTGGCGGCGCTGCGCGCCTACGAGGAGCTGGCGCTGCTGCAGGGGGAGGAGGAACGCGCCGCCGAGGCGCGGGCGCGCTTCGACTCCGGCTCGGCGCTCTATGACGAGCTGCTCTTCGACGGCACCCACTATGTGCAGGTGCTCGACGACGGCGACCCCACCGACTGGCAGTGGGTGACCGGCGTGCTCAGCGACCAGGTGATCGGGCAGTGGTGGGCGCATCAGCTCGGGCTCGGATACGTGCTGCCCGCCGAGCACGTCCGCTCGGCGCTGCGGCACGTGGTGCGCACGAACCTGCGTCGAGGATTCGCCGATTTCGCGCATCCCTACCGGGTGTACGCGGATGCCGCCGACGACGCCGGGCTCGTCATGTGCTCCTGGCCCGAGGGCGGGCGGCCCGCCGTGCCGACCCGCTACGCCGACGAGGTGTGGAGCGGCATCGAGTGGCAGGTCGCCGCGCACTGCGCCTTCGAGGGGCTTCACGAGGAGTCGCGGGCCGTGCTCGACGCGCTCTGGACCCGGCACGACGGCCGTCGCCGCAACCCCTACAACGAGATCGAGTGCGGCGATCACTATGCGCGCGCGATGGCGGGCTGGACGCTGCTGCAGGCTCGCTCGGGCGTGCGTCTGGACGCCGCGCGCGGCGAGTTCGTCGTGGGCGCCGAAGGCCGGTGGCCGTGGGTCGGCCCCGACGGCTACGGCTGGGTCGAGGTGACCGGTGAGGCCGTCTCACTGCACCCGGTCGAGGGCGAGGCGCCGTGGCGCATCGTCCGCGGGTGAAAGCGTTGGGCTGAGCTTCCCGAGAGAAGGAAGACGGTCCGAGATAAGGACGATTCCTCGGTGTTGATCCTTGTCTCGGGCCATCCTCTGTGTCTGGGTTCCTATGGCCGCGACTCAATCCCACACCTCCAACTCGGCGATCGACGTGTACCGGAGCGCACCGCCGGGCTCGCCGATCAGGCGGATGCCGTCGGCGACCACGGGCTCGAAAGTGAAGACGTATTCGTCGTTCTCCAGCGCGGTGAAGTCGCACGGGTAGGGCGGTTCGACCCTGAGCGCGGAGACCGGGATCCACTCTCCGCCGATCCGTGCCTCGACACGCGGCGGAGTGGAGAACCATCCGCCCAGGGAGTCCTGGGGGCCTGGCGCGTACACGAGCCGCGACATGCGCCGCGGCGAGGGCCAGGTATAGCCCCACTGGTCCTCGCCGTGGCCCGGTCCGAAGGCGGAATCCTCGGCGATGTCGCGCGAGGAGTCGTTCAACACGCTCTCTTGCCCTTCACGCGCTCGGGACACGAGCGGCCACGCGTCGTCGAGGGCGAGGTTGCCCGTGGTCTCGGCGACGGCATCCGTCCCCGGATCGAAACGCACTCGCCGCAGCCCGAAGCAGTAGGCGCGTCCTCCGCGCGACGACGCCGGAACGAACCAGTTGCTCTGGAGCCACATGTCGCGCCCGTCGGCGGAGATGAACTTCGAGGGGATCGTCGGAGCGTATCCGCCGTGCTTCGCCAGAGGCGAGCGCGGCCCGTGCCAGGGGAAGTGGCCGAAGTCGTGGCTGTGCAGCAGGCGCCAGGGGCCCCAGGGCGCGGGCGCCTCGAAGAACTCGAAGGTGTACTCGCTCCAGGTCGAGTAGAGGTATCGGCCGAGTCCGGCGTTCCACACGACCGAGCCCTGGGCGATGCAGGTGAAGTCGTGCGCCTCCATGCCAAACGCCGGTGTCGGATAGAAGCGCCGCTCATCGACGAGGACGGGCATCTTCCGCGCGATGTCCGGGGTCCAGGTCGCGGCGCCGTCGTCGGAGGTTCCGGCGAAGAACTCCCAGGACTCGATCTCCTGCACCCGGTCCGCGCGGACCCGGCCGAGGAACAGCGCGGTCGGATCGGGCACCCGTTTCGAGAAGGACGTGCGCCAGTTCCCGTCGATCCCATAGGCGTAGACCATGTGGGAACCGCGGTTGGCCTGACCGAGATCGAGGAACATCACCGTCGTGAACACGTGCCCCGAGAACATCGGCTCCGCGGGCCACGACCAGGTGCGCCCGAGGTCGTCGCTGCGGACGATGGTTGCCGCATGAGCCTCGTTGAAGGTGTCGGGTCCCTCGCCGCAGCGGAGATCCTGCACCGCCAGGTACAGGACATCGTGGTCGTCGATTCTCACGCACACCATGCCGGTGGGCTTGCGGTTGAAGCGCTCCGGATCCCAGATCGGGGCGACGACGTCGCCGTCTGCGAGGCGCTCGCCGGTCAGGCCGCTCTCGGGCGTGCCGTCGATCCGGTTCACGAGGATGTCGCTCCACCCGTGCCGGGCGAACCCGGTGCCGTCTCCGGCCGCGGCGTACAGGGCTCCGTCCGTGGCCCAGGCCGAAGGCCAGAGGTCGCCGTCACTGGCGGTGAGGACCGTGTTCGCCTGCTCCACATGGGCCACGCGCAAGCGCAACGGCTCCGACGCCGGATTCACCGGCACTCCGTCGATGATCGACTGCGCATCAGCCATCGTTCACTCGCACCTCTCGCAGCCCGAACCAGTAGGAGCTGACGCCTGCGGGCGCACAGGGACAGACATTGGACTGCAGCCACATCGTCTTCTCGTCCTCGGAGACGAACTTCGAAGGGACCGTCGTCCCGTAGCCGCCGATGCGGTCGGCCGTCCAGGGGTATTCACCGAAGTCCTCGGAGAAGAAGTGCGTCCACGGACCCCAGGGAGCGGGCGCCTCATAGAACTCGAAGGTGAACTCGGTCCACGAGGTGTAGAGGTACCGGTCGTGCTTCGGCAGGTAGGTCACGCCGCCCTGGGACAGCACGCTCATCCCGTGGGTTCGGCGTTCATCGGACAGGACGGGCCTGCGCTGCGCGATGTCGGCGGTCCAGGTCGGCTCAGCCGCATCCGAGAGACCGGTGAAGAACTCCCAGGTCGAGACATCCTGCACGGACGCGACCGGCACGCGCGCGAGGAACAGCTCGGTCGGGTCTTCGACGATGTCGCTGAAGGAGTCGCGCCAGTTCCGGTCGAGCCCGTACGCATAGACGTAGCCCACCTCGGGGCGCCGTTCGGCGTCCTTGCCGTAGTCGGCGAACCAGACCGTGGTGAAGACCCCCTCGTCGAACATCGGTCTCCCGGTGTCCCACGTCCATGTGCGACCGGCATCGTCGCTGCGCGCGACCGTCGCCGCGGGTGCTTCGTTGAAATCGTGCGCGAGATCCTGCACGGCGAGGTAGACCACTCCGTCGACGCAGAGCATGCCGGTGGGCTTGCGGGTGAAGCCCTCTCCCGACCACACTTGTCCGAGATCGTCTCCGGCTGCGGTTCCTTCGCCGTCGAGATCACCGGATGCCGGTGATCCGGTGATCCGATTCATGACGATGTCGCTCATGACGTTGCCGAACCCCGCGCCGTCGCCGTTGGCGGAGTAGAGCGCGTCGTCGGCGCCCCAGCAGTTCGGCCACAGATCGCCGTCGGAGACCCCGATCGCCGTGGGTGCGTCGGCGACGGATGCCGCGGTGAGCGGGGCGGTGCCGCTTGCGCAGCCGACGAGCACAAGCGCCGCGGACATGGCCGTCGCCGCTGCGATCGGCCGAGGGATCACACCCACGACCTCACGACCTCACCGCATCCGTTGTCGTCCCGATCTGCGGACGTTGTCCCGATTCGCGGACGGATCTGCGCGGAAGGACCCGCAGACCGGGACGAGGTCCGCAGAACGGGCGGCAGGAGGCGACGCACCTCAGTTCTCCGGCCACCGCGGCGGCGTCGCTCCGATGTCGGGAACCGGGGCGGTTCCCAGGTGCACCTCCAGGTCGTCGGCGCTGGGCGTCCGGGGTCGACGGGCCGTCGGTCGGTCGAGGTAGAAGATCGCCGTCGACGC
>CAYOTY010000082.1:0-12674 GCA_964406995.1 uncultured Microbacterium sp.
CGGCCCCTACGGCCGGGCCATGGTGCGCATCTGCAAGGAGGAGTCCTTCCACCAGCGGCAGGGCTTCGAGATCCTGCTCACCCTCATGCAGGGCACCGAGGCGCAGCGCGAGATGGCGCAGGATGCCGTGGACCGCTGGTACTGGCCCTCGCTCATGATGTTCGGGCCGCCCGATGACGCGTCGCCGAACTCGGCGCAGTCGATGGCCTGGAAGATCAAGCGCTTCTCGAACGATGAGCTGCGTCAGCGCTTCATCGGCATGCTCGTGCCGCAGGCCGAGGTGCTGGGGGTGACGCTCCCCGACCCGGAGCTCCGGTGGGCCGAGGAGGCCGGCCGCTGGCACACGAGCGAGATCGACTGGGACGAGTTCAAGGAAGTGCTCTCGGGGCGTGGGCCGATGAACGCCGTGCGCATCCAGAACCGGCGCGACGCGCATGAAGAGGGCGCCTGGGTGCGCGAGGCGGCCGCGGAGTACGCCCGCAAGCAGGCGGACAGAGCCCGGTCCCTGAGCCTGTCGAAGGGGGCGGCATGATGGCGACACCCGGCAGCGACGCGCGCGAGACCTGGCCCCTCTGGGAGGTCTTCGTGCGGGCCAACCGCGGTCTCAGTCACGTCCACGTCGGATCCCTTCATGCGCCGGATGCCGACCTCGCCCTCCGCAACGCCCGCGACCTGTACACGCGGCGCGGTGAGGGCTCCTCGATCTGGGTCGTTCCGGCCGAGGCGATCTCGACGAGCGATCCCGACGCGAAGGGGGCCTTCTTCGAGAGCCCCGCGGGGAAGAACTACCGGCACGCGAAGTACTACACCGCGTCGGAGGGGGTGCCGCACCTATGACCCTTCGACGAGCTCAGGGACCGGCCACTGAGACACCGCACGGTGACGTCACCGTCGACGAGGTCGAGCTCTCCGCGGAGCTCGCCGGCGAGGGCGGGCGCGCGGCATCCGCCGATGTCGCCGAGTACGCGCTTCGGCTCGGCGACGATGCCCTGATCCTCTCCCAGCAGCTGAGCAGGTGGATCGCGCGTGCCCCCGAGCTCGAGGAGGACGTCGCCCTCGCCAACATCGCTCTCGACCTGCTCGGGCACGCCCGCTCGCTCCTGCGCTACGCGGGTACCTTCGACGGACGCAGCGAAGACGACCTCGCCTATCTCCGCGATGAGCCCGAGTTCCGCTGCGCCTGGCTGTTCGCGCAAGACAACGGCGACTTCGCGAAGACGATCGCGCGGCAGCTCGTCGCGTCGACCTACATGTTCGAGCTGTATATGCGCCTTGCGGAATCGGATGACGAGACTCTCGCCGCGATCGCTGCCAAGGCCGTCAAGGAGGTCGAATACCACCGGGATCACGCGGTCCAGTGGACTCTGCGGCTGGCCGGCGGCACCGAGGAGTCCAGGCGGCGCATGCTGCGCGCCCTCGCCGACATCTGGCCCTTCGTCGAAGAACTGTTCTGGGACGACCCCCTGATCGATCGCCTCGCCGGGGTCGCGGTCCGCCCATCGATGCTGCGGGAGGGGTTCGATGCCGTCATCGACGCCGTATTCCGTGAAGAGAATATCGAGGTTCCGGATGTCGCGGCGTCCGCCGGCGGTGGCCGGCACGGCCGGCACTTCTCCGGGCTCGGGTTCATCCTCGCCGAGATGCAGGCGCTCGCCCGGCAGCATCCGGGGGCGACATGGTGACGAAACCACCGGTCGTTGAGCGAGCGCAGCGAGACGAAACGCAGCGAGGTTCCGCGGGCGAGTCGCCGCGTTTCGACTCCGTCGCTGCGCGTCTTCGCGGGGCGACCGGGGGCGACCGAGAACGCGCCTGGGCCGTCGCGGCATCCGTCCTCGACCCCGAGGTCCCCGTCCTCACGATCGAGGATCTCGGCGTTCTGCGTGACATCCGCACGGATGGCGAGCGGGTCACCGTGACGATCACGCCGACCTACTCCGGGTGTCCGGCCATGGACGCGATCCGTGACGACGTGATCATGGCGCTGACGGCATCCGGGTTCTCCGACGTGCGTGTCGACCTCGTGCTCTCGCCCGCGTGGACGACCGACTGGATGAGCGAGGAGGGCAGGCGCAAGCTCGCCGACTACGGGATCGCCCCGCCCACCGGGCGTGCAGCGGTGAAGGGCCCGATCCCGGTCGCTCTCGCCGTGAGATGCCCGCAGTGCGGCTCACTCGACACCCGTGAGCTCTCTCGCTTCGGCTCGACCTCGTGCAAGGCGCTGTTCGAATGCCGTGCCTGCCTCGAGCCCTTCGACCACTTCAAGGTGCACTGATGGGCGCCCCCCACCCGGCTGCTGCCCCTCGACCGGTTGCTGAGCCTGTCGAAGCACAGGGCCCGCAAACACAGGGACCGCACGCAGAGGGACCGGAGACGGAGGAGGAGAAGGTCGCCGACGCCTTCCTCCGCAGCGCGGTCGGCGGTCCCACGGCGCCGCGCCGGCGCACCCGCTTCCACACGCTCGAGGTCGCGGACGTACGCCCGCTCACCGATGACGCCATCGAGGTCACCTTCGCCGTACCCGAGGAGCTCGCCGGAGAGTTCGACTACCTGCCCGGGCAGCACGTCGCGCTCCGCCGCGAGATCGACGGCCGCGAGGTGCGGCGCTCCTATTCGCTGTGCCGGATGCCGGTCCCCTCGACCGGCTCGATCAGCGTCGCCATCAAGCGCGATCGCGGCGGGCTCTTCTCCAGCTGGGCGCATGAGGATCTGCAACCCGGGTCCCGGATCGACGTGATGAGCCCGCAGGGAACCTTCACCACCCGCTTGGCCGACCTCGATGGCGCGCACGTCGCCGCCGTCGCCGCGGGCTCGGGCATCACCCCGCTCATGGCGCTCGCGACGGCCGTGCTCGGACGCTCCGAGACCGCGCGCTTCACGCTGCTCTACACGAACCGCTCTACCAGGGACGTCATGTTCCTCGACGAGCTCGCCGACCTCAAGGACCGCTACCCGACCCGTTTCGCGCTGTTCCACGTGCTCACCCGAGAGCAGCGGTCGGTGCCACTGCTGTCGGGGAGGCTCGACGAGGGGAGGCTGCGCGGCATCTTCGAGGGTCTCATCGTGCCGGCCACGATCGACGAGTGGTTCCTCTGCGGGCCGATGGAGCTCGTGCAGCTGTGCCGTGACGTGCTGGCCGATGCCGGCGTCGACAGTGCGCACGTGCGCTACGAGCTCTTCACGACGGATGCCGACCGGGACGAACCCCGCCGCCCGGTCGCCGTGCGCGAGGACGAGCCGGTCGTCGAGATCGCCTTCACCCTCGACGGACAGTCGGCGACCGTGCAGAGCCCGGTGAGTGCGAACGAGTCGATCCTGAGCGCCGCGCTGCGCGTGCGGGCCGATACCCCTTTCGCCTGCGCGGGCGGCGTGTGCGGCACCTGCCGGGCCCGGCTCCTGGAGGGTTCGGTGAACATGACCGAGAACTACGCGCTCGAGCCCGATGAGCTCGAGCGCGGATTCGTCCTGACCTGCCAGTCGCATCCGACCAGTGACCGTGTCGTCGTGGACTACGACGTGTGAGAGGACTCCGCCCATGATCGACCTGACCATCGAGGATGCCGTCGCGCACGTCACCCTGAACGCCCCCGACAAGCTCAACGCGCTGGACCAGGAGGCCCTCGACGAGCTGGGCGCCGCCTACGCGGAGGCCGAACGGGCCGGCGTGCGTGCGCTCGTGCTGGCCGGTGAGGGCCGGGCGTTCTGCGCGGGCCGCGACATCTCCGGCGTGGACCCTGCGACCGACGACGTGCCCGCCTATCTCGACGGCGCCCTCACCCCGCTCCTCCGGCGGATGTCGGCGTTCCCCGCGCCGACCTTCGCGGCCGCGCACGGGGCCTGCCTCGGCGTCGGGCTGGGCCTGCTCATCGCGACCGATGTCGTCTACGTGTCAGGCACCGCCAAGATCGGCTCTCCTTTCGCCGCCCTCGGTGCGACGCTCGACTCCGGCGGGCACGCCCTCTTCTTCGAGCGGCTCGGCGCGCACAAGACTCTCGATCTCATCTACACCGGCCGGCTCATGACGGGCGCGGAGGCCGTGGGCTTGGGCCTCTTCTCGCAGGTGTTCGCGGCGGACGACGTGCACGACGCCGTCCGCGAAGCGGCCGTCCGTGCGGCATCCGGGCCGACATCCGCCTTCCTGGCCAGCAAGAGGCTCGTGGCGCAGCTGCGCGACGAGCGCCTGGGGCTGTGGCAGTCGATGGCCGGGGAGAACGCGGCGCAGGCGGCGTTGTGCGACAGCGACGACTACCGGGAGGGCTTCGCCGCCTTCCAGGAGAAGCGCCCGCCCGAGTTCCGCGGGCGCTGAGGCGCTGTCACGATCTGCACATCACGTTACGGTCTGCACACCAGACCAGCCGATCCGTGTGCAGTCTGTCACATGGTGTGCAGAATGCAACGCCCTCTCACGCCCGAGAAGTGCGGCTCAGGCCGGGATCGGGTCGCGCAGCAGCGTACGGAAGGCGGCCTCGGCGGCGCCGATCAGCAGGCGGTCCTCGGCGAGGGCGGCGGCGCGGATCACGAGTCCCTCGGCGTTCGCGAACATCGTCTGGGCGCGGACGGCCTCGGTGAGCTCGTCGAGATCGTGCTCGGCGATGGTCGCGAGGAAGCCGCCGAGGACGATCACGGCGGGGTTGAGCACATTGACCGCGTTGGCGAGCGCGGTGGAGAGGATGCGGCGCTGCCGCGCGACCTCGGCGGTCACTCCGGCGAGGGGCGAGGCGCCGAGGGCGGCGGCGAGGGCGGGCTCATCGGCGTGCGCGAGGCCCAGTGCGGCCAGCAGTCGCGCTCGGCTCACCTCGTCTTCGAGCACTCCGTCGCCGGCACGGCGGTCGCCGGAGGCGGCGATGCCGGGCCGGTTCTGCCCGAACTCGCCCGCATAGCCGCCCGCGCCCGTGACGAGTCGGCCGTGCACGACGAGCCCGCCGCCGATGCCGCTCGCGCCGCCGTTGAGGTAGATGACGTCGTCCGCGCCGCGTGCCGCCCCGAAGAGGTGTTCGGCGGAGGCGCCCATCGTGGCGTCGTTGCCCACGACGACCGGCATCCCGAGCGCCTCTTCGAGAAGCTGCCCGAGGGCGACGTCTCGCCACAGCAGATGGGGAGCGTTGCGCACGAGCCCGTCTGCGGCCACGAGCCCGGGCACGGCGACACCCGCCGCGACGATGCGGGCCTCGCCGAGCGGGCCTTCCCGCCATTGCGCGAGCTGCTCGGCCACGAGTGCGGCGGTCCGTCCGGGCGTGAGAAGCTCTTCGAGCTCGATGCGGATCCGTGCGGGGATGCTGAGATCGAGTCCGACGGCGGCGATCGTGAGGGCATCCACCTCGGGGTTCACCGCGAGCGCGACGACGCGGGGATCGGCGGCGACGACCGGGGAGGGCCGGCCCACGCGGTTGCTCGGCCCCGGCGCCCGCTCGAGGACGAGTCCGGCATCGGCGAGGTCGCTCACGAGATCGCCGATCGTGGAGCGATTGAGCCCCGTCATCTCGGTGAGCGCGGCACGGGAGAGAGGGCCTTCGCGGTGCACCAGGCGCAGGATGCGAGAGAGGTTGCGCGCGCGGGTGCCGGTGCCGGCGTCGGTCTTGTCTGCCACGCGTCCACCTTACGAGATCGGATCGTGATCAACGAAGGTATTTGTTGCTCTTGACCACGAATGCCCGGAAGACTTATCGTGAGGGTACCCCGTACACTTTCGACGTAGCAGTCGAAACTTTCGAAAGGTTCAAGGATGAACACACGCAGCATGGTGCGCGCAGCAGCAGGGATCGCTGCCGCAGGCCTCGCCGCCGGAGTGCTCGCCGGATGCTCGGCTGACAACGGCGATACCCCGCAGGAGCCGGGCGCCGGCGGTGAGCAGATCACGCTCACCTGGTGGCACAACGCGACCTCGGACCCGCTCCAGGGCCTGTGGGAGGATGTGGCGGCCGAATTCGAGGCCATGCACGAGGGTCTGACGATCGAGGTCACCGGGTACCAGAACGAAGACCTCCAGCGCACGCTCATCCCGAACGCGCTGGTCTCGGGCAACGCGCCCGACGTCTTCATGGTGTGGCCCGGAGGCGAGGTCCGCTCGCAGGCCGAGGCGGGGCACCTGCGCGACCTGTCCAGCCTCACGGACACGATCGACGCCCTCGGGGCCTCGGTCAACCCCTGGCTGGTCGACGGAGCCCAGTACGGATTGCCCTACACCTTCGGCGCCACCGGGATCTGGTACAACACCGAGCAGTACGCCGAGGCGGGCATCACCGCTCCGCCGACCACGCTCGCCGAGCTGGAGGATGCGGTCGCGAAGCTCCAGGCGGCCGGGTTCACGCCGTTCTCCGTGGGTGCCGGCGACGGCTGGCCGGCGGGCCACTGGTGGTATCAGTTCGCGATCGGCGCCTGCGGCCAGGCGGTGCTGCAGACCGCGATCCCCGAGCTCGACTTCACCGACCCGTGCTGGATCACCGCGGGCGAGCAGCTCCAGGCCTTCGTCGCCCTCGATCCGTTCAACTCCGGCTTCCTCGCCACTCCCGCGCAGACCGGTGCCGACAGCTCGGCCGGCCTCGTCGCCAACGGCAACGCCGCCGCCGAGTTCATGGGGCCGTGGAACGCGGGTGTCATCGGATCGCTCACGCCGGACGAGACCGTGCCGGAATGGCTCGGCTGGTATCCCTTCCCCGCCACCGGCAGCGATGCGGTCGTGATGGGCGGCGGCGACGGCTGGGGCGTGCACAAGGATGCACCGGACATCGCACTCGACTTCGTCGCCTATCTGCTGAGCGAGGACGTGCAGAAGCGCTTCGCCGCCAGCGGCGCCGGCGTGCCGACCCACACGGCTGCCGCATCGGCGATCGAGGACGAGAACCTGCGCGCCAGCGCTGACGCCCTCGCGACCGCGGACTACGTGCAGCTCTGGCTGGACAGCGACCTCGGACCGGCCTTCGGCGGGCCGCTGAACAACGCCATCGTCACGATCTTCGGCGGCTCCGGCTCGCCGCAGGATGTCGTCCGCACCCTCGAGGACACGGCCGCAGCGCAGTAGGCTGCGCCCGTCGGGGCACAATCCAGGCAGGGCCTGCGGCTCCCCCCGCAGGCCCTGCCTCCGCCAGCACTGGAATGAGCATGACCATCCAACAACAGGACGTCGCAGCGACCTCGGTCGCCCCTCCGGCGATACCGAGCCGTGGGCGCGGTGCGCAGCTGCGCAAATGGCTCGAGATCGGCATCTTCGCCGGACCCGCCCTCGTCGTCTTCCTCACCTTCGTGATCCTGCCCGTCGCCCTCGCGGCCGTCTACAGCCTCTACAACTGGAACGGCCTCACGCCGCTCGAGCGCTTCATCGGCCTCGACAACTATGTGCGCGCGCTGAGCGATCCGCTGTTCCTCACCGCGATCGGCAACAACTTCACGATCCTCATCGCCTCGCTGCTCGTGCAGGGCCCGCTCGCGATCGCCATCGCCCTGCTCCTGAACCGCAGGCTGCGCGGTCGCGCCTTCATACGCGCCGCCATCTTCGTGCCCTACGTGCTCGCCGAGGTCATCGCCGGTCTGTCCTGGAAGCTGCTGCTCTCCCCCCGCGGCGGTGTCAACGCGCTGCTGGAGGCGGTGGGGCTGGGCCACCTCGCCCAGCCGTGGCTCGCCAATCCCGACATCGCCCTGTGGGTGATGTTCGCCATCCTCACCTGGAAGTACATCGGCTTCGCCATCCTGCTCATGCTCGCCGGGCTCCAGGGCGTGCCCGAAGAGCTGCACGAGGCCGCGGCGATCGACGGAGCCGGCTGGTGGCGCACGCAATGGAGCATCACGCTTCCGCTGCTGGGCCCGACCATCCGCATCTGGGCGTTCCTGTCGATCATCGGCTCATTGCAGCTGTTCGACATGGTGTGGGTCACCACGCGCGGCGGCCCCGTGGGCGCCACGAACACCATGGCGGTGTACATGTTGCAGAACGGTCAGGGCGCCCCGGGCTACGGCAGCGCGATCGCCGTCATCCTCTTCGTCATCTCGCTGATCGTCGCCCTGCTCTATCAGCGCATCGCCATGCGTCGCGATCTCGCCGGCGCCATCACGAGCGGAGTGCGCTGATGTCCGCCGCACAGACCGTCACCCGCCCGTCGCGCACGAGCCGCCCCCTCAGCTCGTGGCTGGCGCAGCCCCTGGTGTACTTCGTCGCGATCGTCGCCGTCGTGATCTCCGTCGGACCCGTCGCCTTCATCTGGCTCAGCGGATTCCGCACCACCGCCGCCATCAACGCCGACCCGGCGGGGATGCCGGATCCCTGGTACTTCCAGAACTACGTCACGGTGCTCACCTCCCCCCGCTTCTGGGGATCGGTGTTCTCCTCCTCGCTCGTGGGCCTCGGCACCACGCTCGGCGCCGTCGTGCTGGGCGTCATGGCCGCCTACGTCATCGCCCGGTACACGTTCCGGGGCCGTCAAGGGCTGTACGTGCTGTTCGCCGCAGGGCTGATGTTCCCGGTCACGGTCGCGGCGCTGCCCCTCAGCATCCTGCTGCGCGATCTCGGCCTGCACGGCACCTTCATCGGCCTGATCATCCCGCAGGTGGCGTTCGCACTGCCGGTGACGATCATCATCCTCGTGCCGTTCCTGCGGGCGATCCCCAACGAGCTCGAGGAGGCCGCGGCGATCGACGGCGCCTCGCGCGTCGGCGTCTTCTGGCGCATCATGCTGCCCCTGTCGATGCCGGGCCTGGTCACCGTCGGGGTGCTCGCCTTCATCGGCTCGTGGAACGGCTACCTGCTGCCGCTGCTCATCATGGCCTCGGGCGGGATGCCGCAGGAGCTGTGGACCCTGCCGCTGGGCGTGCAGCAGTTCTCCACGCAGTACTCCGCCGACACCGGTGCGGTCCTGGCCTACACCTCGCTGTCGATGCTTCCGGCGCTGGCGTTCTTCCTCTTCGCCGAGAAGCGGATCGTCGGCGGCCTCTCCGGGGCGGTGAAGGGATGACCGACGTGACCGCTGTCTCCACCGACGCCGACCGCGTCGCCGCGCTCATCGCCGAGATGACCGTGGCCGAGAAGGTCGCCCAGCTCTACGGCGTCTGGGTCGGCGCCTCGGCCGACGGCGAGGACGTCGCCCCGCACCAGCACGACATGGACGACCACGTCGACCTGGACGAGCTGCTCCCCCACGGCCTCGGCCAGCTCACGCGCCCCTTCGGCACCGCGCCGGTCGACCCTGCGCTGGGCGCCCTGTCCCTCCAGCGCGCCCAGCAGCGCATCGTCGCGGCGAACCGCTTCGGCATCCCCGCGCTCGCCCACGAGGAGTGCCTGGCCGGCTTCGCGACGTGGGGGGCGACCGCCTATCCGGTGCCGCTGAGCTGGGGCGCCTCCTTCGACCCGGATCTCGTGCGCGAGATGGCCGCGCGCATCGGCGCCGACATGCGCGCCGTGGGCGTGCATCAAGGGCTGGCGCCGGTGCTCGACGTCGTCCGCGACGCCCGCTGGGGCCGCGTCGAGGAGACCATCGGCGAGGATCCCTACTTGGTCGGCAGGGTCGCGACCGCCTACATCCAGGGCCTGGAGTCGGCGGGAGTCGTCGCGACCCTCAAGCACTTCGTCGGGTACTCGGCGTCCAAGGCCGGTCGCAACCTCGCCCCCGTCTCGGTGGGTCCGCGCGAGCTCGCCGACGTGCTGCTCCCGCCCTTCGAGATGGCGATCCGCGAGAGCGGGGTGCGCTCGGTCATGAACTCCTACACCGACCTCGACGGCGTACCCACGGCCGCCGACGCCCAGCTGCTCACCGGACTCCTGCGCGAACGCTGGGGCTTCGAGGGCACGGTCGTCGCGGACTACTTCTCCATCGCCTTCCTCAAGACCCTGCACGGCGTCGCCGAGGACTGGACGGATGCCGCGGCCGCCGCGCTCGCCGCGGGAATCGACGTCGAGCTGCCCACCGTGAAGACCTTCGGTACGGACTTCGTGGCAGCGGTCGAGGACGGCCGTGTCGACGAGGCACTCGTGGACCGAGCGCTGGAACGGGTGCTGCGGCAGAAGGCGGAGCTGGGACTGCTCGACCCGGAGTGGTCGCCGGTGCCGCCCGCTCTGGACGGGCGCGACGTCACGAACCCGGAGGCGCTCCGCGGCACCGTCGACCTGGACTCCGCGGAAGGCCGAGACATCGCCCGGCGCCTCGCCGAGGAGGCGATCGTGCTCCTGCGCAACGATGGCATCCTGCCGCTGACGGCGCCGCGCCGCATCGTCGTCGTCGGTCCGACCGCCGACGACCCCCTGGCCGTGCTCGGCTGCTACTCCTTCCCCGCGCATGTGGGGGTGCGGCATCCGGAGGTCCCGCTCGGGATCACGCTTCCGACGCTGCGCGAGGCGCTCGCCGCGGAGTTCCCGGATGCCGAGATCGCGTTCGCCGTCGGGACGACGATCGACGGCGGCGAGACCGAGGGGATCGCCGAGGCGGTGGCCGCGGCATCCGCCGCCGACGTCGTCGTGCTCGCCCTGGGCGACCGGGCAGGACTCTTCGGCCGGGGCACGAGCGGTGAGGGCTGCGATGCCGGCGACCTCTCGCTCCCCGGCGCGCAGGGAGCGCTTCTGGACGCCGTCCTCGACACCGGCGTGCCGACGATCGTGACTCTGCTGGCCGGGCGGCCCTACGCACTGGGCCGAGCGCCCGAGCGGGCGGCGGCGATCGTGCAGTCGTTCTTCGCCGGCGAGGAGGGCACGGGCGCGATCGCGGGCGTGCTCAGCGGGCGGGTGAATCCGAGCGGCCGGCTCCCGGTGAGCATCCCGCGCAGCCCCGTGACGCATCCCTCCACCTACCTCGCGCCGCCGCTGGCCCGCGCGACGGAGGTGTCGAACATCGACCCGAGCGCGCAGTACCCCTTCGGCCACGGACTCGGCTACGCGCCGTTCGTCTGGTCGGCGGCGACCGCCTTGGCGACGCGGATCGACATCGACGGGACGGTCACGGTCTCGGTGCACATCGGCAACGCCGGCGATCGGGCGGGCGTCGAGATCGTGCAGCTGTATCTGCACGACCCGGTGGCCTCGGTCGTACTGCCGGTGCAGCGGCTCATCGCCTGGGCTCGGGTCGAGCTCGCCGCCGGTGAGGGCGCGACGGTGTCGTTCGAGGTGCCGGCGGATCTCTCCTCCTTCACGGGGAGGGACGGGCGGCGCATCGTCGAGCCCGGCGAGCTCGTGCTGTCGTTCGGGCGCTCGAGCGGCGACCTCGTGTCGTCGTGCGCCGTGCAGCTCGAGGGCGGGGTGCGGGTGGTCGACCACACCAGGGCGCTGCACGCGCAGGTGCGCATCGCGCGCGCCTGAACCGCGAGACGGCATCCGGCGGTGGCGGCAGCGATCTCGTCAGGCGAGCGGCGCGGTGCTGCCGCGCACGACGAGGTGCGTCGCCAGGTCCATGCGCAGCGTGTCGGGGGTCTTGCCGTCGGCCATGCGCAGCACGAGGCGGGTCGCCTCCTCGCCCATGCGCCGCAGCGGCTGGTGCACGGTCGTCAGCTGCGGGCTCATCCAGCGGGAGAGGGCGATGTCGTCGTAGCCGACGACGGAGAGGTCGTCGGGCACCCGGAGCCCTCGGGCGGTGGCGGCGGCGATCGCACCGAGCGCCTGCAGGTCGCTGCCGGCGAAGATCGCCGTCGGCGGTTCGGGGAGGGCGAGCAGCTCGCGCGCGTGCTCCTCGCCGCCGGTGGGGTGGAAGTCTCCGTGGCGGATCCAGGACGGATCGATCGGGAGCCCCGCCGCGTTCATCGCCGAGCGGTAGCCGTCGATGCGGGCCAGGGAGCACATCATGTCCTCGGGGCCGGTGATCGCCGCGATGCGCCGGTGGCCGAGCTCGATGAGGTGGCGGGTGGCCATGAGGCCCCCGGACCAGTTCGCCGAGCCGACCGAGGGCACATCCGGCTGCGGGTCTCCGGCGGGATCGACGATGACGAAGGGCACTCCCCGTGAGGCCAGCTTCTCGCGCTGGGGTCCGGTGACCTCCGAGAAGACGAGTACGACGCCGGCGGGGCGGCGACGCAGCACCTGGTCGATCCACTGCGGCTCGGGGGCATGGCGGTCGCCGCTGACGGTGAGCACGACGGAGAGGCCGGCCGCGTGCGCGACCTCCTCGACGCCCTCGATGACCTCCATCGACCAGCTGCTCTCGAGCTCGTGGAAGACGAGCTCGATGAACTCGCTGCCCGGTGCAGCGCTGCGCCGCTTGTAGCCGTGCTCGTTCAGCAGTGTCTCCAGGCGGGCGCGGGTGCTCGGCGCCACGTCGGCGCGACCGTTGAGCACCTTGGACATCGTCGCCAGGGACACACCCCCTTCGGCGGCGATCTCTGCGAGCGTGATGCGGGAGGACTCTGCCATGTTTCGATGATAGTTGCCGAAAGTATCGATCTGGGGTGGACGGCACGCTTCGACTGGTATAGGTTGTTGTCAACAACAATTGTATCTCCGGACACCCGCCGCAAAGGAGCGCCATGCCCACCCCCACTCCCGCCGACAAGTTCTCCTTCGGTCTCTGGTGCGTCGGCTACACCGGTGTCGATCCCTTCGGCGGCCCCACCCGCCCGGCGCTCGACGTCGTGCACGCCGTGGAGAGGCTCGCCGAGCTCGGTGCCTACGGCATCAGCTTCCACGACGACGATCTCTTCGCCTTCGGTTCGAGCGATGCCGAGCGCCAGCACCAGATCGACCGCCCTTCAGGCGGTCGATCTGGTGCTGACGC
>CAYOTY010000082.1:12684-13051 GCA_964406995.1 uncultured Microbacterium sp.
CGACCGCCTGAAGGGCGTGCTCGCCGACACCGGCCTCGTCATCACGCATGCGACGACGAACCTCTTCAGCCCCGCCGTGTTCAAGGACGGCGGCCTCACCTCCAACGACCGCGACGTGCGCCGCTACGCGCTGCGCAAGGTGCTGCGCAACATCGATCTCGCCGCCGAGCTCGGCACGCAGACCTACGTGATGTGGGGCGGCCGGGAAGGCGCCGAATACGACGCCGCGAAGGATGTCCACTCCGCGCTCGCTCGCTACAAGGAGGCGTTCGACCTCCTCGGCCAGTACGTGCTCGACAAGGACTACGGCATCCGGTTCGCGATCGAGCCGAAGCCGAACGAGCCCCGGGGTGACATTCTCCTGCCG
>CAYOTY010000083.1:0-12856 GCA_964406995.1 uncultured Microbacterium sp.
GTCGTCCACGAGCAGGCAGGTGCGCCCCTCGACCGTGCCGACGATCTCATGCCCGGTCACCTGGTTGGCGACCTTCGGGTCGCGGCGCTTGTGGATGATCGCCAGCGGCGCCCCCAGGCTGTCGGACCAGGTGTCGGCCACGCGCACGCGCCCCATGTCGGGCGAGACGACCGTGAGGGTCTCGCGGTCCTCGGGGGTGAGCGTGTTCTCGAAGTGCTCCAGCAGCACGGGCTTGGCGAAGAGGTGATCCACGGGGCCGTCGAAGAAGCCCTGGATCTGGGCGGCGTGCAGGTCGACGCTCATCACCCGGTCGGCACCGGCGGTCTTGAGCAGGTCGGCCACCAGGCGGGCGCTGATGGGCTCGCGCCCGCGGCCCTTCTTGTCCTGGCGGGAGTAGGGGAAGTACGGGGCGACCACCGTGATGCGCTTGGCCGAGGCGCGCTTGGCGGCATCGATCATGATGAGCGTCTCCATGAGCCACTCGTTGACCGGGGTGCCGAAGGTCTGGATCAGGAAGAGGTCGCAGCCGCGGATCGAGACCTCGAAGCGGGCGTAGATCTCTCCCGAGGCGAAGGTGCGGTGCTCGGTCGGAGCGAGCTCGGTGCCGAGTCCCTCGGCGACGGCGGCGACCAGCTGCGGATGCGAGCGGCCGCCGGCGACGACCAGGCGCTTCTTCGTCTTGGCGACGATCCCGGGCGCGATGCCGTTGTCCTTGTCGAGCTCAGCGCTCTTCTTCTTGCGAGCCATCGCCTGCCTTCTCTGCCGCTCGTGCCCTCCGGGCGGCGTCCGCCGCCCCGGTGCCTGCCCTGTTGTTCTCGACCCAGCCCTCGACATTGCGCTGAGGCGCCACGCTCAGAGCGAGCGCCCCGGCCGGAACATCCTTGCGAATCACCGCTCCGGCCCCGGTCTTCGCTCCATCTCCGATCCTAACGGGCGCGACGAAGACGTTGTGCGACCCGGTGTGCACCTCGTCGCCGATCTCGGTGCGGTGCTTGGCCAGGTCGTCGTAGTTCGCCGTGATGGCGCCCGCGCCGATGTTGACGCGCTCGCCGATGGTGGTGTCGCCGATGTACGACAGGTGCGGAACCTTGCTGCCCGCACCGATCTGCGAGTTCTTCGTCTCGACGTAGGTGCCGATCTTGCCGTCGTCGGCGAGGACCGTACCGGCACGGAGGTAGGCGAAGGGCCCGACGGTGGCTCGCGCGCCGATCACGGCGAGGGTGGCATCGGTCCGTCGCACCACGGCGTCCTCGCCGACCTCGCAGTCCACGAGCGAGGTGTCGGGGCCGATCGTGGCGCCGGCGGCGATCGTCGTCGCCCGCAGGATGTGCGTATTGGGCAGGATCGTGACGTCCGGTGCGAGGGTTGCGGTGTCATCGATCCACGTCGTCGCGGGATCCACGATCGTCACGCCCTCGCGCTGCCAGCGGCGCACGATCCGGTCGTTGAGCACCCGGCCCGCCTCGGCGAGCTGCACGCGGTCGTTGACGCCGAAGGCGACCGCGGGGTCGGGGGCGAGCTCGGCGGCGACCGGCTCGTGCGCACGGCGGAGCAGGCCGATCACGTCGGTGAGGTACAGCTCCCCCTGCGCGTTGTCCTGCGTGAGCTGCGGCACGACGGTGCGGAGCGACGTGACGCGGAACACGTAGACGCCGGCGTTGATCTCGGAGACGGCGGCCTCGGCATCCGATGCGTCCTTCTGCTCCACGATGCGCTCGACGCCGCCGTCACCGTCGCGGATGACGCGCCCGTAGCCGGTGGGATCGTCCAGCCGCGCGCTCAGCACGGTGGCGGCGGCGGATGCCGCACGGTGGCCCTCTACGAGCGCCTGGAGGGTCTCGGCGTCGAGCAGGGGCACATCGCCGGAGAGGATGAGGACATCGCCGGAGAAGTCGGCCGGCAGCGCGTCGATCGCCAGCTGGACCGCTCGGCCCGTGCCCGGGACCTCGTCCTGATCGACGATGATCGCGTCGGGGTACTCCTCCTGCAGCGCCGCCACGACGCGGTCGCGCTCGTGGCGGACGACGACCTCGATGTGCACGGCGCCCAGGCGCCGGGCCGTCGCGAGCACATGCCCGACGAGCGGACGGCCGCCGATGGGATGCAGCACCTTCGGCAGGCGCGACTTCATGCGGGTGCCCTGCCCTGCCGCCAGGACGATGATCGCGAGGGAACTGTTCTCCGTCATGCTCCGCCGCCAGGACTCGAACCTAGACCTCACAGCTCCAAAGGCTGTCGTGCTGCCATTACACCACGGCGGACCGCGGCATCCGCGAAGAATGCCGCCCGTCAAGTCTGCCATGCCCGGGCATCCCGATATTGCTGGCCGCGTGGGCTCCTCAGTCGCGGGCGAACCGCTTCGCGTGCTCACTCCAGCCGCTCTCGACCGGAAGCGAGCGCAGACCACGGTTGGTGACGGCGATCAGCGCCGCCACGACGCACAGCCCGCCGCAGAGGACGAGCGTCGGGGTCCGGCCCGCCCAGGCCAGACCGAACCCGGCGATGATCGGCGCCAAGGGCATCGCCCCCATGGCGAGCACCTGCATCGCGCTGTTCGCACGTCCCAGCATCTCGGAGGGGACGGCGACCATGAAGTAGCCGAGGAGTCCCGAGTTCAGCGCCGGCACGAAGAAGACGGATGCCGCGAGCACCACGAGCATCCCTGTGACAGAGTCCACCACGGACAGAACGAGGATGCCGAGGGCAGCGATGCCGAGACCGCCGATGATGAGCACACTCGCGGGGATCCGCGGGATGAGGAGCGGCGCGACGACGGCGCCGACGAGCATCGCCGCCCCCGCGACGGCGGAGAACCACCCGATCGTGACCGGCGTGTGGCCGTCTTGCTGCAGCGCATAGATCACCGTGGCGATCGCCGCGCTGAAGCCGAGGTTGATGATCGTCGCCGCCCACAGGACGCCCCGGAGGTCGGCCCGGGCGAAGGTCCAGGCGAAGCCGCTGCGCAGTTGCCGGAGGAGCGCATCGCGGGTCGGGGCCTCTTCACGGGTGGGATCGGGAGCGATGCCGGAGTCGCGCGCCGGGCCGCGACCGAGCATCCACGCGGTCACCGCGGCGATGGCGTGGCAGAGCATCGCGACGAGTCCGATCAGCCATCCTCCGACGCCGAGGAGGACACCGCCGAGCGGTCCTCCCGCGAGCTGGATGACCGCACCACGACCCTGATTCGCCGCCTGAGCCCTGCCCATCGCCTCATCGGGCACGATGTCCTTCAGCGCGGTCTCGCCGGCGATATCGAACAGCCCTTCCCTGGCGCCCAGCAGGACGTTGACCGCGAGCAGCAGGGCGAAGGTCCAGGCGCCGACGGCATCGAGGAGGGTGAAGGCGCCGGCCAGGACGACGCCGATGAGCGAGCCGAGCAGCATGAGGGCGATGCGACGATGCCGGTCGGCGAGCACGCCGCCGACCAGGGTGAGAACGACGCCCACCGCCATCCCCACGGCGGCGATGATCCCCGCCTGGGCCGGGTCGTCGGTGACCATGAGCGCGATGAGCGGCAGCGCGAAGCCCGTCAGGGCGCCGGCGAGCTCCTTCGCGGTGTCGCTGACGAACCAGGTCTTGTAGGGGGCGACGCGCCAGAGGCGCACGGCCGGGGTTTCCGTCGCGGTGTCGGTCGTGGTGTCCATACGACGAGCGTAACTGTGCACGTTTATTTGCGCAACTATTCTTGCGCAAATAAACGTGCACGTTTCGGCTATCCTGAGGAGCATGACCGTCGATCAGAGAGCAACGGAGGAGTCGGAGCCGACGCCACGGACGCCGTCCCCCTCCGCTGAGCGCGGCGAAGCCGCCACGATGTCGACGGCGATGCTCAAGGCCATGGCGCACCCGCTTCGCCAGCGCATCCTGCAGCTGCTGCGGCAGCGCCGACACCTTCGCGCGGCGGATGCCGCCGCCGCGCTGGCGGAACCTGCGAACAAGGTCAGCTTCCATCTTCGGGTTCTCGCCGACGCCGGCCTCATCGAAGAAGCGCCCGAGAAGGCCCGCGACGGGCGCGATCGGGTCTGGAAGGTGTCGGAGGGCTCGTGGAGTCTGGGCAACGCGGAGCATCCTGTCGCCGACGAGACACTCGGAAACGCCGTCATCCAGTTGTTCGTCGCCGAGCACCACGAGCTGGTGCGCCGCGTCGCCGCGTGGGCACCGGAGTACACCACGGGGAGGGAGACGCACGTGCACGGAACGTTCACGCGCTCCTCCACCCACCTCACCGAAGCGGAGTTCGTGGAGCTGATGGGGGTGATCCAGAAGGCCATCAGCGATGCCGAAGACGCCCACGACGAGAACGCGCCGGACACCCGCTCCTTCGATATCGACATCATCGCCGCCGACGACACGCTCTGATCGCCCTTCCCCTGTCGACGCGGACACGATTGCCGCAGTGCGCCCGGATAATGGAGGCATGAGCCCGAGCGATGAGGTGGACCGGATCGTCGGTGCGTGGAGCGCGCAGCGCCCGGATCTGGACTTCTCGCCCCTGGAGGTGCTCTCGCGGGTGAACCGGCTCGCCCGCCGCCTCGAACGCGCACGGCGCGAAGTCTTCGGGCGCAGCGATCTCGAGTCCTGGGAATGGGACGTGCTCGCGGCTCTCCGCCGCGCCGGGGCGCCCTACCGGCTCTCCCCCAAGCACCTCCTGCGCGAGACCTACGTCTCCAGCGGCACGATGACTAACCGGATCGATCGGCTGGTCGAGCGCGGCCTGGTCCGCCGCGAGGCCGACCCCGGCGACGGGCGCGGGATCCTGGTGACCCTGACCGAGGAGGGGCGGATGCGGACGGATGCCGCCATCACCCGCCTCGTCGACATCGAGGCCGAGATCCTCTCCGCGCTCCCCCGTGCCGAGCGCGAGCGCCTCGCGACGCTGCTGCGCAAGCTCAGCCTGAGCTTCGACGCCTGATGGCCATGCGCTCCCCTCTTCCCCCGCGCGACGGGGTGGGCGCGACGCGCCTGCGGGTGCCGCGCACCGGGCCGTGGGAGACGATTGCCGAATACATGGCCGAGCGCTTCGCGCACCTGGACACGACGGTGCTGCACGCGCGGTTCGCGCGGGGCGAGGTGGTCGATGCGGCCGGCCTGCCGCTCAGCGTCCGCGCGCGGCTGGGAGAGGCCGAGTTCATCTGGTACTACCGCGAGCCGCCGACGGAGCGCGAGATCCCCTTCGCACTCGAGATCCTCCACCGGGACGACGATCTCGTCGTCATCGACAAGCCGCACTTCCTGCCCACGACCCCCTCGGGGAGGTTCCTGCAGAACACCGCGCTGGTGAGGCTGCGGCGCCTGCTCGGAAACGACGATCTCACCCCGATCCACAGGCTCGACCGGCACACCGCCGGAGTCGTGATGTTCTCCGCGCGCCCCGAGACCCGGGGCGCCTACCAGACGCTGTTCGAGCGACGCGAGGTCGAGAAGGAGTACGAGGCGATCTCGCGCCTCCCCACGGAGCCGCTGGAGCTCCCCCTCACGGTCCGCTCGCACATCCGCAAGGAGCGCGGCGTGCTGCGCGTGCAGGAGATCCCGGATGCCGCGCCCAACGCCGAGACCGTCATCGAGCTCGTCTCGTCGGACGGGCGGACGCTGCGCACACGCCTGCTCCCGCACACGGGTCAGATGCATCAGCTGCGGGTGCACCTGGCGTCGCTGGGCGCCGGCATCCTGAACGACCCCTTCTACCCCGAGCTCCTGCCCGAGGCCCCCGACGACTTCTCGCGCCCCCTGCAGCTGCTGGCGCGCGAGCTGCGCTTCACCGATCCGCTGACAGGCAGGGCCCGCGTCTTCACGACCCGCCGCACACTGCAGGCCGGCACCTGAGCCGGCATCCGACGCAGGCACCCCGGTCCCACACGTGCACGAGGTCGACACATCTGCACGAGAGAATCGGCCATCTCCTCGTGCAGATGTGGTCGGGTCGTGCAGGTGTGAGGAGGGGAGCCCTCAGCGGCGCATGACCTTGCGGGCCAGGCGCGTGCCGAGGGTCTGCACCAGATGCACGAAGACGACGATGAGGACGATCGCCGCCCACATGACGACCGGGTTGAACTGCCGGTGGCCGTAGACGAGTGCGAAGGCGCCGAGGCCGCCGGCGCCCAGGGCGCCCGCCATGGCGGTCATGTCGATGATGGCGACGACGACGAAGGTGTAGCCCAGGATCAGCGGTCCGAGCGCTTCGGGGACGACCACGGTGAGCAGGATCCGCCACGGCCCCGCACCCATCGCCCGCGCGGCCTCGATGACGCCGGCCGAGACGCCGACCAGGTGCTGCTCGACGATGCGGCCGATCGCGAAGGCCGTTCCGAGGGAGAGCGCCACGATGGCGGCGTTGGGCCCGATGCCGGTTCCGATGAGCGTCCGTGACAGCGGGGCGACGACCGCGATCAGGATCACGAACGGGATGGGGCGGAAGAAGTTGACGATCAGGTTCAGGAGCACGTAGACGACGCGGTTGGGCACGAGCCCACCGACGCGCGTCACGTAGAGCCCGAGCCCGAGCAGGGCGCCGAGCAGCCCGCCGAAGACGAGGGTCAGCGACGTGAGGTAGAGGGTGACGGCCGCGGCCTCCCAGAACTCCGGCATCAGTTCGATCAGCCGATCCATCAGCGCACCCCCTCACCGGTGATGTCGGTCACTTCGACGTGATCGGCGATCTTCGCCAGGGCGGCGTCGATGGCCGCATCCGCTCCCCTGATCGCCAGGGTCAGGTGTCCGAACGCCCGCCCGCGGATGTCGTTGATGCCGCCGTAGACGAGCTCGAAGTCCAGCCCCGCGGCCGCGAGGTCGAGGAAGACGGATGCCTGCGAGGAGTCGCCGTCGCGGAACGAGAAGGTGACGATCCGCCCCTGGTGGCGCTCGCGGAGGACGGCAAGTTCCGCGGGTGAGGGGATGCCCTTGATCACGGTTCCGACGAAGCGCTGCGAGGCCGGATGCTGCGGGTTGGAGAAGACCTCGAACACCTCGCCCTGCTCGATGACACGACCCGCGTCCATGACGGCGACCTTGGTGGCGAGAGTCTGGATGACGTCCATCTCATGGGTGATGACGACCATCGTCACGCCCTGCTCCTCGTTGACGCGGCGCAGGAGCGAGAGCACTTCATGGGTGGTCTCGGGGTCGAGGGCGCTCGTGGCCTCGTCGGCGAGGAGGATCGCCGGGCGCGTGGCGAGGGCGCGGGCGATGCCGACGCGCTGCTTCTGGCCGCCCGAGAGCTGCTCGGGGTAGGCGCGCGCCTTGTCGCCGAGGCCCACGAAGGCGAGAAGCTCCTCGACGCGTTCGGCGATGGCCGCCTTGTTCCAGCCGGCGAGCTTCAGCGGATAGGCGATGTTCGCGCGCACCGACTTGGCCGCGAACAGATTGAACTGCTGGAAGATCATGCCGATGCCGCTGCGCACCCGACGGAGATCGCCCTCGCCGAACGCGGTGATCTCGGTGCCGTCGACCGTGATCGATCCCGAGGTGGCCGGCTCCAGGGCGTTGATCAGACGCACAAGTGTGGACTTGCCCGCCCCCGAGTATCCGATGATTCCGAAGACGTCGCCCTTCTCGATCCGCAGGGTGACGTCGTCGACCGCGACCAGTTCGCGGCCGCCTTGCATCTGGGCCGGGTAGACCTTCGAGACGTTCTCTATCGTGACGATCGGCATGTGTTCTCCGGGAACTCAGAATCGGGCGACGCGCGAGGGCGCCGCCCGATTCTCTCAGATGTGTCGAGTGTCAGCGTGCAGCGATGTCCGCCTGGACCTTCGCCAGCGACGCCACGAGCTCCGAGGCCGGCGTCTGCAGGAGCACCGCGGTGTTTCCCGAAGACGTCTGCAGGCCCTGCTGCACCGAGGGGGTGTTCTGGAAGATCTCCACGACGCGCTGGTAGAGCGGGTTGTCCGCGTCTGCGGCGCGCGACACGAAGATGTTCACATAGGGCAGGGCGTTGGGGTCGCTCGGGTCGTCCTGAGCGATCGCGTCCTCGAAGGAGAGGCCGGCGTTCTCGACGAAGTCGTTGTTGAGGATGGATGCGGCGACGTCCGGCAGCGAGGTCGCGAGGATCGCGGCCTCCAGGGCCGTGACGCTCACGCGCGAGGCCTCGGTGTCGACATCGGCGAGATCGGAGAAGATCGTGCCGCCGCTCTTGAGCTCGATGAGCCCCGCCGACTGCAGGACGAGCAGGGCGCGCGCCTGGTTCGATGCGTCGTCCGGCACGGCGACCGTCTCGCCATCGGGGATGTCCTCGACCGAGTCGTACTTGATCGAGTACAGCCCGAGCGGGTAGATCGCGGTCGCACCGATCGGGGTGAGGTCGTCACCGGCGGCCTCGTTGTACTGGGCGAGGTAGACGATGTGCTGGAACTGGTTGAGGTCCAGGTCGCCGTTGCTCAGCGCGGGGTTCGGCTGCTCGTAGGAGGAGAAGTCGACGAGCTCGACCTCGATCCCCTCCGCTGCGGCGGCATCGACGAAGGCGATCCACTGCTCGTCGGACTTGCCGACGACGCCGATGGTGACCGTCTCGGTGACCGCGGGGGTCTCGGGGTCGGCCTCGCCGCCGGGGGTCTCGGGGGCGGAGGAGGCGCACGCGGCGAACGCGAGGGCCAGCGGGATGGCGGTCAGGGCCGCAAGGACGGTACGTGTACGACGTGACATGGGATTTCGTGTTTCCTCTCGTGGGGGACTCCGCTACGGTAGGCGGCTCGATCTCATGCAGTCGAATCGATTCGTCACAGTGCGTCACACGTGCCGGAGGCCCATGCGGCGGATGCTCGCGGTGAAGCGTAGAATTGTCGTGACAATCGTACATAAACCCTCTGAATGCCATGCAAAGGAGCATCCATGAAAGCCGTCGTGGTCCACGGGGCGCGCGATCTGCGCATCGACGACATCGCACCCCCCGTCCTCTCCCCCGCCGACGTCCTCGTCCGCGTCGTCTACGGCGGCATCTGCGGCAGCGACCTGCACTACTTCGACCAGGGCCGCAACGGCAGCTACGTCGTCGCCGAGCCCCTCACGCTCGGCCACGAGGTCGTCGCAGAGGTCGTGGATATCGGAGCGGATGCCGAAACGCCCGTATCCCCCGGCGACATCGTCGCCATCCACCCCGCCCGTCCGACGCCCCCTCCCGGCGGCGTCCTCGGCAAGGGCATGCACATCCAGCCCGGCAGCTACCTCGGCAGCGCATCGACCACGCCCCACACACAGGGCGCGTTCGCGGAGCTCATCACCGTCAAGCCCGAGCAGCTGCGCCCCTTCTCCTCCGACGTGCCGCTGCGCCGCGCCGCTCTCGCCGAGCCGCTCGCCGTCGCCCTGCACGGCGTCGATCAGGCGGGCGTGGTCTACGCCGGCAAGAACGTCATCGTCTTCGGCGCAGGCCCCATCGGCTGCCTGGCCATCGCCGCCCTCGCCCGCCGCGGCGCGGCCGGGATCACCGCGGTGGACCTCCGCTCCGAACCCCTCGCGAAGGCGACGAAGCTGGGCGCGACCGGCACCGTTCACCTCGGCGGCGGCGAGGCGCCGGAACCGGGCGCCTACGACGTCGTCATCGAGGCATCCGGCTCCCCGCGTGCACTCAGCGCCGCCGTCGAGGCCGTGCGCCCCGCGGGCACCATCGTGCAGCTGGGCATCCTCCCCTCGGGCGAACTGCCGATCGTCCTCGGCCCGATCGTCGCCAAGGAGGTCACCCTGCGCGGCTCGCAGCGCTTCGACGTCGAGCTCGACGAGTCGGTGGCGATGATCGCCGAGACCCCGAGCCTCGACGAGGTCGTCACGCACGTCTTCTCCCTCGAGGACGCCGCCCAGGCCTTCGACACGGCCATGGATCCCGGCGCCTCCCTGAAGGTGCTGCTGCAGGTCTCGCCCGAACCCTGATCCGCACAGACGAAGAGGCCGGCCCCGTCACAGACGGGGCCGGCCTCTTTCGTGCAGCGACTCAGAGCGCGTCTTCGACCAGGGTCAGGTCGCGGCCCTTCGTCTCGGGGATGAGGAAGGTGGTGATGATGCCGATGCCGGTGGTCACCATGAGGTACACCGCGATCGGGATCCAGGAGTTGCTGAACGCCGCCAGCAGCGCCGCACACACCATCGGTGCCGTCCCACCGGAGATGATCGAGCCGAACTCCTTCGAGACGGCAAGGCCCGTGTAGCGGTAGCGCGATCCGAACATCTCGGGCATGAGCGCGCCCTGGATCGAGTACAGACCCAATACGCCGATGGAGATGCCGACGATGAGCGCGAGCTGCATGAGCGCCGGGTTGCCCGTCTGCAGCAGCAGCAGGGTCGGGATGGCCCAGAGGAACTGGAAGCTCGCGATCAGGCGGTACATGATCCGGCGGCCGAAGATGTCCGAGAGCCAGCCGAACAGCGGCACGGTGGCGAAGCCGATGAGCGAGGCGATGAAGACCGCCTGCGTGCCGATGGCGCGATCCATGAGGAGCACGGTGGCGATGTAGCCCAGCAGGAAGCTCTGGAACACGGAGGAGGGACCGTTCTCGGCGATGCGCAGGCCCATGTTGGCCACGAACGCCTTCTTGCCGTACTTCCAGGTGTCGCGCAGCGGCGTGCGCTCGACCTCTGGCTCACCCTCGACCGCGGCGATGAAGACCGGGGTCTCGTTGAGGTAGCGGCGGATCACGAGAGCGAAGAGGGCGACGAAGATGCTCGCGACGAAGGGGATGCGCCAGCCCCAGTCCAGCAGCCACTCGTCGCCGCCGAAGGCCAGGAGGAGCCACACGCCCGAGGCCAGCAGGGTGCCGGTGTTGGTGCCCACCGCGACGAAGGCGCCGACCAGACCGCGACGGTGCGGCGGCGCGTACTCCGCCAGGAGCACCGAGGCGCCCGCGAGTTCGGCGCCGGCGCCGAAGCCCTGCGCGAGGCGGAGGATGACCAGCAGCACGGGGGCGAGCCAGCCGACCATCGCGTAGGTCGGCAGGAGGCCGATTCCGAGCGTGGAGGTGCCCATCAGCGCGATGGTGACGATGAGCACCATCTTGCGACCGTACTTGTCACCGAGCCGGCCGAAGAAGATCGCGCCGATCGGGCGGGCCAGGAAGCCCACCGCATAGGTGGCGAAGCTCGCGAGCAGACCCATGGCGGGTCCGATGTCGGGGAAGAAGAGCTGGGGAAGGACGAGAGCTGCGGCCAGGCCGTACAGCTGGAAATCGAAGTACTCCAGCGAGGTCCCGGCCCAGCCGGAGACGATGGCACGCCCCAACTGCTTCGGACTCGCCTTGGGGCCGTCGTTGCCCCGGGTCACCTTGGTGTCAGACACGGTGGTTCTACTCCTCATTGAGGGAACAAAGTTCCAGAAGTTTTATTTGTCAGGACATTCTAATGTTAAGTCTTCATAAATACAAAGACCGCGCGCCCCGGAGGAGTTCGATGATCACCGCGTGATCGTCCTCTCCCCAGCCCGCGGCCACGACGTCCTCGAACAGCGCCGTCAAGACGTCCGCGATGGGCGAGGCCACACCCAGCACCTCGGTCTCCTCGGCGAGATAGCGCATGTCCTTGAGCTGGTTCTTGGCACTGCCGCCGATCGGGTACTCCCCGCTCAGCCACTTCTCCGCCTTCAGCTCGAGCACCCCGCTGCGGGCGAGGCCGTTGCCGAACAGGCGCACCATCGTCTCCATGTCCAGGCCCGCCGCCTCCGCCACCATCAGCGCCTCGGCGGTCGCGGTGAGGTTTCCCGCCACGACGATCTGGTTGCACAGCTTCGCCATGCACCCCGCGCCCAGCTCCCCCATGTGCTCGATGAGGCCACCCATCGGCGAGAAGACCGGCCACACGGCATCCACGTCCTGCTGAGCACCGCCCACCATGATGCTCAGCGTTCCCTCTTGCGCTCCGCGGTCCCCTCCGGACACCGGCGCATCGACGACGTGGATACCGTGCTCTCGCAACTCCTGATCCAGTTCGCGGACCAGGCGCGGCGAGGTCGTGCTCATCACGACGAGGCGGATGACCGCCAGATCGTCGCGATCCCGTCGAGCACGTTCGATTCCCGCGAGGAGGCCGTCGGGCCCCTCCAGGACAGCGCGCAGCTGCGGAACATCGGGCAGGATGCTGACGATGACCGGCTCGGCGGCGTCCGCCGCCCGCTCCACCGGGTGTCCGCCCGCCGCGGCGAGCCTCTCCCGAGGCCCGGGCGAACGGTTCCACCCCGTGACATGCACCCCCGCGCCCACCAGGCGCAGCGCCATCGGCAGCCCCATGGCCCCGAGGCCCACCACAGCGACGCGCATGAGGATCAGCCGTTCTGCGGGAAGCCGAGGTTGATGCCGCCGTGGCTCGGGTCGAGCCAGCGGCTGGTGATCGCCTTCTGCTGGGTGAAGAAGCGCACGCCCTCGGCGCCGTGCGCCTTGGTGTCGCCGAACAGCGAGTCCTTCCAGCCGCCGAAGGAGAAGGTCGCCACCGGCACCGGGATGGGCACGTTGATGCCGATCATGCCGACCTCGATCTCGTACTGGAAGCGACGTGCGGCACCGCCGTCGTTGGTGAAGATCGCCGTGCCGTTGCCGAAGGCGCCCGAGTTGATGAGCTCCACGCCCTCCTCGTAGCTGGCAACGCGCACGATCGCGAGCACGGGGCCGAAGATCTCCTCGGTGTACACGCGCGAGCTCGTGGGGACCCGGTCGATGAGGGTCGGCCCCAGCCAGAAGCCGTTCGCGTCGCCGTCGGGGTTCACCTCGCGGCCGTCGACGACGACCGTGGCGCCGTCGGAGATCGCGATGTCGATGTAGGAGGCGACCTTGTCCCGGTGCTGGCGGGTCACGAGCGGGCCCATGTCGTTCCGGGCGTCCGAGCCGGGGCCGACCTTCATCTTCGCGATCTCGGTCTTCAAGCCGGCGACCACGGCGTCCGCGGTCGCGTC
>CAYOTY010000084.1:0-12786 GCA_964406995.1 uncultured Microbacterium sp.
GAAGTCGCGCTCGAACTCGCTGATGTTGCGGATGTCTGCACCACGGAAGGCGTAGATCGACTGGTCGGAGTCGCCGACGACCGTGAGGGAGGCGCCCTCTGCCCTTTCGGTCCCTGAGCCCGTCGAAGGGCCGGACGGCTCGTCCCAGATCAGCATCCCGTTCGACTCGAAGGGCTCGCTCTGCGGCGACTCGCCCGAGGGAGGCCGGGTCAGCTCATGGATGAGCGCGTACTGGGCGTGGTTGGTGTCCTGATACTCGTCGACGAGGATGTGCCGGAAGCGACGCCGATACACGTCGGCGACGTGCGGGAAGGCCCGGAACAGGAACACCGTCTGGCCGATGAGGTCGTCGAAGTCGAAGGCGTTCGCCTTCTGCAGCTCGCGCTGGTAGTCGGCGAAGATCTCCACGAAGAGGCGCTCGGCGGGATCGTTCGTGTTCGCCTGACGGGCGTAGCTCTCGGCATCCGCCAGCTCGTTCTTCGCCTTCGAGATGCGCGACTGCACCGATGCCGGGGTGAGCCCGTAGGCGTCGGCCTCGTGCTCCTTCACGAGCCGCTTGATGAGCGCGCGCGAGTCGCCGGAGTCGTAGATCGTGAAGGTCTTGGTGAACCCGAACTGCTCGGCCTCGCGCCGGAGGATCCGCACGCACGCGGAGTGGAAGGTCGAGATCCACATGCCGCGCGCCGTCTCGCCGACCAGCTGCGCCACGCGCTCGCGCATTTCGCCCGCGGCCTTGTTGGTGAAGGTGATCGCGAGGATCTGACTCGGCCATGCCTCGCGACCCCTCAGTAAGCTCGCGATGCGGCGGGTGAGCACGCTCGTCTTGCCCGAGCCGGCGCCGGCGACGATGAGCAGCGCCTGGCCGCGGTAAGTCACCGCTTCGAGCTGCTGCGGGTTCAGGCCCGCCAGCAGCGGGTCGTGATCGGTGCTCACGGAAGTGTCGGATGCCGCAGAAGCCGCGGCCGGAGAGGGGTCGGTCATCGTCGTCCCAGTCTAGGCGCGGCATCCGACACCGTGCCGGCATCCGCCGTTGTATTCCCGGAACGGAATATCGGCTTCGGTTCGGCGCGATCGTGCTGCTGAGCCCCAAGGCGTACTGCATCGTCGCGGCGATGTCCACCCGGTTCCTCCCGGCCGCGGACAGTGTGCAGACGCACCGGTGGGGTGCGTCCGCTACGCCTCGGCGGGGTCGCTCAGCTCTGTCGCGTAGTGCTCGATGGAGCGCCGATACAGCGGAAGCGTCGGGGCGAGGGCACGCAGTGCGGTGCGGAGTGCTTCGGCGGTGCGGCCGGCATCCCACAGCGCCAGTGCGAGGAAAGCCTGCGCCGCATCTCCGACGATCTCATCGGCAGGGAGATCGCGCAGCAGTTCGACCGCGGCATCCGGCTCGCCGACGTTGCGCAGCGAGCTCGCCAGCTGGATCACCGCCTGCTGCCGGCGCGGCGCGGCGAGCCCGTTCGCCAGCGCCGCGCGGTACAGCGGCACGGCCTCCGCTTCGCGCCCGAGGAAGTCGTGGACGGATGCCCACTCGTACAGGGCATCAGGATCGTCCTCAGGCCGCTCGTCGACGATCGCCCGCATCGCGTTCAGGCTCGCGCCCGGCTGCGTGTCGTCGGCGTTCGCCCAGAAGGCCTCGATCCTCTCATCCCAGGTCTGGGTCATGCGTCCCATCCTTCCATCCGCGCCCGGATCGCTCCCGTCGCGATTTCAGCTCTTCACACGCGCTTTCGCCGACCTTTCTCGCGACGGGAACGACGCTCGACGAGGCGGATGCCGGCGAGCCGGCTCAGCCGCAGCCGCAGGCGCCGGAGGCGGTGCGCTGCATGAAGCAGACCTCGCACACGCCGTAGTCGCGTTCCGTCGGCCTGGGTGCGGGCGCGACACGCGGCGCCGGCGCGCGTCTGACGGCGGTCCGCTTCGCGCGGCCCGTCGTCGCGGGCGCGTACTCGCTCGGGTGGGTGACGTAGAAGTACGGCGGGCGCCCCTCGCTCGGCTGCAGACGCAGGACGGCGGAGCCCACGATGATCCGCTCGTCCTCCGCGAAGCCGTTGGTGTAGGTCTTACCGATGTGCAGCGGTGCCCCCTCGCCCCGGCGGATCGCCTCGATGTAGCGCCCCCGGTCGATCAGCGAGGTGATGTCGACGGCCGCAACGATCGCCTCGATGAAGGCGTGGTTGGCCGGATCGATCCGGTGCGCGCGCAGCGCCTCGGTCAACGAGCGATAGGGCTTGGAGGTTCCGGCCGGAGTGGGGCCTTGGACTTCATTCATTCCTCCCAGGATCGCACGCCAGGCGCCCCGGCGGTTACCCGATCGCCGGCAGCTCCCACCGGACGGACGGGGAGGATCAGAGCAGCCGCCGCTCCGAGGCCCACGCCGTCAGCTCGTGCCGTGAGGAGAGCTGGAGCTTGCGCAGCACCGAGGAGACGTGCGTCTCGACGGTCTTGATGGAGATGAAGAGCTCGGATGCGACCTCCTTGTAGGCGTAGCCGCGGGCGATGAGACGCATGACCTCCTGCTCGCGCGAGGACAGCCGGTCGAGCTCCTCGCCCGTGGCGGCCGTCTCTCCCGCGACCGCGCCGAACGCGTCGAGGACGAACCCGGCGAGCCGCGGGGAGAACACCGCGTCGCCTCCGGCGACCGCCTGCACGGCGCTGGAGACCTCCGCCCCCGAAGAGCCCTTGGTGATGTAGCCTCGCGCACCGGCGCGGATGACGCGGACGACGTCCTCCGCGGCATCCGACACGCTCAGCGCGAGGAACCGCGTAGCGGACTGCCCCACGCCCCGGATCACGCTCTCGCCGCCGGTGGCGTCCGGACCGTCGGCGCCGGGCAGGTGCACGTCCAGCAGCACGACGTCGGGGGCGGTCTCGGTGATGACGGAGATCGCGGATGCCACATCCGCCGCCTCGCCCACCACCTGCAGCGCCCCGTCGAGGTCCGCACGCAGGCCCGAGCGGAAGATGGAGTGGTCGTCGACGATGACGACGCGGATCGGATCAGCCACGGCGCTCTCCCCCCTCCAGATGGCCCGTCCCCCGGTAGCGCAGGTGCACCTCGGTGCCGGCCTCGTCGCTGCGGACGGTCGCGGTGCCGCCGATGCGCCGCATCCGCCCGATGATGGACTCCCGCACGCCGAGCCGGTCGCTGGTCACCTCGTCGAGATCGAAGCCCTGCCCGCGATCGCGCACATAGACGTCCACGCCGGTCGCACTCCCCTCGATGTACACCGAGACCTCACCCCCGGCGTGCCGTGCGGCGTTGAGCATCGCCTCGCGCGCGGCCGCCGCCACCTCGCCGCTGGCCCGCTCGGTCGACAGGCCCGCGGAGACGACGTCGATGCGCACGGGATAGTCGAGCTCCAGCGCACCGCCGTAGTCGCGGAGATCGGTGGGCAGATCGCTGTCGGCGGGCGCGTCGCCATCGTAGAGCCAGGCCCTCAGCTCCCGCTCCTGCGCGCGGGCGAGCCGTGCGACCTCGCTGGAGGCCCCCGCGCGGTTCTGGATGAGCGCGAGCGTCTGCAGCACCGAATCGTGCAGATGCGCGGCCATCTGGGCGCGCTGCTCCTCCCGGATGCGGGCGATCCGCTCGCCCGTCAGCTCTCGGAAGCGGGTGATGAGCGGGGCGAGCCACACCAGCGCGATGCTTGCGAGCGGAACGAACGGGCGCAGGATGTCGAGCGACTCGTATCGATCCAGCCCGAACTCGAAGAGGAACACCACCGCGAGGATCGCCGTGACGACGATCTGCACGACGGTGGCATGCCGCGGCCCTCGCGCCGGGTCGGACCGGTCGACGAGGCTGGCCCACAGGCCGGCGGCGAGCGCGGAGGCGACGATGAGCAGCCAGAGCCTCGCGTCGAAGGGCCAGGGGCGCCACCACTCGATCTGCGCCCAGCCGACGACCAGCAGACCGGCCGAGACGACCACCAGCACCCACGCCACCGGAGCCTTGCGCGAGGCGGCGGTCTCCCCGGGCGCCCACGGCACGAACATCCACAGCCACAGGTAGAAGAGCACGCCAGCGCCCAGGATCGGCGCCGCCAGCAGGAACAGCGCGCGCACCATCCAGACCGGCCGTCCGAGGTGGGCGGCGAGCCCGGCCGCGGTGCCCGAGATCAGACACTCGCGAGGGCGCACGAGCGCCGGGTGGTCCGGATCCGATGGCGCGCGGGCGTCGCCTCCGGCATCCGTCGGCGAAGCATCCACGGTGAGAGTGGTCATGTCGTCATCCAATCATCCGCAGCCCGGTGCGCCCAGACCCGCGGCGGAGATTCAGGGTCGAGTCAGGGGTGTCCCCCATAGAGGCGGATGCCGCACCGCGAAAGGATCGACATATGACCGAAGCCACGGCCCCCGCTGCAGCACCCCTCACCGACCCCGGCCCTCCTCCGCCGGCGCCGGAAGGGCTGCCCACAAGGCGTGACCGCTTCTTCGACTGGGTGCGCGACTTCGGCATGCTGCGCACGAACGGGTGGCTGGGCGGCGTGTGTGCAGGCATCGCCGCCCGGCTGCGCGTCGATCCGCTGATCGTCCGCGGGGTCTTCGTCGTCGCCGCTCTCCTGGGGCTGCCGATGCTGGTCGTCTACGCGATCGCCTGGGCCCTGCTGCCCGACGCCGAGGATCGCATCCCCTTCCAGTCCCTGCTGCGCGGGCGCTTCGAGCCGGCGATCATCGGCGTGCTCATCGTCTTCCTGGTGGGTCTCGTCCCCGTCGTTCCCTGGGGCTTCAGCAGCCTCCTCTTCTCCGGCAGCGTCCTGCTGACCCTCGCCGCGACCCAGACGCTGATCGCGCTTCTGATCATCGCCGCGGGCATCGGCATCGCCTTCCTCCTCTCGCGTCTCGCCAGACGCGCCAAGACTCCTCGCAGCACCGCCGCGCAACGGGCACGCGCGATTCCTGCGGACGCGGGGACTTCCGCCGGGGCGCCCCGCATTTCGGGCACGGGCGCCCCGGCCCTCTTCCCCGCCGCGGCGATCGACGAGCAGGAGACGCAGACGGATGCCGCAGGAGCAGCGGATGCCGAACCCGCCACCGCCGCGGCATCCGGCCCTCCGCCCCTCTTCCACACCGACACCGGCCGGTCGGAGAACCCCGAGACGGTGACCGCGGAGCCGATCGCTCCGGCATACGACGCCCCCGACGACGAGATCGCCGCCTGGCGCGCCCAGCACGCGGCGTGGAAGGAGCAGGAGGCGGCGTGGCGGCGTCAGCAGCAGGACGCCGAGCGGGCGGCGCGCGAGCAGGCGCGGCGGGAGCAGCAGGAGCGGGCCGCCGCCTTCGCCGCCGAGGCCGCCGCCCGGCGCCAGGCACGACGCGCCTCCAAGCCGCGGGCGAGCGCGGCCTTCGTCGCAATGGTGATGGGCGTCGCCGTCGTCGCCGGGGCAGTGGTGCTGCTGACGCAGACGGATGCCTCCGTGTCGCCGTTCCTCGCGCCCGCTCTCGGGGTGCTCACCGCGGCGCTGATCACCGCGGCGGGCATGATCCTCGCCGGTGTCCTCCGGCGCCGCAGCGGCTTCCTCGCCTTCATGGCGGCCGTTCTGCTCGTATCCGGGCTCGCCACCGCCGCGCCGACGCTGGCACAGCATGTCTGGCTGGGTGATGCGCAGGTCACGAACTATGAGACGAGTTCCACCCCGCAGCTGATCACCCACCCCTGGGGCTCACTCTACGTGCACCTGGCCGACACGCAGCGATCGACCGGGGTGATCGTCATCGAGAAGCCTCGTGGCGACACCCACATCCACCTGGAGGCGGGGGTGGAGCTCGAGCTGGAGGCGACGCTCGGCCCCGAGGTGACCGTATACCGTGAGCACCGCACCGCAGACGGCGTCATGCGCACGGAGGTCCCCCGGGAGGGACGCACCCATTGGGGTTTCCTCCCCGATGAGGGCGAGCCCACGACACGCCAGCACGTGCGCATCACTCAGGAGTCCGGCACCCTCACGGTGTACAGCTACGCGCCCGAGGACGAGGCGGAAGAAGACGCCGCGAGCGATCAGGAGGAGAACCGATGAGCGAGCAGACCGAGACCACGGCTCCCCATCCGGATGCCGCCCCTGCCCTTCCCGCGCCGCGCACCCGGTGGGCGGCGATCATCTGGGGAGCGGTGTTCGCCGCGATCGCCCTCTGGGCGCTGCGCGTCTTCGGCGACGTCGAGGGCCGCGTCGCCCTGGCCCTGTGGGTCGGGGGCCTCACTCCGGCATCCGTCGTCGGCTACCTCGTGCTCGCCCTCGGCGCGCTCGTGCTGATCCTCGGCCTCGCCGGCGTACTGCGTCGCGTCCAGCGCCGCCGCGAGGAGAGCGTGCAGCTCCCCGAGCGGTCCCACTGATTCACTCGGCCACCCGCCAGGGCGTGAATCTCTGGGACCGCTCGCGCGCGAGGCCACGGGTGGTCCCAGAGATTCACGCCGGTGGCCCGTTCTCCGGTGAATTCCTGGGACCGTCCAGCTGGCGGTGAGATGATCGAGCCATGCGCACCATTCTCAACATCATCTGGGTGATCTTCGCCGGCTTCGGGCTGTTCATCGGCTACGCGGTCGCCGGCATCCTGCTGTGCATCCCGATCATCACGATCCCCTGGGCGATCGCCTCGTTCCGGATGGCGCGTTATGTGATCTGGCCCTTCGGCCGCACCGTCGTCGAGAAGCCCACCGCCGGCCTCGGCTCGCTCCTGGGGAACATCGTCTGGGTGATCCTGGCCGGCTGGTGGCTGGCGATCGGCCACATCCTGTCGGGCATCGCCCTGTGCATCACGATCATCGGCATCCCGATGGCGATCGCCGACTTCAAGATGGTGCCGATCGCACTCATGCCGCTGGGCAAGGACATCGTCTCCACGCGCGAGGGCGCCTTCGACCGAACACTCTGAAGGGCGTCCGGCAGTCTCTAGATCTCGTAGGCGTCTGGGCGACGGACGGATGCCGCACCCCACCGCCGCGACAGAAGCGCCCCGATCCCGAACAGCACCACGCCGGCGCCGAAGGCGACCCACGGGGTCTCGGTCGGGACGCCGGGGGTGCGCGCGAACCCCCACGGCAAGAGGCCCATCTGGTCGTTCCCTGCGGTGATCGCCCGCTCGACGCCGACGAGGGCGACGATCAGCGAGGGCGCGGCGAGCCCTGCGCCGACCGCGCCCAGCACCGCCCCGCTCGCGCGCCGCGCCCCGATCTGCGTCGCCAGAGCCCATCCGGCGGCGATGAAGACCCACAGGAACAGCGCGAACGCCAGGGAGATGTACAGCACCCGCCGGGTGGGATCGGTGAAGAAGGCGGACCAGTAGCCGCCGGGGCCCGCGAACGACAGGGCGAACAGGGTGAGGATGCAGCGCAGCACGACCGCGCCGCCCACCACCGCGATCACCGGATAGGGCGAGCGCACCGATCCCAGGAGCCACCGCAGGACGAGGGCGAAGACCGCCCAGGCGCCCAGCACGACCGCCAGGTGCACCCATGACAGGAAGGATGTCTGGATCGCGCGGGTGCCGATGAGGAGCGCGACGGGGACCAGGAGCAGCAGCCAGTAGTCCAGGCGGAGGAGGCCGAGCGTCGACTCCCGGGCACGCCAGGGCCGGGTGGAGGCGAGCCAGGTGGCGCGGGCGGCGGCAGCGCCAGGTTTGCGCACGAGCGCGGTGCGCGCCGCGAGCATGCCGATGAGCACCCACGCGACGGCCAGCGCGAGAAGCCCCCGCGCCATCCACGCCATCGCGGGATCCTCCGGCGAGTGCACGCCGGGAGAGGGCCACGACGACTCCTCAAGACGCAGCACGTCGCCGGCAGCGACGCCGAGACCTGTACCGAGCGACACGAGAACGATGACGACGACTCCCGCAAGGGTTCCTCGTCGCACCGCCGTCCGCATGGATCGAGCTTAGTCTTCTCCCCGCATCCGGCTCCGGCATCGATGCCTCTCGCCCGTTCCGCATCGAACCGTCGCCCGAGGGCCGCCCCGACGACGTCGGCCCTCCGTCTCGGTGCGAGGCGGAGGGCCGACGATCAGGGTGTGCGATCAGTGATCGGCGGATGCGGCGACTCGCCGCCGCATGACCATGGCGACGCCGCCGCCGGCCAGAAGCAGCAGGGAGAGCGCGAGGAGCCCGAGAGGAGGCTCCGCCCCGGTGTCGGGATGCGCCCCGCCGCCACCGCCGCTCGCCGCCACCACGGTGAGCTCGGTCCACCCGATGAGCGCGCCGTCGGCGTCGTAGACGGCGAGACGGTGGGCACCGAGCGCCGCGTCCGTCGGGATGGTCACGGTGATGCGCCCCAGGGCGTCCAGCGCTCCGCCGCCGATGAGCACCGGGTCGGAGTACAGCCAGACCGCGACCTCCTCGCCGGCCAGCGCTGCACCGGCGCCGATCACGATGCGCTCCCCCGGCACCGCCGAGGCAGGCGCCTCGATGTCGCCGCGGTTGCCCTCGACCAGCTCCTCGCCGTTCAGCGGCGGCTCTTCCCCGGACCCGCCGTCGCCGCCACCCGAGCCACCGGGGAGCGTGCCCACCCGCAGCGACTGCGAGGTGTAGCCGTCGGCGAACCACCACACGGGGCGCTGGCCGTCCACCGACAGCGAGGCCGGCGCGGTCGCGAAGCCCTCGTTGTTGATGTCGGGAAGGCCCGCGGGGCGCGCGAAGTGCGCCACGTCCGGGGTGTCCGTGCCATTGAGAGTCACCTCGGCGGTCCTGCCCTGGCATCCGTCGTCGCACATGGCCCACAGCACGCCGCGCACCGTGTCGTAATCCAGCGCCATGACGCCCGGCAGGCCGGGGTCGATCTCGGCGACCAGCGTCGCACCGCCGCTTGCGAGGGCGAAGGCGAAGACACCGCCGCCGTCCTCGACCGCGACGAAGAACAGCCCGTCGCCGTGGCCCGGGTAGTCGCCCGGCGCGTAGGGCAGACCCGTGTTGTCGTCGTGCAGCTTCCCGGCGAGGGCGTCGTCCGAGACCCACTCGATCGCCTCGGCTCCGAGGTTCGCGCCGACCGGCGGGAGAAGGGAGGTGATGTCCCACTCGGCGATCGCCACGAGGTCGGCTGCCGCAGCATCCGGATCCACCTTCAGGATCGTGTTCTCGTTGACGCTCTTGGCGCTGTTGTCGCGCTCGGCGACGACATAGACGTAGCCGGCGTCGTCGACCGTGATGCCCTCGGCATCGGGGCCGGCCGCCGAGGGGTTGCCCGCATCCCGCTGGTAGCGGACGCGCTTGCCGTCCTCCCAGCCGGTGACGAGCGACACTGCGCCGTCGGCGGATGCCGCGAGCTTCCAGATCGTGCCGGTGCCGTTGTCGACCGCCCAGAGGAACGTGCCCTCGGCCGTCTCCTGGACGTCCAGGCCCGAGCTGTCCTCGAGGAAGGTCGGCGTCTCGTCGAGCACCCGCACCTCCGCCGAACCGGGCCACGGCGAGACGGGGATCTCACCGGGGCAGATGTTCGGGGCGCCCTTGGTGGGCTCCGCCGTCACCGCGAAGGGGCCCGTGGTGTCGGGGCAGCGCCCCCAGGTGACGGCCGCGTGTCCGGCACCCCAGGTGGTGGAGTCGATGAGACGCTCGCCCTCGAAGAGGCGCACCGAGTCGCCGCCGCCCAGACCGAAGCCCAGTTCGTCGCGCTCGATCACGAGGTAGCCGCCCGGGGCGATCACGGTGCCCGTCGGGATCTCGTAGGCGTGACCGTCCTCCTCGTCCTTCACGACGATGCCCGAGACGTCGAGCGGGTCGGTCGTGGGGTTGACCAGCTCGATCCAGTCGTCGGGCGAGCCGCCGTCGGACTCGACCTCGTTGATGCGCAGGGGGTTGCCGCAGGCGTTGAAGAGCCCCTTGGTGCGCACATCGACGGCGACGAACTCGCCCGTGCCGTCCGGGCACCGGCTCCACGAGCCGACGCCGGGGTTGTGCGTCGGGTAGCGGTGCTCGTCGACCGTGTTCCCGTTCGCGTCGCGCACCGTCACCAGGTCGCCGTTGCCGAGTCCGAAGACGAAGTCGCGCGGCTGGTCGAAGACGTAGAACTCGCCGGGCTGGAGAACCGTGTCCGCCGGCAGCGGGGTCGTCTGGTCGGCGTGACCGAAGGGGTCCTCGTCCATCACGGTCCAGCCGGAGATGTCGACCGGCGTGGCCCCGAAGTTGTAGATCTCGACCCAGTCGGTGGCGTCGCCGTTGGAGACGATCTCGTTGATCGCGACATCCGGGGCGACGCAGAGGTTGCTCTCGCCCGGGGTCGCGTACGCGAGGACGAAGTCGCCGACACCATCGGGGCAGCGCGCATACGTCGCCGCGGCGAAGTCGCCGCCGATCGCGGCGTGCGCCGTCCAGGCGCCCGTGCGGTCGACCAGGGTGCCGGTGGGGTCGAAGAGGCGGATCTCATCCGCGCTGCCGATGCCGAACACGCCGAAGCCGGTCTCCACGCCCTCGGTCAATCCCGGGTCGCCCTCCCTCACGAGGAAGTACTCGCCTGCTTCGATGATCGTGCCCTCGAGGAAGGCCCAGCGGTGGTCGAGGTCGTCGGCGTTGTCGCGCAGCTCGTAGCCGGAGATGTCGAAGGGCTCGGTGCCCGGGTTGTACAGCTCCACCCAGTCGGAGGGCTGCGAGTCGACCTCGTTCAGCACCACCGAGCCCGGAACCGCGGGCGTGGAGCAGTCGTTGGCGGCACCCGGCGTCGCCGTCGTCGCATGGGCCCAGTCGCCCGTGCCGTCGGGGCAGCGCGCCCACACGGCGATCGGCGCGGTGTTCTCGTAGGCGTACTCGTCGACGATCGCCCCCGAGGGGTCGTAGAGCACGACCTCGTCGCCCTTGCCCAGCCCGAAGGTGAAGTGCTCGTCCTGGACGAAGACGAAGAACTCGCCCGGCGCGAGCTCGAGATCGGCGGGCGCCTCGCCGAAGCGTGCGCGGTTGTCGTCCGAGAACTTCCAGCCGGTCAGGTCGACCGTCTCCTCACCGGCGTTGTAGATCTCGACGCGGTCGGTGTACCCGGAGATCTCGTCGTAGACGATCTCGTTGAGCACGACACCGGGATCCGCAGGAGCGGCGGATGCGGCGATCGGGGTGGTGATCAGGGCGGCGGCGCTGAGGGAGAGAACGGCGGATGCCGCGAGCGCGCGGGAGAGGCCAGACATGAGACTCCAAGGGTCGGGGAAGGATTCGTCCCCAGTCGACCGGCACCCCATGACGCCCCGCCGCCCGGCGGATGACCAGCAGGTGAACGCCGCGCGACGACTCCGCCCGCGGCCCGTCCCTCAGCGCCGAATGAGCACCTCACCGTCGGGTGAGCACCGAAACTGTGCAGGTTGGATGCTCAACGGACGGTTCGATACTCGCTCGGAGAAGCATCCGCACGCGAGCCGCGGAAGAACTCCACGCCGAGATCGGGGTGGTCCACGAATACTCCGTCGACCCCGGATGCCGCGATCACGGCCCATTCCTCCTCGTAGTGCCCGAAGGCGGCGCGGTCTGCCGCGCTGCGGTAGTCGGCGGCGAGGAAGGCGTTCTCGGGCCGGCACGTCCAGGTGAAGACCCTGAGACCGCGGGCGTGGGCATCGGCGACGACGGTGCTGCCGGGGGCGAGCAGCATCCGCTTGTTGACACTGATCCCGCTGAACCGGCCGACGAGCTCGTCGAGGCCCGCAGGGCTCACCGTCGAGCGGTACGTGCGGGCGGCGCGGCCGTGTCGCGAGAAGAGATCGTAGGGGCGGCCGGATGCCTCGATGAGATAGATGTACGAGGCGGCGATGCCGCGGGTGCGGAGGTCGGTGAGCACGGTCGACTCGAAGCTCTCGATGATCAGCGGAAGCTCCCCCGTGGCCCAGCCGCACGCGCGGAGATCCTGTTCGATGAGGGGCGCGAGGTCGAGTCCGAGGCCGGCGAAATAGGTGGCGTGCTTGACCTCCAGGACGACGCCGATCTCGCGTCCGTGCTCCAGCGAGCCCGCACGGACCAGGTCGAGCAGCTCGGTCAGGCGCAGCATCCGCTGCTGTCCGTCGAAGCTCGCACTCGCCGGCCGCACGTCGGAGATGCGCTCTCGGCAGCGCAGAGTCTCCAGCTCGTCCCAGGTGAAGTCCTCGGTGAACCAGCCGGTGATCCTCTGCCCGTCGACGGTCTTGGTGGTCTGGCGGTCGTGGAACTCGGGGCGGTCCGCGACATCCGTGGTGCCGGAGATCTCGTTCTCGTGCCGGACCACCAGCACGCCGTCGGATGTCGCGACGACATCGGGCTCGACCGCATCCGCCCCCATGGCCATCGCCAACTCATAGGAGGAGCGGGTGTGCTCGGGACGATAGCCGGGCGCGCCCCGGTGCCCGATCACGAGCGGCGATTTCCTGGGCACGTTCTCAGCGTAGATCACACCCCGCGCATAGCCGCGCCCGGTATCGTAGAGGCAAGCGACCTTTAGATCCCTTGGAGTGAGGCCAGCACATGAGCAATCCCGCATTCAACAACCCGGCGTTCCAGCAGCAGGACCCGCGTGCTGTCGCGACCTACCCGGGTGGCCCCCAGGCCGGCACGAACACCGCCGCAACGGCGCACATGGGTGTGAACGCCGCTGCCAGCGCGCAGCTGGAGGGGATGTACGCCGCTCCCCCGGCCGGCGCCATCGAGACCGACCGGATGACGGTCGAAGACACCATCTGGAAGACCGTCGGCCTCTTCGGCATCCTCCTCGTCACCGCCGTCGTCGGCTGGATGTGGACGGCGAACACCCTCTACACCACCGGCCAGCTGACCATGGCACCGTGGCTCATCGGAGCGCTCGGCGGCTTCGTGCTCGCGATGGTCGTGATCTTCACCTCGCGCAAGAAGGTGCGCCCGCCGCTG